>DGFE01000078.1 GCA_002391525.1 Competibacteraceae bacterium UBA3908
CTGTCCGCCATCACGCTGGCCGAGTTGCGCTTCGGCATCGCCGCCAGCCAACGCCGCGCTGTCAACCTCGCCAAGCTGGAGCTGTTCCTCGCGACCTTTGAAATCGCCCCCTTCGATGCGCCCGCCGCTGCCGCCTACGGCTCGCTGCGCGCGTATTTACAGGCGCGAGGTACGCCGATTGGGCCTCTGGATACGCTGATTGCGGCCCACGCCCTGGCGCTGGGCGCGATCATGGTGACCCACAATGTCCGCGAGTTTGGACGGGTTCCGGGCCTGACGATGGAAAACTGGCTAAATTCACCATGACCGCCTCATGACCGACCCGTAACGGGTACACTGTTCTGTGGACTGCTTTCCACGCTCCAGCAACCCGGATTAACTTTCCAGCTCAGTCCGAGATGATGTCAACCTCGAATTGATCGTGATCGCGGTAATAGAGCAATTGATAGTCGCCTTCAGCGGTCGCGGCCTGCTTGAGCAGATCGTGTGATTGGGAATCAACCAACCGAAATTTGGGAATCAATAGCCGTGTCATTGGGAATTTAGACCCGGTTACGGCGCTTCCAAATCCCCACCGCAAGCGTTCCGGCAATGTCCGAAACCGCCGTGGCTTTTCATGCAGAGCTGCCAGGATGGCCACCTGCATCCGCTCCTTGCTCACCCGCACTACTTCAATCCAGCCGACGCATCGTGTCGGGTGTCCGTCGTATTCTTGGCTCCATTCATCCACCCGACTGGAGCGCCTCATGACTCTTTCTCATTTTCTGCAAGTCAGCACCCAACCCCTCCTGCCGCTGGAAGACGACGACACCGCCGCCTATCGGGCGCTGCTGGGCCGCTGGCTGATTGACCTGGCCCTGCTGCTGGGCTGGGGGCGGAGCGGTCGTCGGTCTCACCCTTTTCGCCAGCATCCCTGTTGGGATAACGACGAATTCCTGGCCCTGACTGGGCTGGCCGAATCCCACGATGAGTCCGATGAAGCGGATGAAGACGAGATCGAGTGTGGACGGTCCCGGTCGCCGGAGCGTTTCCTTCGTCTCCTCCAACAACGGCGCGCGGAACTGGCGCAGATCACTCTCAGCCCGGACTTGCCGCTGGTCCGCAACCTGGGCCTGCTCGCCGAGCTGCTGGGGCTGAACCCGGCCGAGCAAGCCATCCTCTGCTTCGCCATGTTCCTGAACGGGGATCGCACCTTCCATCAGGCCATCGCCCAGCAGTCGCAGGCCGCGAGCACCCCGTTTTTGCACGAGCTGCTGGCGCGGTTGACCGGCTTGGCGACGGCGGACGTGCGCGCGGCCTTGAGTCCCGACGGCACCCTGCTCGCCACCGGGCTGGTCCAGATGTCGTCCCGGATCGCCGATCTGGAAGACAAGCTCGGTTCGCGCAAGGATCTGGCAAACATTCTGTTGAGGCCGCACGCCGACGCCGAGGCGCTGATCGCCCGCTTCCTGAAGCGCTCACCCCGGCGCACCTTGACCGCGGCTAACTTCCCGCATCTCGCCAGGGACACCGCCGCCGCCGTCGGCCTGCTGCGGGCCGCGCTGGCGAACAAAATCGCCGGCACCAACCTGCTGCTGTACGGTCCCCCCGGCGTCGGCAAGACCGAATACGCCGCCGTACTGGCCGAGGCGGTGGGCGCGGAGCTGTACGAGGTGGATTACGCCGACGAGGACGGCGATCCGATCCGGTGCGAGCGGCGGTTGCGAGCGTTCAATCTGTGCCAGAGGCTGCTGGCCCGGCGCGACGACGCCCTGCTGCTGTTCGACGAGGTGGAGGACGTGTTCGAGCGCGACCCCTTCGACCGGCTGTTCGGCGGGCGCGGCGACGGTGCCACCGCCGGCAAGGCGTGGATCAACCGCACCCTGGAAAACAACCCGGTGCCGGCGCTGTGGCTCACCAACGACATCGGCTCGATGAACAGGGCCTACCTGCGCCGCTTCGATTACGCCATCCGCTTCACCGTGCCGCCCCAGTCGGTGCGGATCGAGATCGCCCGCCACCATCTGGGCGACTGGGCCGGGGAGGACGACTGGCTGGCGCGGATCGCCGCCCAGGAACATCTGACTCCGGCGCAACTGGAGCGGGCCGCCAAGCTGGCCCGCCACGCCGGCGGCGGCGACCTGGACGCCCGCCGGGCGCTGGTGCTGCAAACCCTCGACCGCTCGGCGGCGCTGCTGGGCCAGAAGCGGGCGCCGGCCCGCAATCACGTCCCGACCGGCTATGACTTGCGCTTTCTCAACGTCGATCAGGATATTCCCAGGCTGATCGCAGCGCTGCAACGCCGCCCGCACGGCATTTTCTGCTTCCACGGTCCGGCCGGCACCGGCAAGTCGGAACTGGCCCGCCATATCGCCGATGCGCTGGAGAAACCGCTGCTGGTCAAGCGCGCCTCGGATTTACTCGACATGTACCTGGGCCAGACCGAACAGCGCATCGCCGCGATGTTCGATGACGCCCGCCAGCGGGACGCGGTGCTGGTATTGGACGAGGCCGATTCCTTCCTGCGCGACCGGCGCGGCGCGCACCACTCCTGGGAAGTGACGCAGGTCAACGAGTTGCTGACCCAGATGGAGGCGTTCGACGGGATCTTCATCGCCACCACCAACCTGATGGAGAGCCTGGACGCGGCCAGCCTGCGCCGCTTCCCCTGGAAAATCCGCTTCGACTACCTGAAGCCAGGCCAGCGCTGGGGTCTGTTTGCGCAGGAGTTCGTTCGGCTGGGTGGCGAGATCGCCCAGGCGGCGGTCTGGAAGGAATCGGTGCTGCGGCTCGACCGCCTCACGCCGGGCGACGTGGCCGCCGTGGTCCGCCAGTACGAACTGTGGGATGAAACTCCGAGCGCCAAGGAGTTCTGTCGGCGACTGGCCGCCGAGGTGGCGGCGAAAGCGGAAACCGGGGCGAGGACCATGTCGAACCGGCAAGCGAATACGGCGGCGTATGGGTGAAACCTGGAAGCCTGATGCGGCCCGGATGAAAGCCGGCGTGGGATCCGGGGAATTCCCCGGATTTCACTCCGCTCCATCCGGCTACTTTTCACCCTCAATAAACGCCCTCGTAAAGCTCGTCCATCGACAGTGAAAACTCCACCGAACGCAATTCCACCACGCCATCCGTGTGGACAGCGACCCGCCAGTCATCCGCTCGCCGGTAAATCTCGATGTATTTTGCTTCCTGCGAGACCAGCACGTATTCCTCCAGGCTGTCGATTTGCTGATAGGCCAAGCGTTTTTTATGCCGGTCCTTGTGAGTTGTGGAGTTGGACAGGACTTCGACAATCAGTTTTGGCTCCTTGCAGAGTAAATCCTGATTTTCCTGCTGAGCGCAAGTGACGACCACGTCGGGATAGAAAATATCCACGGCCACTTGGACCTTGAAATCCGAAGACAAAACCACACAAGGCGTTTTATCAAGGTGGTTGGATAACTTCGTTACCAGTCGCGTAATCAGTCGCGCGTGAGCGAAGGTTCCACCAGTCATGGCGATGATTTGACCGTCCAGCAATTCATGCCGGGTATCCTGCTGGTTTTCCCATTCGAGAAATTCAGGGACACTTAAATACCTGGGCTTGACGACAGCATTCATGACGGTGTTCTCCCAATATGTGCTCAACCACCAATCAGCGCCCGCAATTCCCCGGTCCGACGTTCCAGCAATCCGGCGTCGCCGCGCGTTTCCACGTTCAGTCGCAACAGCGGCTCGGTGTTGGAGCAACGCAGATTGAACCGCCAGTCGGGAAATTCCAGACTGACGCCGTCGGTTTCGTCCAACGCCGGTTCTTGCCCGGCGTAGGCGGCCAGGATTTCCCGGATTTTGGCCGGCGCGTCGGCCACCCGGAAATTGATCTCGCCGCTGCACGGAAACGCCCGCATCCGCGCGTCCACCAGCGCCGCCAGCGATTGGCCACGCCGGCTCAACAGTTCGGCGATCAACAGCCACGGAATCATGCCGCTGTCGCAATAGGCGAAGTCGCGAAAGTAGTGATGGGCGCTCATTTCGCCGCCGTACAGCGCATCCTCCAGCCGCATCCGCTCCTTGATGAAAGCGTGGCCGGTCTTGCTCTGGACCGGGACGCCGCCCGCCGCCCGCACCTGTTCGATGGTGTTCCAGGTCAAGCGCGGATCGTGGATGATTTTCGCGCCCGGTTGCCGCGCCAGCAGGGTTTCCGCCAGCAAGCCGACCAGATAATAACCCTCGATGAAACGGCCCGAGGCGTCGAAAAAGAAACAGCGGTCGAAATCGCCGTCCCAGGCCAGCCCCAGGTCCGCGCCGTGCTCGCGCACCGCTTGCGCCGTGGCGTCGCGGCATTCCGGCAGCAGGGGATTGGGAATGCCGTGCGGGAACGTACCGTCCGGTTCATGGTGAATCTTGATGAACTGGAACGGCAAATGCGGCTCCAGCGCGTCGATGATCGGCCCCGCCCCGCCGTTGCCGGCGTTGACCACGATCTTGAGCGGTTTGAGCATATCGGGATCGATATAGCTCAGCAGATGCGCGACGTAATCGCCCTTGTCCGGCCGCTCGACGAGGGCGCCGCGTCGTCTGGATGCTGGAAATCGGTTGCGCGCCGCCAGATCGCGAATGGCGAACAGGCCGCTGTCGCCGCTGATCGGCTTGGCCTGTTCGCGCACCAGCTTCATGCCATTGTAATCCATCGGATTATGGCTGGCGGTGACCATGATCCCGCCGTCGAGCTGGTGATGGAAAGCGGCGAAATAAATCTCCTCCGTACCACACAGACCGATGTCCAGCACGCCCGCGCCGCCGTCCAGCAGGCCCTCGGCCACCGCCGCGCTCAAGGCCGGACTGCTCGGTCGCACATCGTGACCGACCGCCACCCGTCGCGGTTGCAGCAGGGCGGCATAGGCTCGCCCGATACGATAGGCCAGATCCTCGTTCAGCTCATCGGGAACCCGCCCGCGAACGTCATAAGCCTTGAAACACGCCAGTTCGCCGCTCATCGTCGTCTCACGCCTCGCTGTTCCCCCGCCCGTACACGTCCTCGAAGCGAACGATGTCATCCTCGCCCAGATAGCTGCCCGATTGCACCTCGATGATCTCCAGCGGAATCTTGCCGGGGTTGGTCAATCGGTGCTGGACGCCGACCGGGATGTAGGTGGACTGGTTTTCGGTCAGCAGAAACACCTCGTCGCCACGGTGAACGCGGGCGGTGCCGCTGACCACCACCCAATGCTCGGCGCGGTGATGGTGCATCTGCGAGGAGATACAGGCGCCGGGCCTGACCATGATCCGTTTGACCTGGAAGCGCCGGTCGAAATCAATCGAGTCGTAACAGCCCCAGGGTCGGTAAACCTTGCGATGGAACCGGCCCTCCGGGCGCTGGCTCGCCTTGAGCCGGTCCACCACCGCCTTGACTTCCTGCACCCGCTCCTTGCTGGCGACCAGCACGGCGTCGGCGGTTTCCACCACCACCAGATTGTCCACCCCGACCGTGGTCACCAGCCGCGTGGCGGCGTCCACGTAGGTATCGCGGGTGTCGACCGCGATCACGTCGCCGCGAATGATGTTGCCGTCGCCGTCGCGTTCGCCCACGTCCCACAACGCCGACCAGGACCCGACATCGTTCCAGCCCACCGCCAACGGCATCACCACCGCATGGTCGGTTTTCTCCATCACCGCGTAGTCGATGGAATCCTTGGGGCAGGCGGCGAAGGTTTTGCGGTCCAGCCACAGGAAATCCGTATCGGCCCGGCCGGTGGCGAGCGCCTGCTGGCAGGCGGCCAGCATCGCCGGGGCCAGGCGCTCCAGTTCCGCCAGGAAGGCCGAGGCACGGAACATGAACATGCCGCTGTTCCAGTAGTAGTCGCCGGATTCCAGATAATGCTGGGCGGTGGCAAGGTCGGGCTTCTCGACGAAACGCTCCACCGCGCACACCCTGGATTCGTCCAGCGGCGGGCCGGCCTTGATATAGCCATAGCCGGTTTCCGGCACGGTGGGCACGATACCGAAGGTGATCAGCCACCCCGCCTCGGCATGGGGCGCGACCTGCCGCACCGCGGCGCGAAAGCCCTCGACATCGGCGATGACGTGATCGGCGGGCAGAATCAGCAAGGTCGGGTCGGTGCCCTCACGCTGGGCGTGCAGGGCCGCCACCGCGACCGCTGGCGCGGTGTTGCGCCCGACCGGTTCCAGAATCACCGCCGCCGGCTGGATGCCGACCGCGCGCAACTGCTCGGCGACCATGAAGCGATGTTCCTCGTTGCACACCACCAGCGGCGCGGTCGCGTCGGCCAGACCGGCGATGCGTAACGCGGTGTTCTGCAACAGGGTCCGCCGGTCCACCAGCGGCAGGAATTGCTTGGGATAAGCCTCGCGCGACAGCGGCCACAACCGGGTGCCGCTGCCGCCGGACAGGATGACGGGGATAATCATGGTTGTTCGCCTCGGCCGATGGCGTAGTAGACAAAGCCCGCTTCGCGCAGATAGTCGGGATCGTAGAGATTGCGGCCGTCGAAGATCAGCGGCTGCTTGAGCTGGCGGCCGATGGCGTCGAAATCGGGACTGCGGAACAGGCTCCATTCGGTGACGATGACCAGCGCGTCGGCGCCGGGCAGCGCATCCATCGGCCGGTCGCACAACCGGAAATCGGATCGTTCGCCGTAAATCCGGCGGACTTCCTTCATCGCCGCCGGATCGTAGGCCCGGACCGTGCAGCCTTCCCGCCACAACGCTTCCAGCAGATTGCGGCTGGGCGCTTCGCGCATGTCGTCGGTGCCGGGTTTGAAGGCCAGCCCCCACAGCGCGAAGGTCCGTCCGCGCAGATCGCCCTTGAAATGGCGCTGGAGCTTCGCGAACAGGACGTTCTTCTGCCGCTCGTTGACCGCTTCCACCGCCTGGAGCAGGGTGGCTTCGTAGTTCGCCGCCCGGGCGGTGTATTCCAGGGCTTTGACGTCCTTCGGAAAACAACTGCCCCCGTATCCCGCGCCCGGATAGATGAAGTGGTAGCCGATGCGCGGGTCGGCGCCGATGCCCACCCGGACCTTCTCGATGTCGGCGCCCAACCGCTCGGCCAGATTGGCCATCTCGTTCATGAAGCTGATCTTGGTCGCCAGCATGGCGTTGGCGGCGTACTTGGTCAGTTCCGCCGAGCGCACGTCCATCTCGATCAGCCGGTCGCGGTTGCGATTGAACGGCGCGTACAGATTGCGCAGTTGTACGGTGGCCCGGTGGTCGTCGCTGCCGACGATGATCCGGTCGGGTCGCATGAAGTCCTGGATCGCCGCCCCTTCCTTGAGAAATTCCGGGTTGGAAACCACCGAGAACGGGATGTCCCGGCCACGTTCGGCGAGCGCGGCGGCGATGGTCTCGCGCACCAGGTCGGCGGTGCCCACCGGCACGGTGGATTTGTTGACCACCACCCGGTACTCCTCCAGATGTTGGCCGATGGAGCGGGCGACGGCGCGCACATGCTGCAAGTCGGCGGAACCGTCTTCGTCGGGCGGGGTGCCGACCGCGATGAACTGGAACAGGCCGTGGGCGACGCCTGCCGCGATATCGGTGGTAAATTGCAGCCGGCCGCTGTCGCCGTTACGCTGAACCAGGTCGTCGAGACCGGGTTCGTGAATCGGGATTTCGCCGCGCTTGAGCATTTCGACCTTGCGCGGGTCCACGTCCACGCACAGCACGTCGTTGCCGACCTCGGCGAAGCAGGCGCCGGTGACCAGCCCGACATAGCCAGAGCCAAAAATCGTGATTTTCATGTTTCATCGCACTCGGGTTGGGAATCTTCAAGGGTTGCACGAAGCGGTATTTTCCCGGCGCCCGGTGTTGACCGGGAGCTCGTGGATTCGAGCCTTTGGGCGCCCAATTTACCACACCGCTGGACGGGAACGGCGCGCGCCGTTCCGATACACCGCCGGCTTGCGCCAGGCTCCCGCTTCGGCATCGATCACCCGGCGGCGAGCCCGCGCCGGAGACCAGCCCGGAACGCGTTATAGTGAATGGCTTTCAAGCGAGGAAACAACGATGCGCGATATGAAGGTTGGATTGATTGGGTATGGGATGGCCGGACAGGTGTTTCATGCGCCGGTGATCACGGCTGTTCCCCATTTACAGCTTAGCAAGGTCGTGGAGCGCCGTGGGGACACCTCGCGTCAACGGTATCCCTGGGTCGAGGTGGTCAGAGACGCCGCCGCGCTGTTTGAGGACAAGGATATCGAACTCGTCGTGGTGGCCACGCCGAATGCCTCCCACTTCGATCTGGCCCGACAAGCGCTGCTGGCTCACAAACATGTCGTGGTGGACAAACCCTTTACCATCACGTCGGAACAGGCCCAGCAACTCATCGAGCTGGCGCGCCGACAGAACACGCTCATCAGCGTCTTCCAAAACCGGCGCTGGGATGGCGATTTTCAGACGGTCAGTCAGATCGTGCGGCAGGGTTGCCTGGGGCGGCTGGTCGAGTATGAAAGCCATTTCGACCGCTTCAGGAATTATTTCAGCCCGGAGCGGGCCTGGCGAGAGGAGGCTGGTTTGGGGAGTGGCGTATTGTTCGATCTCGGTTCGCATCTGATCGATCAAGCCCAAGTGTTGTTTGGCTTGCCTCAAATGCTGACCGCCGATATCAGGAGTCAACGGGATGTTGGAAAAGCCGACGATCAGTTTGAACTGGTACTGCATTATGACAACCTGAAAGTGACCTTGAAGGCAGGTCTTTTGGTGCGGGAACCAGGACCCCGTTTCGCATTGCATGGCACGGCGGGTTCTTTCGTGAAATACGGCGTCGATCCACAGGAAGAGGCGCTGAAGCGCGGCCTGTCGCCGCGTGAACCGGATTGGGGCATGGAGCCCAAAGAGCGATGGGGAACCCTCAATACCCAGATCGGTGACCTGCATTTCCATGGCAAGGTAGAAACCGCCAGGGGTTGTTATCAGGCGTATTACGAGAATGTCTACCAGGCCATTACCCGGCAAGCGGAGTTGGCCGTCAAACCGGAACATGCGAGAAACACGATCCGGATCATCGATCTGGCCATGCAAAGCAACGCGGAGAAACGCACGGTCGCTTTTTCCTGACGAGAGCCTTGGCGGGGCGGCGGTCTGGCAAGTCCCCGGTTCGACCGGCGTCACGGGATGCGCCCACGACGGGAGCGTCGTGGGGCGATTCTGCTAGAATCGCCGACCATGGATGTTTCCTGGATTCTCGACGATCTCAACGAACCCCAGCGCCAGGCGGTGACCGCGCCGCTGGGACCCTTGCGGGTGCTGGCCGGGGCCGGCAGCGGCAAGACCCGGGTGCTGACCCGGCGCATCGCCTGGCTGCTGGCGGTGGAAAACGCCTCGCCCTGGTCGATTCTGGCGGTGACCTTCACCAACAAGGCCGCCGCCGAGATGCGCGGGCGGGTTGAAGCGATGTTGGACCAGCCCATCGGCGGACTGTGGATCGGCACCTTTCACGGCATCGCCCACCGGCTGCTGCGCCAGCACTGGCAGGAAGCCCGCCTGCCGCGCGCTTTCCAGATTCTCGACAGCGACGATCAAACCCGATTATTGAAACGGGTGCTGCGCGGATTGAATCTGGACGAGAAAAAATGGCCGCCGGCACAGGTCGCCAGCTTCATCAACCGCTGCAAGGACGAGGGCCAGCGCCCCGCCGATCTGGCCGACGACGGCAAGCCGGCCCAGCGTCAATACCGACAGATTTACACGACTTATCAGCAGGAATGCGAGCGCGGCGGGCTGGTGGATTTCGGCGAATTGTTGCTGCGCGTCTACGAACTCTGGCGCGACAACCCGGATTTGCTGGCCCATTACCGGGAGCGGTTTCAACATGTCCTGGTGGACGAATTTCAGGACACCAACACCATTCAATACAACTGGGTCCGGCTGCTGGGCGGTGGTGGGGGCGACGTGTTCATCGTCGGCGACGACGATCAGTGCGTGTACGGGTGGCGGGGATCGAAAGTCGAGAATATTCAACGTTTCGCCGAGGATTTTCCCGGCACCCGCACTATCCGCCTGGAACAGAACTATCGCTCCACCCACAACATCCTCAAGGCCGCCAACGCGCTCATCGCCCACAACGCCGCCCGGCTGGGCAAGAATCTGTGGACCGCCGATGGCGACGGCGAACCGATCCAGGTTTACAACGCCTTCAACGAAGTGGACGAGGCGCGGTTCGTGGTCGAGCGCATCCGCCAATGGGTGGAACAGGGGGGCCAGCGCCGGGACGTGGCGATCCTGTACCGCTCCAACGCCCAGTCGCGGCTGTTCGAGGAAACGCTGATCGGGATGGCGATCCCGTACCGGATTTACGGCGGCTTGCGTTTCTTCGAGCGCGCCGAGATCAAGGATGCCCTGGCCTATCTGCGCCTGATCGCTAACCGCGACGACGATCCCTCGTTCGAGCGGGTGGTGAACACCCCGCCGCGCGGCATCGGTGAACGCACGCTCGATCTATTGCGGGAAACGGCGCGCGCCCGGGGTGGTTCGCTGTGGCAGGCCGCCCTGCAACTGCTCATGGCCGGCGGTCTGAGTGGGCGGGCCGCCAGCGCCGTGCGCGGTTTTCTGAACCTGATCGAAATGCTGGATCGCGACAGCCATGGCCAACCGCTGCCCGGACGAGTCCAGCACCTGATCACCCACAGCGGCCTGCTGGCGATGTACGAGCAGTCAAAAACCGACAAGGGCGAAATGCGGGTGGAGAATCTGGAGGAGCTGGTCAACGCCAGCGCCGGGTTCACTGCCAACACCGATCCGGTCGTGGTCGGGGCGGATCCGGACGAGCCGGACTGGCTGAACGCCTTTCTGGCCCACGCCGCCCTGGAATCCGGTCAGGGCCAGGGGAGCGCCGGCGATGATTGCGTGCAGCTGATGACGCTGCACATGGCCAAGGGCCTGGAGTTTCCGGTGGTGTTCCTGGTCGGGTTGGAAGAAGGATTGTTCCCGCACAGCCGTTCGGTGGCGGAAGCGCACCAGCTGGAGGAAGAACGGCGACTGGCCTACGTTGGCGTTACCCGCGCCCGGCAGCGGTTGTACCTTTGTTACGCGGAACAGCGCACGCTGTACGGCCGCGAAAATTACTCACCACCTTCGCGCTTTGTCGGCGAAATTCCCGCCGAACTGACCCGCGACGTGCGCGCTCGCGCGAAACGGCGGGGAACCAGCCCGCTTCCCGCCCGGTCCCTTGCCACCGCGCCCGCCGCGCCCACCGGTTTGCAACCCCGACAGCGGGTGCGCCATCCGCAGTTCGGCGAGGGGGTAGTACTGGAGGTCGAAGGCGCCGGCTATCACGCGCGGGCGCGGGTGGATTTTCCCAAGGCGGGCGGTTCCAAGTGGCTGGTGGTGGCTTACGCGAAGCTGGAAGTGTTGTGATTGCCTGAATTTTGTTATTCCAGCTGCAAAAATACCCAAATCGACAATGAATTCAGATCAATTTCTAAAGCACTTGCAATCCCATACCGAATCATTCGCGGCAGCAGTAGCCACGAATGAAGGTGACTGGGTTATCAAAGGCTTTATTGATGTCTATCGACGCATTTATACGATCTCCATTGATACAAAAATCATTTCCAAGGTTTTGGAACTCCTTCTCTTTCCGATGTTTGTGGATTTCGCGAAGCGGCAAGATCTGGAAATTCATTTATCACCACAGCAGAATTTTTACCCCGACCTAACCTTCATCGAAAAAGTGACTAGAAGCAAATTTGCGGTCGATATAAAAAGTACATATCGAGTGGATAGCACGAATGTAAATGGCATGACGCCAGGGGCGTTCACTGGCTACTTCCGTAATCGCAACAGCAGTAAAAACACTCTATACCCATATGATGAGTACCAAGGTCATTTTGTTCTCGGGGTTATCTACTCAAAATCGGGTGATACCATTGATGAAAGGAAGCAATATTCCATTGATGATCTTGATAAAATTCCCTCAGTCATTCATGAATTTCAGTTCTTTGCGCAACCTAAATTTCGAATTGCATCGGCGAGACCAGGAAGTGGAAACACAAAGAATATAGGCTCCGTTACACCAATTGATCACCTTATTAACGGTGCCGGACCATTCGCAAAACTTGGCGAAGAGGTTTACGATGACTATTGGATGTTCTATCTGACAAAGGATATGGCAAAAGCGCTAGATATCGAACGTCCTTATATCAACCTGAAGACCTATCTTGAATACAAAAATCGTGGAATAGATACACTCCGTGAACACGAAGAGGAAATTTGCCGTTTATGGGATGATGAACAGAATAGCGGGGAGGATTCTCAGTGAATCATGCACCACTCGTTCCTCCAATAAAATGCCAAGGGATAAAAACAAAGCTGGTTAAGGAAATTGCGCATCTGGCGGGAGAACTACCAAATGACCGCTGGGTCGAACCCTTTTGTGGCTCCTGCGTTGTCGCGTTAAATGTTCAGCCAAAACGCGCGCTGCTTTGTGATTCCAACATTCATATCATCCAGTTTTATAAAGACATCCAGACTGGGTTGTTATCTCCCTGTAGAGTTAAAGAATACTTGAAAGAGCACGGAGAGCGACTGCGTACTTTTGGGGAAAATTACTTTTACGAGGTACGGAATCGTTTCAATAAAAATCCAAATTCCCTCGATTTTCTTTTTTTAAATAGATCGTGTTTCAATGGAGTTATGCGATTTAATCGGTCGGGGTATTTTAATGTTCCCTTCTGTCGAAAACCCGACCGATTTTCACCTGCTTATATCACGAAAATAGTTAACCAAGTGCAAACAATCTCTAGAATCATATCCGCTTCAGATTGGAAATTTGAAGTGATGGATTTCAAAAAAACACTCGCTACGGTACGATGTGACGATCTGGTTTATGCGGACCCTCCTTACGCGGGGCGTCACGTAGACTATTTCAATTCATGGTCGGATAGAGATGAAACTGATCTTGCTGAAATGCTTTCTCGGCTGCCATGCAAATTTATCCTTTCAACTTGGCATAGTAACGAGTTCAGGACGAACGAACAGCTTGAAAAGAATTGGGCGTCAAACAATTTTCATGTCTTTACGAGAACGCATTACTATCACGTTGGTGCAACCGAGAAACTCAGACATCCCATGCTGGAAGCACTGATAACGAATTTTGCCTACCACGTCACACATAAACCGGCGGCGCGGCAGCAATCCTTGTTTGTCGAGCAGTCGCGTGCGCGCTACGCACACGTTTGACATTACCGATCTCACCGTGAATATCCTAAATTCCATTGCGCCAATTACCCGCCCGTTCCCAAATAGCACCGATTCCCGTTCCGGTCCGTCATCCAGACCGCGTCTGCCAGAACACCGGCTGAGCCTGAAAGAAGTGCTGGATGATCTGGTCGCCGACGGATTGGTGGACAGAGCCGATGCCGAACGGGCGGTCGGGGGTCCCAAAATGGAACGCGGCGAACTCCATCCATTGGTGGTGATCGCCAACAAAAAGCTCCACCATCTTCAACCACCCCGCCAAATCCTGAGCCTGGAGCTGTTGACCGAGTGGTTGGCGGGCAAGGTCGGCTTGCCCTATCTGCGCATCGATCCGCTCAAACTCGACATCGCCGCGGTCGAGCGATTGCTGCCGTTCATCTCCTACGAGTACGCGGCCCGCTACCAAATCCTGCCGGTCGTGGCGGACGACACCCGGGTGGTGTTCGCCACCACCGAACCCTGGCTGACCGAATGGCAGGGCGTGTTGCGGCAAACCCTGCGCCGCGACATCGAACGGGTCATCGCCAATCCGCTGGACATCAATCGCTACCAGTTGGAATTCTACGGCGTATCGCGTTCGGTGCGCGGCGCGCTGCGGGGTTCGCTGGAGCCCACTTCGGGCATCCTCAACTTCGAGCAATTGCTGGAACTGGGCCGGCGCGGCGAGTTGAGCGCCGACGAGCGGCCCATCGTCCAGATCGTGGACTGGCTGCTGCAATACGCCTTCTCCCAGCGTGCCAGCGACATTCATCTGGAGCCGCGCCGCGAACAGGGCCACATCCGTTTCCGCATCGACGGCGTGCTGAACGCGATTTATCAGTTGCCGCCGGCGGTGATGAGCGCGGTCACCAGCCGCATCAAGATCCTGGGCCGAATGGACGTGGCCGAGAAGCGCCGGCCACAGGATGGCCGCATCAAGACCCGCACCCCCGCCGGACGGGAAATCGAACTGCGGCTGTCCACCATGCCGACCGCCTTCGGCGAAAAGTGCGTGCTGCGCATCTTCGACCCGGATACGGTCACCAAGAACTTCGGCCAGCTTGGCTTCGCGCCCGCCGAGGAAGCGGCCTGGCGGGCGATGATCGCCCGGCCGCACGGCATCGTGCTGGTGACCGGCCCGACCGGCTCCGGCAAGACCACTACCCTGTACACTACCCTCAAGCAGCTGGCGGTTCCGGAAGTGAACGTCTGCACGGTCGAAGACCCCATCGAGATGATCGTCCCGGAACTCAACCAGATGCAGGTGCAACCGGCCATCGATCTTACCTTCGCCCAGGGCATCCGCACCCTGTTGCGGCAGGATCCCGACATCATCATGGTCGGCGAGATTCGCGATCTGGAAACCGCGCAAATGGCGGTCCAGGCCGCGCTGACCGGCCATCTGGTGCTGTCGACCCTGCACACCAACGACGCCGCTTCGGCCATCACCCGATTGCTCGATCTCGGCGTGCCCCATTACCTGATCCAGAACGTGCTGATCGGCGTGATGGCGCAACGCCTGGTGCGCACCCTCTGCCCGCATTGCAAGGGAACCGACCGGATCGACGACGCACTGTGGGAGGCGCTGGTCCGGCCCTGGCCGCTACCGAAGCCGGAAGCCATCGGAGCGCCGCGCGGCTGCCCGGAATGCCGCAACACCGGCTATCTGGGCCGGGTCGGGCTGTACGAACTGCTGACGGTCACGCCGGAACTGCGTCGGCTATTCCGGACGGACATGGACGAGGAAACCTTGCGGCGCAACGCCTTCGAACAGGGGATGCGCCCGTTGCGGGTCGGCGCCGCGCTTCAGATCGCCGCCGGGCTGACCACTTTCGAGGAGGTAGCACAGATTCTACCGCCCTTGGCCGAGTGAAATCAGCCCGTTGGATTGCTGATACACGTCACTGTTTTTGACTAAATTGTTGCAAAAGTACACAATGGTTTTGTGCCTTTCGTATAACAAGCCAACAATCGATTAAGGAGTGCGCGATGTCCTCGAAGATACTCAAGAGTACCTTGGCGATGGCGCTGATCGGCGGTCTGCTGTCGGGAGCCGCCCAAGCCTACGAGGCGGGCAACTGGCTGGTTCGGGCCGGTATTTGGGGTGTATATCCGAAATCGGACAATCTCAGTCTCGGACCCAATGCTGATCTCGACGTGGACGACGGCTACAGCCTGGGTTTCAACGTCACCTACATGGCTACGCCGAACATCGGCATCGAACTGCTCGGCGCCTGGCCGTTCAGCCACGATATCGGCCTGACCGGCGCGGGCAACATCGGCGAAACCAAGCACCTGCCGCCGACGGTCAGCGTGCAGTATCATTTCATGCCGGACAGCAACTTCCGTCCCTACGTCGGCGTGGGCTTGAACTACACGTTCTTTTTCGATGAAGAAACCAAGGGCGCCTTATCCGGGGCGGACTTGGAACTCGATGATTCCTGGGGCCTGGCCGGACAGGTGGGCATGGATTTCGACGTGGCGCCCAACTGGTTCGTGAACGTCGACGTTCGCTACATCGACATCGACACCAAGGCCAAGCTGGACGGAGTCGGCATCGGCACCGTGGAAATCGATCCCTGGATCGTCGGTCTCAACGTCGGAACCCGCTTCTGAAGCATTCCCTGGCGGGAAGTGGATACCGAATGCCGCTCCCGCCGCAACCAAGCCAGCCCTACTTCAAGCATTTTCGGGATAACCCAAATCCCGCAGCGCCGCGCCCAGCTCGGCGCGAATGTCGCCGTCGGCCTGTACGTTCACCCGGCCGGTCGGCACCTCCACCTCGACCTCCCGCACTCGCGGATGCTTGCCCAGCCCGGCGCGAATGGCGCTGGCGCACCCGTCGCACTTGACATTCCGGACCCGAAATTCAAATTCCATGGTGGCCTCCTCTGGCGGCTGCAAGGGGAATGGGGGAATGAAAGTATAAGCCTCTGGCATCATGCTTTGATATGAGTGGGCGCTCAACATCGATCATGCGCTTGAATGGGGCATGATGAGGTGATTTTTGCACTATTATTGCGCAATGGCGCGGACAAGAATTCTCCACCATCTGGATAGTTGATGGTCGAGCCTGCAAAAACCCACCATGGCATGTTTTATGCTAAACCGGCAATGGACATGGCTTTGCTCTATCTGATCTGTTTGTAACCGATTTTCTGAAACCCGAGGACCCAATGACAATGAATGCTGCCGATGTGATGAAGCTGATCGAGGAAAAAGACATCAAGTTCGTGGATTACCGGTTCACGGACACCCGCGGCAAGGAGCAACACGTCACCGTACCCGTCAGCGCCGTGGACGAGGATGTGTTTGAGGACGGCAAGATGTTCGACGGTTCGTCCATCGCCGGCTGGAAGGGCATCCAGGAATCGGACATGATCCTGATGCCCGATCCGGTGACCGCGGCGGTCGATCCCTTCTTCGAGGAGCCGACCCTGGTTCTGACCTGCGATGTCATCGAACCCAATACCATGCAGGGTTACGAACGCGACCCGCGTTCGCTGGCCCGCCGCGCCGAGGCTTATCTGAAATCCACCGGTATCGGCGACGCCGCCTTCTTCGGCCCGGAAAACGAGTTCTTCATTTTCGACGACGTGCGCTGGGGTGCCGACATCAGCGGCTGCTTCTGCAAGGTGGATTCCTCCGAGGCCGGCTGGAACTCCGAGCGGGCTTACGAAGGCGGCAACTTCGGTCACCGACCCGGCGTCAAGGGCGGGTATTTCCCGGTGCCGCCGGTGGATTCGATGCAGGACATCCGCTCCGCCATGTGCCTGAATCTGGAGGCGATGGGGCTGACGCCCGAAGTGCATCACCACGAAGTCGCCACCGCCGGCCAGGCCGAGATCGGCGTCAAGTTCAACACCCTGGTGCGCAAGGCCGACGAGGTGCAGCGGCTGAAGTACGTGGTGCAGAACGTGGCCGCCAGTTACGGCAAGACCGCCACCTTCATGCCCAAGCCCCTGGTCGGCGACAACGGCAGCGGCATGCATGTTCACCAATCGCTGGCGAAAGGCGGCGTCAACCTGTTCTCCGGCGATCTGTACGCCGGCCTGTCGGAAACGGCGCTGTACTACATCGGCGGCATCATCAAACACGCCAAGGCGCTGAACGCGTTTTGCAATCCCTCCACCAACTCCTACAAGCGGCTGGTGCCGGGTTTCGAGGCGCCGATCAACCTGGCCTATTCGGCGCGCAACCGTTCCGCGTCCATCCGCATCCCCTACGTCAGCAACCCCAAGGGACGGCGCATCGAGGTGCGTTTCCCCGATTCGACCGCCAATCCGTATCTGGCTTTCGCCGCGATGATGATGGCCGGCCTGGACGGTATCCAGAACAAGATTCATCCCGGCGATCCGGTCGACAAGGACATTTACGAGCTGCCGCCGGAAGAAGAGAAACTGATCCCGCAGGTCTGTTTCTCCCTGGAGCAGGCGCTTAACGAACTCAGCCAGAACCGCGAGTTCCTCACCAAGGGTGGCGTATTCACCAACGACCTGATCGACGCCTACATCGCGCTCAAGATGCAGGAAGTCACCCGGATGCGGATGACCACCCACCCGGTCGAGTTCGATCTGTATTATAGCCTGTGAGGTCCGGGCGACGGTCCGCGAGCCCGCGCGACCGTCCACGGGACTCGATGTCTGCGACGCCCCCGGTCGGGGGCGTCGCTGTTTGAGCAGCCCGCGATGGCGGTTCGGGAACCCTCCTTTTCGCACCTTTTTGGTGCAGAATGATAACGAGGCCGGTAACCATATCGCGGAAATGTATGGCGAATGCGCCGAATTGAGGCGCTCAACACCCTTTTTCCATGCCGGGGGGCGTTATTCGGCGAGTTGGTTTGGTTTTTGCTGCACGGCCAGCGATGATTGAAGGGCGAGGCGAACGTGCTGAGAGATTACTACCGCCGGGTCGTGGATGGCTTGAGCATCGCCGTGCTGGTGCTGGACCGGCGCTTGCGCCTGCTGTTCATGAACGCCGCCGCGGAAACGCTGTTCGAGTTGAGTTTCCGCAAGGCGCGCAAACTGGCTCTCCCAGACCTGATCGTCGGCGTCGAACCGTTCATCGCCGGGCTGCGGCACTGCCTGGAAAACGGCCATCCCTACATCGAACGGGAACTGCAATTGACTTTCCCGCCGGAACGCACCGTCACCGTGGATTGTACCGCCGTACCACTGCTGGAGCGCGATCCTCCCACCGAGCTGCTGCTGGAACTGCGGCAGGTGGACTGGCGGTTGCGCATCAACCGGGAGGAACACATTCTGGCCCAGCACCACACCACGCGGGCGCTGGTGCGCAATCTGGCGCACGAAATCAAGAATCCGCTGGGCGGTCTGCGCGGGGCGGCGCAACTGCTGGAGCGCGAATTGCCGGACCCGGCGCTGCGCGAATACACCCGCATCATCATCGGCGAGGCCGACCGCTTGCGCAATCTGGTGGACCGGATGCTGGGACCGAATCAGCCTCATGCCTGCGACGAGGTGAGCATCCACGAAATCCTGGAGCGGGTCTGCGGGCTGGTGGAAGCCGAGGCCGGTTCCGGCGTGCGGATCGAACGCGACTACGACCCCAGCATTCCGCCGTTGTGGGGCGACGCCGACCGCCTGATCCAGGCGGTGCTCAACGTGGTGCGCAACGCCGTGCAGGCGCTCGACCGGCAAGGCGTCATTACCCTGCGGACCCGGGTACAACGCCAGTACACCATCGGTTCCAAACGCCACAAACTGGTGGCGCGGCTGGACGTGATCGACGATGGTCCCGGCATTCCGCCCGAGCAGCAGGAGCGGATTTTCTATCCGATGATCAGCGGTCGGCCGGACGGAACCGGTCTGGGTCTGTCCATCGCCCAAAATATCGTCAATCAGCACGGCGGCCTGATCGAATGCGCCAGCCGGCCCGGCGAGACCGTTTTCACCTTGTTGCTGCCCTTGGGAAAGACCGGATGACCAGGAAAGAACAGGTTTGGGTGATCGACGACGACCACGCCATCCGCTGGGTACTGGAAAAGGCCCTGCAACGCGACGACATGACCGTGAGGATGTTCGAGAGCGCCACGGGCGTGCTGGACGCGCTCAGGCAGGGGCGGCCGGACGCGATCATGGCCGACATCCGCATGCCGGGCATGAACGGCCTGGAATTGCTGGCCTGTCTGCGCGAGCGGTGGCCGGAGTTGCCGGTCATCATCATGACCGCTCATTCCGATCTCGACAGCGCGGTTTCCGCCTATCAGGGTGGGGCGTTCGAGTACCTGCCCAAGCCGTTCGACGTGGACGAGGCCGTGGCCCTGGTCCGCCGCGCCTGCCAGACCCACCGCCAGCGCACCGAGCCGCCGGAACGGATCGAGCCGTTGCCGGAAATCATCGGCGAGGCTCCGGCGATGCAGGAGGTGTTCCGCGCCATCGGTCGGCTGTCGCGTTCCAACATCACGGTGTTGATCAACGGCGAATCGGGCACCGGCAAGGAACTGGTGGCCCGCGCCCTGCACCGGCACAGCCCGCGCGCCGCCCAGCCGTTCATCGCCATCAACACCGCCGCCATCCCCCGCGATTTGCTGGAATCGGAACTGTTCGGTCACGAACGCGGCGCGTTCACCGGAGCGCAGGCGGCCCGGCAGGGGCGGTTCGAACAGGCCAACGGCGGCACGCTGTTCCTGGACGAGATCGGCGACATGCCGGCGGAATTGCAGACCCGGCTGTTGCGGGTACTGGCCGAGGGCGAGTTCTATCGGGTGGGTGGGCACACGCCGACCCGGGTGGACGTGCGGGTGATCGCCGCCACCCATCAAAATCTGGAACAGCGGGTGCGTGACGGGCTGTTCCGCGAAGATCTCTATCACCGGCTGAACGTCATCCGCATCCAACTGCCGTCGCTCAACAAGCGCCGCGAGGACATTCCGCTGCTGACCCGACACTTTCTGAGCCAGGCCGCGCGGGAACTGGGGGTCGAATCCAAGATGCTGCGACCGGAAACCGAAACTTATCTCAGCCGGCTGGATTGGCCCGGCAACGTCCGGCAGTTGGAGAATCTGTGCCGCTGGCTGACGGTGATGGCCTCGGGTCGGGAAATCCATCTGGAGGATTTGCCGGCGGAATTGCGGGAACGCGGGCCAGCGGCGGGTGGCGGCGGCCCCGACTGGGAAGCGGCGCTGCGGCTGTGGGCCAGTCAAAATCTGGCGCGCGGCGGGCGGAACCTGCTGGAAACGGCCTTGCCGAGTTTCGAGCGGGTTTTGATCCGGGCGGCGCTGGAGCAGACCGGCGGTCATCGACAGGACGCCGCCCGGCTGCTGGGCTGGGGGCGCAACACCCTGACTCGCAAGATCAAGGAATTGCGGATGGAATGAGTGGCCGGACCGACTCATCATGTTCGACGTGGTTCTGTTCGAGCCCGAAATTCCGCCCAACACCGGCAACATCATCCGGCTGTGCGCCAACACCGGCGCTCGCCTGCATCTGATCCGACCGCTCGGGTTTCAGTTCGACGACCGGCAGTTGCGGCGGGCCGGGCTGGATTATCACGAATGGGCCACGGTGCGGCTGCATCGCGATTTGGCCGCCTTTTTGGTCGAAGCGCAACCGGGGCGGCTGTTCGCCTTCACCACCAAGGGCGTCCGTCCTTACCATGCGGTCGCTTACCAACCGGATGACGCCTTGCTGTTCGGTCCGGAGACGCGTGGCCTGCCGGCGCGGGTGTTGGCCGATATTCCCCTGGAGCATCGATTGCGGATTCCGATGTTGACCACCGGCCGCAGCCTGAATCTGGCCAACGCGGTGGCGATTGCCTTGTATGAGGCGTGGCGGCAGTGCGCCTTTCAGGGTACGCCCTGAGCGCTCCGCCAAGCGAACAGGATACGCATTGCGTACCTTATAAATTCAAGAAATTACCTCAAGCTTCTTCTGCCAGACGCAGCACGGCAAGACGGGTCGCCGGGTCAAGACGAAAGCGCAAGGATTGCAGGGCGTCGAGCAGGGGTGCCACGGCATCGACATGGCCGGCGCGCTTGGCGTCAACCAGAATACCGAGGGTACCGGTGAGGCGGAGACCCAGGCGCTCGGCATGACGTCGCGCCAGCCCATCATCCAGAATTACCACGGCATCCCGGCTTTCCAGTGCCAGCGCCAACACCGCCGTCTCCCCCGGTCCCAGGTCGATCATCAGCGGCAGCACGGCTTGGCTGCGAGGCTCGCGCAACGTGATCCAGGGGAGGGCGCCGGGATCGGGGACATCCACGCCGCGTTGCCGGCCTTCGGCCAACTCCGCCGCGACGGCGGTCGGCACGATCAGCACGCCGGCCAAGCGTTGCAGTACATTCAGCCGACCCAACTGATGAAGATATTGCAAAGGCGAGGTGTTGCAGATGATCTCAGGCAAGACGGGTTTCCCGCTCTAGATCGCTGGCGCTCTGCCGGAACGTATCGATGCCGTAATCGGCCAGTTTGCCGAGGAACGCCACGCGCGGTATGCCAGCCAACCGGGCTGCCGCACCCGAAGAGAGCCTGCCCAGTTCGTAGAGCTTCATGGCGGCGGCCAGCCGAATTTCGGCGGCGGCGGCCTGATCGGAGAGCTTAAGCGACAGCAGACTGTCGTCAGGAATGTCGAGAAGAATTTGGCTCATGGCTTGGCTTCGTGATGTGGGTCCTTATTTTTCAGTTTGCTCCCATGGCTATGGACCATCAAGTCAGGAACAACCGCGCGCCAATTCACGCGCTCGCAAACAGGAGAAGAACGCTTTGAGGAGGATATAGCGCAAAAACGACACGGTTTTCGCCTTCACCACCAAGGGCGCCCGTCCTTACCATGCGGTCGCTTACCAACCGGATGACGCCTTGCTGTTCGACCCGGAGACGCGCGGCCTGCCGGCGCGGGTGTTGGCCGCGATTTCCCCGGAACGGCGGCTGCGGATTCCGATGTTGACCACCGGCCGCGGTTTCAACCTGGCCAACGCGGTGGCGATTGCCTTGTATGAGGCGTGGCGGCAGTGCGGCTTTCGGGGGGCGTCCTGAGCCGGCTGTTCCCGGCAACCAGTCCGATAGCCATTGCCTTCCCCTACCCTGCGGCTATGCTTGATGCTATTTTCGCGTGCTTCCAAGCCGAACCCACCGTCGACGGAGAATGTCATGGCTTACCAGTTGATCAGCTTCGTGCTGTGTCCCTTCGTGCAGCGCTCGGTGATCACCCTGAAGGAGAAGCGGGTTCCATTCGAGATCACCTATATCGACCTGCAAAATCCCCCGGAATGGTTCCCGGCGATTTCCCCCATGGGCAAGGTGCCGGTGCTGCGGGTGGATCAGGACCGGGTGCTGTTCGAGTCGGCGGTGATCAACGAATACCTCGACGAGACCAACCCGCCGCCGTTGCATCCGCAAGATCCCTGGCGACGGGCGCACAACCGGGCCTGGATCGAGTTCGGCTCCAACCTGATCGGACGGCAGTACCGGATGCTGATGGCGCTGGACGAGGACGGCTTTATCCAGGAACGGGATGGCTTGCTGGCCGATTTGCGCTACGTCGAGCAGCAGTTGGGCGAGGGACCGTTCTTCAACGGCGCGGCGTTCTCGCTGACCGATACCGCCTACGCCCCGTTATTGATGCGCCTGGACCTGATCGAGCGCCGCCATCCCCAGGGTTTGTTTGCCCAGACGCCCAAGGTCGGAGCCTGGCGTGACGCCCTGTTGGCCCGTCCGGCGGTCCGGGGATCGGTGGTGACGGATTTCCAGGAACGGTTCAACGCCTATTTCGCCGAACAGGGTGGATATTTGGGCAAGTATCTGGCGTGAGCGACTGAGCCTGCCATGCCTGCCTGGACCACCGAACAAGTCGTCGCCCTCGCGCCGGACGAGGCGTCCGTCAAGGCTGCCCGTGGCCTGACGCACCCCGGCAAATGGGCGACGCTGGGCCAGAATGACCGCGCGTGCTGGGGCGAATGTCGGGGCAGCGGCAGCCAGCCGTATCAAGTCGGCGTCGAAGCCAGCGAGCCCGCCTTCAAGTGTACCTGCCCCAGCCGCAAGTTCCCCTGCAAGCACGCTCTGGGTCTATTGTTGCTGGTTGCCGCTCAACCCGTCGCCGTTCCCGCCGGCGAGCCGCCCGCCTGGTTGGGCGAATGGCTGGCCAAGCGCGAGCAAACCGCCCTCCGCAAAGCATCGCGCACCGTCGATACCGAACTCGACCCGGAACAGCAAGCCAAACGGGCGGCGGCCAGGGACAAGCGGGGCGCCGAACGGCAGCGCAAGGTCGAAGCGGGACTGGAAGAACTGGAACGCTGGCTGCGCGATCTGGTTCGGCAAGGACTGGCGCATGCTCAGAAGCAGCCGGCCCGCTACTGGGACACCATGGCGGCGCGCCTGGTGGATGCCCAGGCGCCGGGTCTGGCGCGCTGGCTGCGGGAGATGGCCAGCATCCCGGCCAGCGGCGAGGGTTGGAGCGAACGATTGTTAGCCCGGCTGGGACTGTTGCAACTGCTGCTGGAAGGCTATCGGCGGCTCGACAGCCTGCCGGAACCACTGCAAGCCGATATCCGCTCCGCCATCGGCTGGACCTGGCAGGAAACCGATTTACCGGCTGACGCCTGGGTTCGCGACCGCTGGCTCCTGCTCGGTCAACGGACCTACGAGGAGGATCGGTTGCGGGTGCGACGCAGTTGGCTGTGGGGCCGGGACAGCGGGCGATGGGCGCTGGTGCTGGATTTCGCCTATCAAAATCAGCCGTTGCCGGTCATCGGCGCACCGGGAACGTGGCTGGAAGCGGAACTGGGTTTTTTCCCCAGCCAATATCCGCAGCGGGCGCTGCTGCGCGATGCCGTCGTCATTACCGACAGTGGCATTCCCCCCGCCCATGCCGACAGTATCGCGCTGTTGCGCGCCTATGCCGAGGTGCTGGCCCAACAGCCGTGGCTGGAGCTTTGGCCCGCGACCTTGGCCGAGGTCGTACCGGCGCGTGGCGAGGAGACCGAAATCTGGTTTGTGCGCGACACGTCCACCAATCGGTTGCCGTGCCATCCCGGTTTCGCCGACCCCTGGCGGTTGCTGGCCCTGAGCGGCGGTCTCCCGCTGACGATCTTCGGCGAATGGAACGGCCAGCAGTTCTGGCCGTTGAGCGCCTGGCGCGGCGAACGATTCACGGCGTTCTGAAAAGCTCCCCTCGCCCGCTTGCGGGAGAGGGGTTGGGGGTGAGGGTTTGATGAGAATTGCGCGATGACATGGCAAAACCTGGTCACCTGCGCCCTGCTGGGCACTGAGCGGCAAGCGCCGGATTTACAGGCCAGTGATGATGCGCTGGGCCAGTTGCTCAGCCGGCTGGAGAGCGATGACCGCGAAGGCGCCTTGCTGCGCGCGGCGGGCGTGATGGCGTTGTGGCGACGGGCGGGTTATCAGATCCAGCGCGATGAGTGGCCATTGCCGCCGCCCTGCGAGTTGGACGCCACGCCCGTTTGCGGATCGCTGGCTCGCCAGCATCTCGCCCTGATGCTGCAAGGCCATCACACGGAACTGCTGCTGGAATGGCTGCAAGTATTGGCCGAGGCCGGACGGCGCGCGCCCGAGGATTTGTTGCCGGCGCTGCTGGAAGCGGGCGCGGCCCGGATCGGGCTCCGGCCCACACTGCTGCCGGTGCTGGGTCGGCGCGGGCGCTGGCTGGCCCAACAGAATCCGGCGTGGGGCTACGCCGTCCAAACCGATGATGAAAACCTGTGGCAGACGGGCCAGTTTGAGGAACGGCTGGCGCTGCTGCGGCAACTGCGGGTGACCCGGCCCGAACGTGCCCTGGAATTACTGAACTCCACCTGGAGCGAGGATCGGGCCAAGCAGCGGCGGGAGTTTATCGAAACCCTGACCACTGGCCTGAGCATGGCCGACGAACCGTTTCTGGAAGCCGCGCTCGATGACCGCAGCGTCGAAGTGGCCCGTGCCGCCGCCGATTTGCTGGCACGCCTGCCGGACTCGCGGCTGGTCCAGCGGTTGACCGCGCGGGCGCTGCAATTGATTCGGTTCCAACCCGGCCGTTTTCTCAAGCGCGACCGATTGGAAGTGGAGTTGCCGGAAGACGACCCCGCGCTGCGGCGCGACGGCATTGCCGACCCACCATCGGCTTCATCGGCGAAGCTGGGCGAAAAAGCCTGGCGTTTGAGCCGGATCGTGGGCGCGGTTCCGCCGGCGCTATGGTCCCGGCAATGGGTACACATCT
>DGFE01000248.1:0-4139 GCA_002391525.1 Competibacteraceae bacterium UBA3908
TGGGTCAGTAGCGCGTAACTGGCGATGTTGAAGGGTAAACCGAGAAACAGATCGGCGCTGCGCTGGTACAACTGGCAGGACAGTTCGCCGTTGGCGACGTGGAACTGAAACAGCATGTGGCAGGGCAACAGGCGCATCCGCTCCAGTTCGCCCACGTTCCACGCCGACACCACGATCCGCCGCGAATCCGGGTCGCGCCGGAGCAGATCGATGGCGTTGGCGATCTGGTCGATATGGCACCCGTCCGCCGCCTCCCAGTCGCGCCACTGCTTGCCGTAGATCGGCCCCAGATCGCCGTTTTCATCGGCCCACTCGTCCCAGATCGTCACCCCGTGCTCGTGCAGGTAGCGGAGGTTGGTGTCGCCGCGCAGAAACCACAGCAGTTCATGCACGATTGAACGCAGATGCAATTTCTTGGTCGTCACCAGCGGAAATCCAGCCCGCAAATCGAAGCGCAACTGCGCGCCGAACAGGCTCAGCGTCCCGACCCCGGTCCGGTCCCGTTTGCGGACGCCCGCGCCGAGCACCCGTTGCAGCAAATCCAGATACGTTCTCATATTTGGCCGATGCTCGGATTTCGCTCCGTGCCGGAATCGTGGTATTTTATTGTGCAATGCAATATAGTCATTGCAATTCCAAATTGCATGAATGAGTTACCGCGCGTTCAGGACAAAGCATGGCTGCCAAGGCGACTTCCTCGATCCAAGTGATTACCCGTGCGTCCCGGTTGCTGGAAACCATCGCGGCCCATGACGAACCGGTCAGCCTGAAAACCCTGGCCACCGCCACCGGCCTGCATCCCTCGACCGCTTTCCGCATCCTGGCGTCCTTGAGCGAACACGGCTTCGTGGAGCGCGGCGTGGCTGGCCGCTATTATCTGGGCGTGAAACTGCTGCAACTGGGTAACCGCGTCGCCAGCCGGCTCGACCCGCGGCGGGAAATCCAACCCATCATGGAATAGTTGCCTGCCCAAACAGCCGCGTCGCCAGTCGGCTGGAGCGTGCCGTCACCTCTGGCGCAAACCGCGACCGTTGTCGGGCCAACCGAGGAGCGCCAGTCCCGCCGACGAGGGTCAAGCGGCTTTCCCAGGCAAATCCACGATGAAGGTGGCGCCCTGGCCGGGCTCGCTTTCCACCCAGATCCGCCCGTTGTGGTGCTCGACGATTTTCTGGCTGATCGGCAAACCCAGCCCGGTGCCCTTCGGCTTGCCGGCCAGGGTATCGCTGACCTGATGGAATTTCTCGAAAATCAGCCTGTGTTGATCGCGGGCGATGCCAGGGCCGTTGTCGCTCACTTCGATGCGGCAGCGGTTCGCCACCGGCCGTAGCCGGATCGTGATTTCGCCGGTCTGGTCCGGGCAGAATTTCACGGCGTTCGACAGCAGGTTGATGACCACCTGGGTCAACCGGTCGTGATCGCCGGCGATGATGAGCGGTTGCTCGCCCAATTCCTCGCGCAGCGTCACCGCCTTGTCGTGGAACAGTTGGCTGGTCGAGTTGATGGCGTCCTGGATGAGCGTTCGCAGGTCGACGCTGTCGATGCGCCATTCGATCCGGCCGGAATCGATCTTGGCCATGTCCAATACCTGGTTGATCAGCCGGGTCAGCCGTTCGCTTTCCTTGACGATGATGCCGAGAAATTTGCTGCGCTGCTCCACCTCCATGTCGGGATTGGCCAGCAGGATTTCCGAAAAGGCCCGGATCGAAGTCAGCGGCGTGCGCAGTTCGTGAGTGACGGTCGAGATGAATTCGTCCTTCAGTCGATCCAGTTCCCGCAGCCGATTGTTGGCCTCGCGCAGCTCGGCGGAGGCCGCTTCCAGTTCGCGGGATTTTTGCTCCAGCCGGCGGCTGTATTCGATGACCTGGGTGCTCTCGTCGAGAATGGTCATCACCTCCTCGATGCTCAGCACCTCGCCCATCACGATAGAGGAGATCATCACCCGGGCCGAAGCCGCGCCGATGGCGCCCGCCAGCAGCCGCTCGGTGTGGTGAATCAACCTTGAATCGGCCTGGAGCGGATAACCGCCGTGCTGTTCGGCATAGCGGTCGAACGCTTCGCTGGCGCGCTGCGGGCCGAGAAAGCGGGCCAGCAGATCGTACAGTTCGGCGGTTTCCACCACCCCCCGCCACAGCAGCGAGTCGCCGTCGTGGCGCTCGCGTTCGAGGACGTTGACGAACTGGCTGCCCTGGACCTGCTCGATGGCGTCCGGCCGGCTCAGCAGCGAGCCGAACACCAGTCCGCCGATGTTGACCAACATGCTCCAGAAGGCTCCGTGCATGTAAGGGTCCAGATTGTCGAGGCCAAACAGCGCGTAAGGTTTGAGCAGTTCCAGCCCGAACGGCCCCTGCTCGATGAAGCTGGCGCCGATCCAGCCGGAGCGGGCCATGGCCGGCAACAGCAGGGTGTACGCCCACACCAGGAAGCCGCCGCTCAGGCCGAGCAGCGCGCCCCGCCGGCTCGCCCGCTTCCAATACAGCCCGATCAGAATCGCGGGCGCGAACTGGGCGGCGGCGGCGAAGGACACCAGGCCGCTGGCCACCAGCGCGTAGGATTCGCCGATGAACCGGAAATACAGGTAGCCCAGCAGGATCAGCACCGCGATGCCGACCCGGCGAATGCCCAGCAGCAGGCCGGAAAGATCGGCGCGGCCCGCCAGCCAGCGCGGATTGGCGCGCAGCAGGATCGGCATCACCAGATCGTTGCAGACCATGGTGGACAGCGTGATGGTCTCGAACAGGATCATGCTGGTGGCGGCCGACAGGCCGCCCAGAAACACCAGCAGCGCCAGGTCCGGCATGTGTTCGGCCATCGGCAGCGCCAGCACGTACATATCGGCGTCCACGCCGCCGTTGGCGAAGATCAGCCGTCCGCCCAGGGCCACCGGCAGCACGAAGAGATTGATGGCGAACAGATAGAGGGGAAACAGCCAGATCGCCTTGCGGATGTGGGTTTCGTTGACGTTTTCCACCACCAGCACCTGGAATTGCCGGGGCAGGAACAGAAAGGCCATCATCGACAGAAAGGTCAGCGACAGCCAGCCGCCGTAGCCGCCCGGCACCACCTCGAAGCGCATCAGCGCCGCCAGTTCGGGCTGCGCGGCCGCCCGCCGGAACAGATCGCCGGGTCCGCCGAACACGCCGAAGGTGACGACCATCCCGACCGCGACGAACGCCACCAGCTTGAACAGCGACTCGAACGCCACCGCCGCCACCATGCCCTCGTGGCGCTCGGTGTTGTCGATGTGGCGGGTGCCGAACAGAATGGCGAACACGATCAGCACCAGCGCCACGAAGAAGGTGGTGTCGGCCCAGACCGGGTGCTGGGTCGAGGCGGCCGCCATCGTCACCGCCGGATACTGGCGCAGCAGGCTGAAGCTGGTGGCGATGGCTTTCAACTGGATGGAGATGTAGGGCAGGATGCCCAGCACCACGATGATCGTCACCATGCCGGCCAGCAGACCGCTCTTGCCGTAGCGCGAGGCGACGAAATCGGCGATGGAGGTGATGCGGTGGACCTTGGTGATGCGCACGATGCGGCGCAGCACGAACCAGAACAGCACCGCCATGAAGGTGGGGCCGAGATAGACCGGCAGGAAATCCACGCCACTGGTCGCCGCCAGGCCGACGCTGCCGTAAAAGGTCCAGGCGGTGCAGTAGATCGCCAGCGACAGGGTGTAAATGTAGGGGTTGGCGATGATGGAGCGGCCAGCGTCGGCGCGCTGGTCGCCGTAGTAGGCGATGCCGAACAGCACGCCCATGTAAGCCAGCGCGCTGGCGATGATGACGCCGTCGCTCAGCATCAGGGCCGACTCCGCCGGTCGATCCCACCGGGGCCGCTCTGGTCGGCGACGGCCCCCGGCTGAGGGGCGTGTTCCGGCGGTGGCGAGGGGTGGTCCGGCTCACGGATTTCCGAGCGGCCCACGATCACGATCAGCAGCACGATGACGATGAACCAGACCAGATAAATATAGAGGTACAACAGCGGGATGCCGAATGGCAGCCAGGCGCGGTCGAATAAATCCAGAAACGGATAGTTCAGCGCCAGCACGCTGACCACGAACAGAATAACGATGTATTCCCTGGATTGTTGCCGCATCGGACAGTGGTCGGTGGTCAGTGATCGGTGTTAAAGGCGACGGA
>DGFE01000248.1:4371-25836 GCA_002391525.1 Competibacteraceae bacterium UBA3908
ATCTCCACCATCTTGTCGGAGGCTTCCAGCGCCTGGCCGAGGGTGGTGATGCCCTGCGCCTCCAGCAGGTCCAGCAGCTTGAGGAAGACTTGGGCGGTCACCAGCGAATCGCCCAGCGCGGTATGGCGGCCCTGCACGTCCACCCCCAGCCGGTCGGCGATGGCGTCCAGGTTGTGGTCGTCGGTGTAATCGTGCAGATAGCCGGACAGCAGCAGGGTGTCGAGCACCGGGTTGCCGAACCGCACGCCGGTCTTGCGCTCCTTGAGCCTGAGGAATTTCATGTCGAAGGCGGCGTTGTGCGCGACCAGCACGGTCCGGTCGTCGCCCACGAAGGCGCGGAACTGCGGCAATACCACGTCGATGCCGGCCTTGTCCCGGACCATGTCGTCGGTGATGCCGTGGAAGCGGATCGATGCCTTGGGGATCGGTCGACCCGGATTGACCAGTTGGTCGAAATTCTCGCCGGCCAGCAGCCGGCGATTGACGACGCGCACGCCGGCGATCTGGATGATCTCGTCGCCCTTGGAGGGCGCCAGGCCGGTGGTTTCGGTGTCGAACACGACGTAGGTGAGCGCCGTCAGCGGATAATTGACCAAGTCGCCCCATTCGGCCCGGTTCTCGTCGCCCAGGGAAAAATCGTAGAATTCCGGTCGTTCCGGCGGGCTGACGGTCGCCTCCTGCCACTGGCGCGCGGACGCCGGCAGCGGCAGGCGCAGCAGAGCGTGGCCAGGCCGACGGTGGGACTGGCTCCACAGGTCGCTGTTGTGTCGCCGCAGGACTTCGCCCACTGTGGTCGCGCCCACCAGATCCTGTACATGCTCGCTCAGCCAGCTTTCCAACTGATCGGCGGGCATCGGCCGGCCCGGCCAGATAATGTCCAGATAGACCCGGCGGTTGCCCAGCAGGCATTCGATTTCGAAGGAATCGCCGACCCCGTGGGCGTGCAGCTGCGTGATCAGGTATTCGAGCAGCAGCATGATCGAATGGTTATCCACGTTCAGCCACAACGGCATACCCACCATTTTTACCTGGAGGCCAGCACCCTGCTCCAGGTGATGGATGACGCTGCCGATCAGGTCGGCGGAGTAGACGTTGTTCATCGGCCAGCGGCTGGCGTACAGCGTGCGCAGATCCAGGGTCAGATCCTGCAGGCGCTGGCTGAGGCGTTCGCTTTCCTCGACGATCACCCGTTGAAACGCCATGCGCTGCGCCCGATCCATATCGGAGAAGTTCATGATGGTTTCCGCCGCCGCGCGCAGGTTGGCCAGCGGCCGGCGCAAATCCTCGGTGCGGGTTTTGATCAGGGAGCGATCCACCTGCCGGGTCACGTCGCGAAAGGTGATGACGAACGCGGCGCCCCGGTCGCCGGCGCCCGGCAGCAGGCTGATCCGGCAGTGGAACATGGCCTCGTCGTCCACGGTGGCGCAGACGAATTCGGCATCGGCATCCGGGTTGCCGTCGCCGGTGCTTTGCTGGCGATAGTTGAGCAGTTGCAGGGTGCTCTCAATCGGCGCCCGCGTCCACAGCTCGTAAAGGGAGCGGCCCAACCCCAGCGCTTTGCGATTGGGCAACAGCTTCGCCGCGGCGGGATTGTAGAGCAGGATGCGGGCCGAGCCGTCGCACACCAGCACGCCCTCGGACAACTCGCGCAACACGGCTTCCAGTCGGGCTTTCTGTTCCTCGATTTCCTGCGTGCCGATGGCCGTGGCGGCGGCTACCTCGCGGCGGGCTTTGTGCAGGGCCTCGCCCAGTTCCAGCAGCATGGCCGGAAACTGTCCCAGCCAATGTTGCCTGGGCAGTTCCAGGGTGTAGCCCGGATTGCTGCGGGTGATGATCCGGGCGCCCCGGGCCAGGGCGCCGAGCGGGATAAAGCAATGCCAGTCGAGCATCGCCCATACCACCGTGATGCCGCCGACGATGGTGAACGCCGCCAACGCCGCCCAAAGCAGCGTTTGGTCGCGCAAGCCGGGATCGGGCACCGCCCGGTAAATCCACCAGCCCAGCCAAACCAGGGAGACGAGCGTCAGGACCGCCGGGATCAGCCACAGCAGCCAGAGCCGCGTCCGATAGCGCATGGCGGCTCAGCCGGCTTCCGCCAGCAGTTCGCGGACGCGCTCCACCACTTCCTGGGTCGAGAACGGCTTGGTGATGTAATCGTCCGCGCCCAGCGCCAGTCCTTTCTCGCGTTCGACCTCGCGGCCCTTGGCGGTCAGCATGATGATGCGCACCCCCTTCCAGTCGGGATTGGCGCGAATCGCCTGGCAGACCTCGTAGCCGTTCTTGCGCGGCATCATCACGTCGAGCAGCACCAGATCGGGTGTCTCGGTCGCAATGGCGGCCAGCGCCGCCTCGCCATCGGAGGCGGTCCGCACTTGAAAGCCCGCCTGCTTCATCAGAAATTCCAAGGACAGGACGATGTTCGGCTCATCGTCCACCACCAGGATCTTGTTCGCCATAACTCCCCCGGTCAGCCAGCGTTCTCGTTCGGGCGCGTATTATGATGATTTTTCGGCGCCGTTTCGCGCCGCGTCATGATCGCGCGGCTCCGCTGCGCCATCGGGTTTCTTGTCCGTTCCCTCCCTGGCCGAGCCGCTGGCCTTGGCGACCGCCTCCCAGAATTTCTGCACCATTTCCATCGAATGGAATTGGGTGGGCAGCAGCGGCTTGAACAGGCCGAGGGCGTCGAAGTTGACCACGCCGCGCTGCACGTTGTCGCGCAGCGCCTGCATCATGTCGTCGTGCAGAGGCTGCACGTTCGGCAGACCCAAAAACTCGCGCATTTCCTGAGCGGTGGCCTCGACGCTGACATTGACTTTCATCGACATGCTTCCTCGTGCTGCGGGGTGGCGAGCCTTGCCGCCGGAGGTTCGGCTTGGCATGGGGTGCGCTTGAATGATGGATCAAGCATAGCAGGAACGGCGCGGGTCTTCCGACCGGCCTGGCCATCGGCGGTTTCCGGCGGTGCAAAGCTAATGGAAATCGGCGTTGCCGGCAATCGCTCAGCCGGTAGTCCGGCGCGCCCGGCCACGCTTGAGGTGGATCAGCAACAAGGACACGGCGGCGGGTGTCACGCCGGGAATGCGGCTGGCCTGGCCCAGCGTGCGGGGCCGCCGCCGGTTCAGCGTTTCGCTGACCTCCCGCGACAGGCCAGGGACCTGGCCGTAGTCGAGGTCCGACGGCAACGCCAGCTCCTCGTGACGGCGCTGGCGTTCGATCTCGTCCCGCTGGCGTTCGATGTAGCCGGCGTACTTGGCCTGGATTTCCACCTGCTCGGCGACTTGCGGATCGGCCTCCCCCGGCCCGACGCCGGGCAGGCTCATCAAGCCGGCGTAGCTCACCTCGGGCCGGCGCAGCAGTTCGGCGGCGCGGCTCTCCCGGACCAGCGGACCTTGCAGAACCCGTTGCGCGTCGGCCTCGCTCAGTTGAGTCGGCCGTACCCAGGTGTCGCGCAACCGCTGGCTTTCCCGCTCGATGGCCTCGCGCTTGGTCTCGAACAACCGCCAGCGTTCATCGTCCACCACCCCCAGCCGGCGACCGGTTTCGGTCAGCCGCAGATCGGCGTTGTCCTCGCGCAGCAGCAGCCGGTGTTCGGCACGGCTGGTGAACATCCGGTACGGTTCGCTGGTTCCCCGCGTGATGAGATCGTCGATCAGCACGCCGAGATAGGCTTCGTCGCGGTTCGGCCACCACGGTTCCTCGCCCCGGACGAACCGCCCGGCGTTGATGCCGGCCAGCAGTCCTTGCGCCGCCGCCTCTTCGTAGCCGGTGGTGCCATTGATCTGGCCGGCGAAGAACAAACCCTGGATGGCGCGGGTTTGCAACGAGTAGTCGAGATCGCGCGGGTCGAAGAAATCGTATTCGATGGCGTAGCCGGGCCGGGTGACATGAGCGTGCTCCAGTCCCTTGATCGAGCGCACCAGCGCGAGTTGAATGTCGAACGGCAGGCTGGTGGAAATGCCGTTGGGATAGACCTCGTGCGTTTGCAATCCTTCCGGCTCCAGGAAAATCTGGTGCGAGGATTTGTCGGCGAAACGATGAATCTTGTCCTCGATGGAGGGGCAATAGCGTGGTCCGACCCCCTCGATCACCCCGGTATAGAGCGGCGAGCGGTCCAGGCCGCCGCGGATGATCTCGTGGGTGCGCTCGCGGGTGTGGGCGATCCAGCACGATACCTGCGGCGGATGCTCGGCCACCGAGCCCAGATAGGAAAATACCGGGCACGGTTCGTCGCCGGGCTGTTCGGTCAGGTGAGAGTAATCGATGCTCCGGCCATCCAGTCGGGGCGGGGTGCCGGTTTTCAGCCGTCCGACCCGCGGCGCCAATTCCCGCAGTCGCGCGGCCAGGGCGTTGGCGGGCGGGTCGCCGGCACGGCCTCCTTCATAATTGGTCAGCCCGACATGAATCCGTCCGGCCAGGAAAGTGCCGGCGGTCAGCACCACCGCGCCGGCGGCAAAGCGGATGCCGGTCTGGGTGACGACGCCGGTCACCCGCCCCCCTTCGACCACGAGATCGGCGGCGGCCTGCTGGAACACGCTCAGGTTGGGCTGGTTCTCGATCAGCGACCGGATCGCGGCCTTGTACAACGCGCGGTCGGCCTGACAGCGGGTGGCGCGCACCGCCGGACCCTTGCGGCTGTTGAGGATGCGGAACTGGATGCCGGCCCGGTCGGCGGCTCGTGCCATCACCCCGCCGAGGGCGTCGATCTCCTTGACCAGGTGGCCCTTGCCGATGCCGCCGATGGCCGGGTTGCAACTCATCGCGCCCACGGTCTCGATGGTATGGGTCAGCAACAGGGAACGCAGCCCCAGCCGGGCCGCGGCCATGCACGCCTCGGTGCCGGCGTGGCCGCCACCGATGACGATGACATCGAAGGGTTCGGGGTAGCGCATGATTGTCAGGTATCCGGTATCACGGGCATCGGAATCGGTTGTCGGGTTTTCCCTGGAACCTGGAATTCGATGCCTTCATTCGGGTTGCGGCAGCTGCACGGCATAGTTGGACACCGGCAGCGCCACGGTGATCACACCCTGTTTGGCCAGGAATTGAGCGAAACGCTTGTAGCGGGCCTCGTCCAGTGCCGCCGGTCGCCGCGCCAGCCGCGGCAGCGTGTCGCGCCAGGCGCGCCGGTTCAACTCGTCGTCCAGGTCTTTGTGCCTGGCGATGAACGCTTTCCAGGCCTCGTCGGGATGATTGAGCAGGTACAGCGTCGCCTGCTCCAGCGCCATCAGGAACCGTCCCAACCGGGGATCGTTGAGTTGGTCGCGATTGGCGACCAGCACCAATTCATCGTAGGGTGGCACGCCCTCCTCCTCGGGATAGAAGGCTCGTCCCGGTTGCCTGGCCAGATCGAGTTGATTCAGCTCGAAATTGCGGAAAGCGCCGATCACCGCGTCCACCTGTTTCGACAACAGCGCCGGGGACAGCGAGAAGTTGACGTTCACCAGCGTGACGTCCGCCGTTTTCAATCCGGCCCTGGCCAGCATCGACTTGACCAGGGCTTCCTCGAAGCCGCCGACCGAATAGCCGATCTTGCGGCCCTTGAGGTCGGCCAGGGTTTTCACCGGACCCTCTCGCAGCGCGACCAGTGAATTCAGCGGCGTCGCGACCAGGGTGCCGATGCGCTTGATCGGCAGACCGGCGTTGACATGGATCGTCAACTGCGGCTGATAGGTGACGGCCACATCCACCTTGCCGGCAGCGGCCAGCTTGGGCGGATCGTTGGGATCGGCGGGCGTTTGCAGTTCGACATCCAGTTCCTGCGCGGCGAAGAAACCCTTCTCCTGGGCCACGACCAGCGCGGCGTGATCGGGATTCACGAACCAGTCGAGCATGACGGTGAGTTTTTTGCCGGCGGCGGATGGGGCTTGCGCCCAGGCGCCCGGCGTCAGCACGGCCAGACTCAGCAACAGCAGGAAAGCGCGTGATACGTGCAACATGGTGGTCAGTTCCATTCAGTCCGTTTCGGTGGTTTCGGGATTGACGCGATGCCAGGGCAGCAACCGTTTCAGGCCGGCATCCACAATAAAATACAGACCGACCGCCAGCGCGGCCAGCACGAACAATGCCGCGAACAGCAAGTCCACCTGCATCCGGCTGTTGGCGTGCAGCATCAGGTAGCCCAGTCCGGCGCTGGAGCCGACCCATTCGCCCAGCACCGCGCCGATGGGTGCGACCGCCGCCGCTACCCGCAGCCCGGAACCCAGCGCCGGCAGCGCGGCGGGGATGGCGATATGCCGCAGCATCGCCCAGCGCCGATCCACCGGCGCCATGACTCGCGCCAGGTCCAGCCAGCCGCGCGGGGTGTGGCGCAAGCCGTCGTAAAAGTTGGCCGTTACCGGAAAATAGATGATCAGCATCGCCATGGCGATCTTGGAACCCATGCCGTAACCCAGCCACAGCACCAGCAGCGGGGCGATGGCGAAGACCGGAATCGCCTGCGAAGCGATCAGCACCGGCAGCAGCCAGCGCCGCGCCCGCCGCGAATAGCCCAGAGTCAGCGCGGTGAAGCAGCCCAGCAAGGTGCCCAGCAGCATCCCGAGCATGATCTCCAGCGCGGTGACACCGGCGTGGTCGAACAGCGAACCGGCGTGCCGCCACAGGCTGGCCGCCACTGCCCATGGACCCGGCAGAATGTAGGGCGGCAGTTGGCCCAGCGCCACCACGAGCTGCCAGGCCGAAAGCAGACCCGCCAGCGTCAGCAGGCCGCGCCACAAACCTCTCATGCCGCCCCCAGCGAGCGCAGGATGGCGCGGTAGGCGGCCTGTACCGCCGGATCGCCGGGGTCGCGGGGCGGGGCGCCGGGCAGGTCGGGCAGGGGCGACAAGGTTGCCGGTCGTCCGTTCATGATCAGAATGTGTTCCCCCAGCCGCAGCGCTTCCAGCGGGTCGTGGGTGATCAGCAGCACGGTTCGCCCGGCCAGCAGTTCGGCGGCCAGCGCCTGCAAACGTAAGCGGGTCAGTGCGTCCAGACCGGAAAACGGCTCGTCCATCAGCACCACTGGCCGGTCTTCCATCAGGGTCCGGGCCAGTGCCGCCCGCTGGCGCATCCCGCCGGACAAGGTTTCGGGCCGGGCCAGCGCGCAGTCGCTCAGCCCGACCCGCACCAGCAGCGCCAACGCCCGCTCGCGATCCGTCCGTTCGCCGCGCAGCCGACTGCCCAGGGTGATGTTGTCCAGCACGTTCAGCCAGGGTAGCAGCAAGTCCTCCTGCGCCATGTACGCCACCCGCCCGGTCAACGGCTGACCATCGCCGCCGCGCAGGTCGCCGCTGACGCCGGGCGGGGTCAAGCCCGCCAGCAACCGCAGCAGGCTGCTCTTGCCGATGCCGCTGGGGCCGAGCAGGCAGGTGAAACAGCCTCCGGCCAACTCCAGGTCCAGCCCGTCGAACAGAATCAAACCGCCGTAGACCAGCCGCGCGGCGCGCAGGCTGACCGCCAGCGGCGTCGTGAGGGCCGGGGATTGGACGGCGATGGATGAACGGGGCATTCGCGGGCGACACGGATCAGGTGGAAACCGGTCGTCAGGGCAAACCGGCGGGACAAGCAATCATAGCGGCCTCGGCGGGATGCGCCTAGCTGCTTGTTGCGGTGCCGAATTATAGTTAAATGGAATAAATATATAGATACTGATTCCTTTTGGATTTATTCGTTCGTTGCTAAGTTATTATGAATGATGCACGTTATGATGCACGTGGTGTCTCAACGCAAACCGGCCACAGCAGCCCAAGAACCGAAGGTAGGCAGTCCATGACTCAGGCGCAGACGCAGACGGAAACCGATCCTCGGGAAGATTCCGCGCAGCCTTGGTTCGATCTGGCGGAAATGAACCGCGAATTGGAGGTCGTGGGCGCCGAGCAGCGGGTGAACTGGGCGTTGGAAAATTTCCCAGGCCGTATCGTACTGACCTCCAGTTTCGGCGCCCAGTCGGCGGTCTGCCTGCACATGGTCACCCGCCAGCAAGCTGATGTTCCGGTGGTGCTGATCGATACCGGTTATCTGTTTCCCGAAACCTACCGGTTCATCGACGAGCTGTCGGAGCGCTTGTCCCTGAACCTCCAGATCTACCGCGCCCAGCATAGTCCGGCCTGGCAGGAAGCCCGCTACGGAAAACTTTGGGAACAGGGTTTGGAGGGGATCGAACGCTACAACTGGCTCAACAAGGTCGAGCCGATGCAGCGGGCGCTCAGGGAGCTGGGCGCGATGGCCTGGATTTCCGGGCTGCGGCGGCAGCAGGCGAAAAGCCGCCAGCAACTCGACGTGCTGCTCTGGCGCAACGGCCGTTGCAAGGTGCATCCGCTGATCGACTGGACCGACCGCGACGTCTATCGTTACCTGACCCGATACAACCTGCCTTATCATCCATTGTGGGAACAGGGCTACGTTTCCATCGGCGACGTGCATACCACCCGCCGGCTGGTGGATGGCATGAGCGAGGAAGAAACCCGTTTCTTCGGCCTCAAGCGCGAGTGCGGTTTGCACGAACACGTTTGATCATCGCGCTGTCGGGGCGCTCCTCGCCTGACCGGCGCAAATGGGCGTAGGGCGGCAAACTCCGCACGCGCCGATCCTCGACCGGCCCGCCGACGGTGAAATGATAAAGCGACTGCCAGGCCAGGCCGTCGAGCCCCAGCAACCGATGCACGGCGTCGTCGAAGAAGCAACCGATCCCGGTGGCGCGCACGCCGACGGTTTCCGCTTCCAGATAGAGAAGCTGTCCCAGCAGGCCGGTTTTCCAGAATAGCTCCCGATACACCCACGACGCGCTCTGGAACGGATCCGCGAACCCGGTTGAAAACCCGACCGCGAAGCAGGAATCGGCGGCGATATCCTGATGACAGGAAATCACCCGCGCCGCCTCGCGAGCATCACCCACGGTCAACTGGTAAGGCGGCGGATGCTCCGGCGCCTGCTCGACCTTTCACCAAGTCCACTCGCCATGCAGCGCCCGGCGCAATTCCGCCAGCGTCTCCGTGCTCCGCGCCAGGAGATAGGAACCAGTCCGTGTGGCATCCGCTTTCGGCGTTCGTATATAAACCCTGCCTGAAGTTGGACCTCGATCCGATGGAGCGCGACGCCAGCCGGTGCGTGCGCGACTGAGCGGGTGAATTCCAGCACATTTTAAGTCAGTTTTTGTATTGAGATTCATTCTCATTTGCACTATTATGTTATTAAGTCGCAACGGCACTGATTGTGACGAGCCACGCCAGCGGCGTGGCGACCACGCCGACCGACACGCGAGCACAAGTTTTTTGAGACGAAAAGGCAGCATCGACATGACCCAGCAATTTGACCGGAACGCCGCCATCGGCGTGTTGAACCGCATTCTCGAACTGGAACTGGCCGGCGTGGTGCGCTACACCCACTACGCGCTGATGGTGTACGGCTACAACCGCATCCCCATCGTCGGTTGGCTCAACGCTCAGGCCGATGAAAGCCTGCTGCACGCCCGCCAGGCCGGGGAATTGATCACCAGTCTGGGTGGACACCCCTCGCTCGGTATCGGTCCGCTGCTGGAAACCCATCAGCACGACATCGGCGACATCCTCCGCGAATCCCTGGCCCACGAGAAAGAAGCGCTCGCGGCCTATTACGATCTGTTGGACTGCGTGCGGGACAAGGACGTGCGCCTGGAGGAGTACGCCCGCACCCTGATCGCCGAGGAGCAAACCCATCAGGATGAAGTGGACAAGATGCTGCGGGCGCCGGGCCAGACCAACGCTTACGTCGCCGGGGAGATTTGAATGAACGGGCAAGGCGGACAGGAACGCCAACTCTTCGAATGGGGTCGCCTGGTGAAGGCGGGGTTGACGCAACCCCTGGGATTGATGCGGCGGGGCGACGTCGGCCGCATCCTGGCCGTGCAGAGTGGAGAGGGCGACGTCGAACGCGGTCTGCTGGAAATGGGTTTCGTTGAAGGCGCGTGCGTCGAAGTCTTGCACTATGGCTTGCTGGGCCGCGATCCCCTGGCGGTGCGGATCAATCAAAACATGACCGTGGCCCTGCGCCGCTGCGAAGCCAACGCCGTGCTGGTCGGGCCGCTGCTCGACCAGACGGCGGGCACGGAGACGGTTTCCAGCCGGGAGCAGGGGGCATCATGACGGCCGGAACGCTCGTCGCGGAAGGTTTCAGACCTGCCCGAATCGCGCTGGTGGGTCCACCCAACAGCGGCAAAACCACGCTGTTCAACACGCTGACCGGCGGCCGGCAAAAGACCGCCAACTACCCCGGCGTGACCGTCGAGCGGAAAAGCGGTTTGCTGAAAACCCCGGGCGGCCACCCGGTCGAGGTGCTCGATCTGCCCGGCAGCTACAGCCTGCGCGCCCGCAGCCCCGACGAAGCCATCACCCGCGACGTGGTGCTGGGCCGGCAGCAACAGGAGACATTGCCGGATGCCATCGTTTGCGTGACCGACGCCACCAATCTGGGCCAGCACTTGCGGCTGTTGCTGGAACTGCGGCAACTGGGCCGACCGCTGATTCTGGCGCTCAACATGATGGACATCGCCCAGAAGCGCGGCTGCCAGATCAGCGTCGAGGCCTTGTCCCGGCAGTTGGGCATTCCGGTGGTCACCACCGTGGCGATGCGCAAGAGCGGGGTGCAAGATCTGCTCGGCCAGATCGACGCATTGTTGAACCAGGCTCCGGCCGCGGGTGGAACCGCCGCGATCTCCGACTGGGTGGAACCTTCGCCGGAAGCGATTCGCGCCTATCATCGGGAGGTGGAGCGTCTGTTGCAAGAAGCCGTGGTCCGCGAGGGTGCGCCGGAACGTCTCACCCGCCAACTCGACCGGGTTTTGCTGCATCCGGTGGCGGGACCGCTGATTCTGCTCGCCATTCTGTTCGTGATGTTTCAGGCCGTGTTCAGTTGGGCGGAAGCGCCGATGGACTGGATCGACGGCGGCATGGCCGGCCTGCAACAGTGGCTTGCCGAACACATGGAGGAAAGCCTGCTCAAGAGCCTGCTGGTTGACGGAATCGTCGCCGGGGTGGGCGGCGTGGTGATCTTCCTGCCGCAGATCCTGATTCTGTTCCTGTTCATTCTGTTGCTCGAAGATTTCGGCTACATGGCCCGCGCCGCCTTTCTGATGGATCGGCTGATGAGCGCGGTCGGTTTGAACGGTCGCGCCTTTATTCCCCTGTTGTCCAGCTTCGCCTGCGCCATTCCGGGCATCATGGCGGCGCGCACCATCGCCCATCCGCTGGATCGCCTGGTCACGATTCTGATCGCGCCGCTGATGACCTGCTCGGCGCGGCTGCCGGTGTACGTCCTGCTGATCGCCGCGTTCGTTCCCAATACCACGGTCTGGGGCGGGATCGGCTTGCAGGGGCTGGTCATGTTCGGCCTGTACGCGACCGGCATCGTCGGCGCGCTGGTGGTGGCCGGCGTGTTGCGGCTGACCCTGTTGCGCGGGGAATCGCAGCCCTTGCTGATGGAGTTGCCCAGCTACAAATGGCCGAATCCCACCAACGTGCTGCTGGGTTTGTGGGAGCGCGCCAAGATCTTCATGCGCCGGATCGGCACGATCATCCTGAGCCTGATGGTCGTGCTGTGGTTTCTCTCGACCTTTCCCGCCCCGCCGGACGGCGCGACGGAGCCGGCCATCTACTACAGCTTTGCCGGACAGATCGGGCGCACGCTGGAACCGCTGTTGGCGCCCATCGGCTTCAATTGGCAAATCGCCATCGCGCTGGTGCCGGGCCTGGCGGCGCGCGAGGTGGCGGTGGCGGCGCTCGGCACCGTGTACGCACTGAGCGGCGACGAGGGCACGGTCACGGAGGCGCTGACGGCGACGCTGGCCCAGAACTGGACGCTGGCGACGGCGCTGGCGTTGCTGGCCTGGTACGTGTTCGCCCCGCAATGTCTGGCGACGCTGGCCACCGTCCGCCGCGAGACCAATTCCTGGCGGTGGGCGACCTTCATGTTCGTCTATCTGATGGTGTTGGCTTATATCGCCGCCTTCGTCACCTACCGGGTGGCGCTGGCGCTGGGAGGCGGCTGAGATGTGGCAGGATGGGTTGGCGTTGTTGATCGTGGTGATCGCCGCGCTGGCTTTGCTGCGGTTTTACGTGCCGTCCAGGCTGTTTCGGTTCGGTGCGCGCCGGGGCGGCGATGGCGGTTCGATGCGGAACGCGCCGCCCGGTGGCTGCGGCGGCTGCCCTTCGGGGTCGTCCTGCTTCAAAGCACAGGGGGAACGCAAGGCCGCCGTGGTCGAGGAGCTGCGGGCGCAAGGCGCGAAAGTGGCGTTTATCGGCGACGAGGTGAACGACGCCCCCCGGTGCTGATTGCCACCGACGTGGGGTTGGCCATGCCCAGAGGGGCCGACCTGGCCCGCGCCACCACCGACCTCGTGCTGCTCGACAAACATCTGCAAACCTTGCTGGCGGCCCGAATCTTGAGTACCCAAACCGACGGTTTCCAACCGATGGCGGGCTCAGTGAAACAACATCCCGGGTCCCGATTTTTCTCGACCCGCCTCGCGGCCAGGCGGCGATATGCAGTGACCGGCTATTTTTGACGCGAATTGCGGTATTCTCGTCGACCGTGTTTTCAACCGACGGAGACCGTGACATGCGGCGCGTTTTGTTGGTGGGACTGTTTGGCGGTGCCTTGGGAGCGCTGGCGGTAGCGGCCCATGCCCAGGAAATCGGCAGCGTGGATACCGCGTTTCAGTGGTTGGGGCCGAATCACAAGATCGTGGTCGAAGCCTTCGACGATCCCAAGATCGACGGCGTGACCTGTTACGTCAGCCGCTCCCAGACCGGCGGTATCAAGGGCGGCTTGGGGTTGGCCGAAGATACTTCCGATTCCTCCATCGCCTGCCGGCAGGTCGGACCGATCAACATCAAGGACAAGTTCAAGGACGGCGAGGAGGTGTTCACCGAGCGCCGTTCCCTGGTCTTCAAGAAACTGCGGGTGGTGCGATTTCTGGATCGACCGCGCAACACGCTGGTGTATCTGGTCTACAGCGACAAATTGATCGAAGGCTCGCCGAAGAACTCGATCACGGCGGTACCGATCATGCCCTGGAGCGGCGCGCCGCCGAAGACGACGCCGTAGGCAAGGCCATAAACGATGAACCGGCGCCGCGCGCCGCCTCTTCTTTGTCAAGGAGAGGAATCTCTCGGGTCAACTCCACCGTGCCGGCCCCGCTCCCTGGCGTTTTCATACAATCGCGCCAGCTACATCGCCCGCGAGATTCGGTTTCACGCGGAATTCCCCTCCACCCTTCAACCGGTAAGCTTCCATGCCCGCCACTCGCAAAGTACCATCTTTCATCGCTCGACGGGTTCCGCTGGCGCTGGCCGTATTGCTCGCAGCCGGCTGCGCCGCCAAGGGCGATCCGCCGAACACCGCTCCCACCGGCATCCGTGAAAACGGGATGCTGATCCTCGGTCGCGCCGACCACAACCGCGCAGCCGAGGTCCGGGTGGGCGAACGCATCGAGGTGCGGTTGCCGGAAAATCCCGGCACGGGCTTCACGTGGGCCATCGACGAAACCGACAGCCGTCTGTTGGCGCTGGATGGCACGGCATACACCGAACCGACGGAGGGATTCATCGGCGCGCGCGGACAACGGATTTTCACCTTCACCGCCCGGCAGCCGGGCGAGGTCGCGCTCAAGCTGAAATACTGGCGCTTCTGGGATGGCGACGCTTCGGCAACCGAGCGGTACGCGGTCACGCTCAGGATCGTGCCATAGGCAAGCCCAGATCCATGCCCATGCTGGCCGGGCGTTGATGACGGCTGATCGCATCGATTTCTGGTACAACCTGTCAAAACGGGGGAAGAGTCATGATGAAAAGGGGTTTAGCGGTGATTTTGAGCGTGCTGGGCGGGCTGGCGGCGACGGGCTGCGCGATCACTCAGGACAAACCGCCGGTGCGGGATGAAGCGCTCGTGGCGTCTCGGCAGCCGCCGGCTCCGCAACTGGAGATGCGGGACAAGATAACCGCCACCGCGATAGTGCAGGCCGTCGATCTCGAAAACCGACAGGTCGTCCTCAAGGGCAGTCGCGGCAAGCTCCACACCATCGCGGTCGGTGAAGAAGTCCGCAACCTGCCGCAGGTCAAGGTCGGCGACCGGGTGGAACTGACGTACTATGAAGCCTTGGCCGTGAATCTCGAAAAGAACGCGACGGGCGGCATCGCCACGCGCAAGGACACCGTCACCGTCGAGCGCGCCGAGCCGGGCCGGAAGCCGGCGGGAACGGTACGCAAGGATGTCGAGATCGTCGCCAACGTTACCGCCGTGAATCCAAAAACCCGCCGGGTTACCCTGCATGGCGCGCAAGATGCGGTTACGCTGAAAGTGCCCGATGACATCGACATCGGCAAGCTTAAAGTCGGCGACCAGGTCAAGGCTCATTACGTACAGGAATTGGCCGTTTCCGTGCAACCGGTAGCGACCAGGAAAAAGCAAAGGTAGCTTGACCCGCGACGAGCACCAACGCGACGCAGGGCGCGCCGAATCCATTTAGAGCGGACGAGGTCGCGGCGGGTCGCTCGAACCGGGCGCGTGCTCGCCGGGTTTCGCCGTCTCGAACCAACGGACCCAGTCGGGTGCGCGGGCATCGCCCTCGGGTGGCGCCCACGCGGCGAAATCCTTGTCCTCGAGAGGCGAATAGGGACCCGGTTTTACCTCGAACATGATGGTGCCGGGAGCGAGACTGACCACGCAGTGCCACGCATGGGCCGGAATTTCCACCGCGCAGTCGCCGTCGCCGGCGCGCAGATCGACGCGGGCCAGGACACAGCCGGCCTCGTCGAAGCGGAGCACGGCGAAAGTGCCCCGCACTACCACCATCAATTCCCAGCCGTTATCCCGCGCGTGCCGGTGGGGGCGGGCGTAAGTGCCGGGTTCCATGGCGTTGAACAGCCGTTGCACGGGGTCTGCCAGCACCGGATGCACGTTCAGGTTTTTGCGACGGCGGGGAGAACGGGCGGCTTCCGCGCTCAGGGCGTTCAGGGTCGCGACGCCGTAAAGTTTCAGGTCGTTGGTCACAATTGGTTTTTTCTTCAATCCGCAACCCCATACCGCGCCCGATAATCCCGCATCTTCTCCAAATGCCCGGCATACTCCGGCCGTTCCGCCAGATACACTACCAAATCGTCCAGGTTGACGATGCTGGTGACGGCGATGTTATGAGCGCGCTCGACTTCCTGCACCGCCGACAGATCACCCTGCCCGCGCTCCCGCCGATCCAGGGCGATCACCACGCCCGCCGGCGTCGCGTCGTGCGCAGCCAGAATTCGCATCGTCTCGCGGATGGCGGTGCCGGCGGTGATGACATCGTCCACGATCAGGACCCGACCCATTAACGGAGCACCGACGATCAGCCCGCCCTCGCCGTGATCCTTGGCTTCCTTGCGGTTGAAACACCAGGGGACATCGCGACCGTGTTGCTCGGCCAGAGCGATGGCGACCGTCGCCACCAGCGGAATGCCCTTGTAGGCGGGTCCGAACAGGGTATCGAACTCCAGTCCGGCATCCATGATCGCGGCAGCGTAACAGCGACCCAGGCGAGCCAGCGCCGCGCCGCTGTCGAACAACCCCGCGTTGAAGAAATACGGGCTGATGCGCCCCGATTTCAGCGTGAATTCGCCGAAGCGCAACACGCCCCGGTCGATGGCGAAGTCGAGAAAGTCCCGCTGATAGTCCCGCATGGTTCGAGATTCCGGCGTGAGGATGACGAATACCGGTATCATAGCGCGCTTCGCCACCCTTCCACCGGAACATCATCGCCTCATGCGGGTGATCACCTTCAACGCCAACGGCATCCGTTCCGCCGCCAGCAAGGGGTTTTTCGCCTGGCTGGCCGAACAGAACGCCGATGTGGTCTGCCTTCAGGAAACCAAGACCCACTTGCACCGGTTGCCGCCCGACCTTTACCGCCCGGCCGATTACCACTGCCACTATCACGACGCCGAGCGCAAGGGCTACAGCGGAGTAACCATCTTCGCCCGCCGCGAACCGGACGAGATACGAACCGGACTGGGCTGGCCGGAATGCGACGCGGAGGGTCGCTGGCTGGAGGCGCGGTTCGGCAAGCTCAGCGTGGTCTCGTTGTATCTGCCGTCCGGCTCCACCAACCCGAAACGGCAAGTGGTGAAATTCGATTTCATGGCGCGACTGGCCGAACCGTTGCGGGCGATGCGCGCCAGCGGTCGCGACATCATCCTCTGCGGCGACTGGAACATCGCCCACCGGGAAATCGACCTGAAAAACTGGCGGGCCAACCGCGACCACTCCGGTTTTCTGCCCGAGGAACGGGCCTGGATGGATGAATTGTTCGGGCCGCTGGGCTGGGTCGATGCGTTCCGGGTGGTGAACCCCGAACCCGGTCAATACACTTGGTGGTCGAATCGCGGTCGGGCGCGCGAAAAGAACGTCGGCTGGCGGATCGACTATCAGGTGATCACGCCCGGTCTGGCCGACAAAGTCCGAGCCGCCGCCATCTACCGCGACCAGCGCTTTTCCGATCACGCACCCCTGACCCTGGACTACGACTATGCCTTCTGACACCCCTCGGCGATCCGGTCGGGACATTCTGTGGATTTTCCTGAGCGGGCGAATGCTCACCGCCCTGCTGATGGGCTTTTCCTCCGGCCTGCCGTTGTTGCTGGCGACCGGTTCGGTGTTGCAGGCATGGCTGAAGGAGGCCGGCGTCGATCTGGGCACCATCGGTCTGTTCGCGCTGGTCGGCCTGCCCTACACCCTCAAATTTCTGTGGGCACCGCTGCTGGATCGCTTCGCGCCGCTTGCCGGCATGGGCCGCCGGCGCGGCTGGCTGCTGCTGATTCAACTGACGCTGATCGTGGCCATCGCCGGATTGGGGCTCACCGATCCGACGCGCGGTCTGCCGCTGGTCACGCTGGCGGCGTTTCTGGTGGCCTTCTTTTCAGCCTCGCAAGACATCGTGATCGACGCTTATCGGCGCGAATCGCTGGCCGACGACGAACAGGGACTGGGCGCCTCGCTTTACGTCAACGGCTATCGGGTGGGCATGTTGCTGTCGTCCGGAGGCGGGCTGATCCTGGCCGATTTCATTCCTTTTTCCGCCGTGTACTGGGCGATGGCGGTGGCGATGCTGCCCGGCCTGGCGACGACCCTGCTGTGTGTCGAACCGCGGGTAGAGGCCGGCACGCCCCGCACCTTGCGCGAGGCGGTGGTGCAGCCGTTCGTGGACTATTTCTCGCGCCAGGACGCGGCGCTGATCCTGTTGTTCGTGCTGCTCTACAAGGTCGGCGAGATGATGGCCAGCCAGATGTCCACGCCGTTCTATCTGGACCTCGGTTTCAGCAAGACCGAAATCGGCACCATCGTCAAACTGTTCGGCTTCTGGGCGACGGTGATCGGCGGTCTGCTCGGCGGGGTACTGATCCTGCAGCTGGGCCAGTACCGCGCGCTGTGGCTGTTCGGGGTGTTACAGGCGGGGGGGCTGATCGGTTTCGTGATCCTGGCCCGGCTCGGCCACAGCCTGCCCGGCCTGGCGCTGGCCATCACCAGCGAAAACCTGTTCAGCGGCATGGCGACCACGGCTTACGTCGCGTTCATGGCGACGCTGACCAACAAGAAGTTCACCGCCACCCAGTACGCGCTGCTGAGCAGTCTGATGGGCATTCCCCGCGTGGTGGTCAACACCCCGACCGGCTATCTGGCCGAATGGCTGGGCTGGGAGGGCTTCTTCCTGTTCTGCATGATGGCCACCGTTCCGGGTCTGTGGCTGCTCACCCGCTTCCGGGGCTGGATGGAGGCAGAGCGGGAAGCATCGGCCCAGGAACCGAACGCGGTCGCCGAAGCCGGCAAGGGCTGAAGCGCCGGCGGCGATAACGCGGCAGCGGCCACGGTTCAGGCGATGTTCATGGCGTTGAGGCTAAATCGACGCTACCCTTTTATTCGCGAGGAGGTAGCGTCATGAAAAAGAAACTGTTGTTCGGAATGGCGGGCCTGGTCATGGCCCTGGGTCTGCAACCGGCGGCGGAAGCCATGCAGTGGAACACGATCCGCCCGGGTTCCACTTTCCGCTCGTTCAACCTGCGGGTAGCGGCGCCGGAAGCCTGCGAACGGGCTTGTTTCAACGACCGTTATTGCCGGTCCTGGACTTACGTCAAACCCTATACCCTGTACGGTTCCCAGCCGCGCTGCCTGCTCAAGAGTGCCGTCCCGCCGGCGCGACGCGACCGCTGCTGCGTGACCGGGGTCAAGCCGCCGCGTTACCGCTACTGAAGGGACTTGCCGGTCGTTCGGCCGGGCCTGGCGTCATGGTCCCCGCCCGTTCGCCTGTCCGGTCGAACCCGGCTGACTGTCATCCGATCATCACGCGGACTTCATAAAAGTTTTGCGTAAACCGGCCATAGTGCCGGCATGATCGCCTCCATAACCCCCCTGTTTCCCGTCGCCGCCGCGGCGCGTCGCTTGCGGGTCAGCGTCGTCACCGAAACCTATCCGCCCGAGGTCAACGGCGTGGCGATGACCATCGGCCGGTTGGTCGAGGGGCTGTTGGCGCGCGAGCATGCCGTGCAGGTGATTCGCCCGCGCCAGCATGGCCGCGACCATGCCTATCGGGACGGACGCCTCGAAGTTCTTCCCCTGCCCGGCTTTCCCATCCCCTTCTATCCACAGTTGCGAATGGGATTCCCCGCCAGCCGGCGACTCGGGCGACACTGGCGCCAAACGCCGCCGGACGTGGTGCATCTGGTGACCGAGGGCCCCTTGGGCGGCTCGGCGCTGGCAACCGCCCGCGGTCTGGGCCTGCGCGTGTTCTCCGGCTTTCACACCAATTTCCATACCTACAGCCGGCATTATGGGGTGGGTCTGCTGGCCAAGCCCATCGTCGCCTACCTGCGCCGCTTCCATAACCGGACCGACTGCACGCTGGTGCCCACCGAGGAACTGGCCGCCGAGTTGCGAGCACTGGGCTTCCACAGGTTACGGGTGCTGGCGCGCGGCGTGGATACCCGACTGTTCGGTCCCGAGCGTCGCGATCCGGTGTTGCGCCGGAGCTGGGGCGTCGGGCCGACCGACCCGGTTGCGATGTACGTAGGCCGACTGGCGGCGGAGAAAAACCTGCAACTGGTGCTGGAGGCGTATCGGGCCGTCAGAACGGTCCGGCCCTCGGCCCGGTTGGTGCTGGTGGGCGATGGGCCGCTGGCCACCAGGCTGCGAGTCCGCCATCCCGAAATCGTGTTTCCGGGCGCGCGCATTGGCGCCGATCTGGCCGCGCATTACGCCTCGGCGGATTTCTTTTTGTTTCCCAGCCTGACCGAAACCTTCGGCAACGTCACCCTGGAAGCGATGGCCAGCGGCCTGGCGGTGGTGGCGTTCGACTACGCCGCCGCGCATCGGCACATCGTTCACGGGCAGAGCGGCTTGCTGGCGCCACGCGGCGATCATGCCGGGTTCATCGCGGCCATTCGCCGGCTGGCGGAGGAGCCGGAACTGGCTCGCGCCTTGGGTCAGGCGGCCCGGCGAGCGGTGATGGCTTTCGACTGGGAGCGAATTTGCGAACAACTGGAACAGTGTTACGAGGAGGTCATCCGATGAACAGGGCACACGAAGCGATGCCGCTGCGGCGGCTGGCGGAACTCGATATGGCCTGGTGTCTGCGGTTCAACCGGGCCAGCCACCGGCGGGGACTGGAGCGGCTGTTCGCCGTGGTCAGCCGGCTGGGCGACGGCGTGTTCTGGTACACGCTGATGCTGGCGCTGGTGCTCGCGCAGGGGCCGGCGGCCTTGCCGGTGGTGGCGCGGATGCTGGCCGCCGGCGCGGCGGCGCTGGCCCTGTACAAGTGGCTGAAATCCCGCACCACCCGACCCCGGCCTTGCGCCCGGCACGACCGCATCCGGGCGCCGGTCGCGCCGCTGGACGAATACAGCTTTCCTTCTGGCCACACCCTGCACGCGGTGTCGTTCGGTATCGTAGTGGTTTACCACTACCCGGCGCTGGCCTGGCTGGTGATTCCGTTCACGGTGCTGGTGGCGCTGTCGCGGCTGGTGCTGGGACTGCACTATCCCAGCGACGTGCTGGCCGGGGCGCTGCTGGGAACGGCGCTGGCGACGCTGGCGCTACAGTTTTAGCGCGGTTGCGGGGCGAGTCAGGCGTGTACTTATCGTTCGGCGATAGGGTGGACATGGCCCACCCTATCAACCCGATTGGGTCTCCGCTGGTCGATAACCAAAACGGTATCCACATCTACTCGCTTCGCTGCGCCAAGGTAACCCGAAGTCTTATTTGATGATTACGGGCTTGACCGAGGTTGTACCACTATCGTTGCCGATTGCGAGTCCCACCGTCACCGAGTTGTTTGCTACGCTGGGGTTGACGCCGTAAGCGGCGGCCTGGAATCCGAAGCGTTTGTTGCCCAAGGGCGTGATCAGCATCTCGATTGAAACGCCGTCGATTTTTCCGGCGAAGGCATACATCCCGAAAGGTCCAGATCCTTTGCGGAACGATCCCGCCGGAATCGTCGCGGTGAAGCCGGCAATCGTGAGGGCGACCGGCTCTTTTGTGGGATCGATGCCGTTGTTGCCTGACCCCAAGGTAAAACTGGACAGCAGGAAGAAAGTCTTGAGGCGCTGGTTGATGCGGAGCGGGTTGACGCTGAAGGCGCTGAAGGCGCTGGTGCTGGGTGGAGTCGTACCGACGACCGTGACCTTAAAACTGCCGCTTGCGGTATTCTCGGCCTTGTCGGTCGCGGTGCAACTGACGGTCGTGGTGCCGGTGGGGAAGGTGGTGCCCGAAGCGGGCGTACAGTTCGGGGTGACCGCGCCATCGACCAGGTCCGTAGCGGAGGCGGTGAAGGTAACCACCGCCCCGGAGGCGTCGGTCGCGTCGGTGCTGATGTCGGCGGGCAGATTCAGTACCGGGGGCGTGGTATCGACTACCCGCACAACCACCGTGTCGGTCGCCGTCCCGCCGCGCCCATCATCCACGGTGAGCGTGACAGTGTGGGTGCCCAGCGGTAGCGCGACGGTCGGATTCGGACCGCTTTCAGCCCAACCCGGTGGCCCATGAATCTCCCCCTCCGATTACCGAAGCGGACTATCGGCACGACCTCAGTGCTGCTGCGCCCGCAACGTCTGCACTTCCGCCTCGCTCAAGCCAGTCTTCTCCGCCAGCAACCGGTCATCGGCAATCACGTCCAGCAGGCTCCGCACGATGCGGAGGCGTTCTTCCCGTTGGCCCTCGGCGAACCCCTGCCGATAAAAGCGGGCCTCCTTCAATTCCACATTCGGTAGGTTCAACATCTACCACGCATCATCATGCGCGCTAATGGCCTGTCTCGCTCGGCACTCCGAACACCGCCTCCAGGGTAGGCGCTGCCAGCAGCCGTTCTCCCCACTGTTCCAACTGCTCCGGCTCCGCCGCCGCCAAGCGTTCTGTCACCCAGGCCGGCGGCTCGCCAAAGCGTTGGCGTAATTGCCGGAGCAACAACCGTGTCTCGCCCTGCTGCAAGCCCTGCTGCAAGCC
>DGFE01000248.1:26054-26726 GCA_002391525.1 Competibacteraceae bacterium UBA3908
CGTTCCGCCAACATCGCCTTCACCTCGCGCAAGTCGTCAATTTCGGGGATGATGATGCCCGGCAAGCGCCGCCGCAAAAACACCCGTCGCCGCCAAATCGTTCCAAACCCGGTGGGGCCAACGTCAGCAGCTCGCGAACTTCCACCGCTCCGGTCCACGGCGCGGCGCCGTGGTACAGCACCACCGGCAACACCGGCGGCAAGCGTCCGTCGGGCGACAGTTCCTGCCGTCGCAGCAAGTCCTGATCCAGCAGCTCGACATAGACCAGCAGCCGCAGCGCCATGCACGAGTCCGGCTCCGCCTGAAACTCGATCACCACGTAGATGTAGAGCCACTGCTCCCGCAGCCGGACTTTCCACACCACGTCGTCATGCCGCTGGCGTAGCCCTTCACTGACATAACTCCCTTTGACCGGCGTCAGCGTGGCGAAGTCCACCTCCGCCACCCACGGCTCCGGCACGAAGCCGCGCAGCAAGTCCGCCACCAACTCCGGATGAGAAAATAACAGCTTGTATCCGCTATCGAATTCCGTCATGTCCTGAACCGTCGCTATCCAATCCTACACCGCGCTGCGATCCAGCGTCTTGTTTCGCACCTGTCCAGGTCTGGATCTTCTCTTTTTTCAAATCGTTGCCACCATCGTGGGATGCAGCGATACGACAGCGAGACCTC
>DGFE01000229.1 GCA_002391525.1 Competibacteraceae bacterium UBA3908
GTGCTCAATCACGGGCCGGCGGTGCCCGCGGGCGACGGGGCGATCACCCTGCGCCATCCCGGGCGGCCGGCGCTGGTGATTCGCCCGGCCTGCACCGTGTTCGCCGCCGGCGCGGGCAATGCCGCGCTGCCGTGGGCGGCCATGCAACTGCGGCCCCTGCACATGGTGCTGGTCCGCGGGCTCGGGTTGCCGGGACCGCTATTCGCCCACTTCGTCAGCGCGAGCGACACACCGCGCCTGACCGTGACCACGCACTGCGACACCAACGGCCATCTGGTGTGGTATCTCGGCGGCAAGTTGGCCGAGGATGGCGTCAAACGTGACCGCCATGACCAGATTCGGGCAGCCCGGCGCGAACTGGCGACCTTGCTGCCCTGGGTGAACTGGTCACGGACGCAATTCGCTACCTTCACCGTCAGGCGGGCCGAAGCTCGCCAGACGGACGGAATGCGGCCGACCGGTCCCGGCTTGTCTCGCGATGGGCGGACGCTGGTGATCTGGCCGACCAAGCTGGCGTTGGCGCCGTTGCTGGCCGAACAGGTGGAGCAGGTCTTGCGGACGACGCTCGAACAGCGGCCCCGACCAGCGGATTTGCGGCTGCTGGCGGACTGGCCGCGACCGGAAGTGGCGATCTGTCCCTGGGATCGGGAGGATTTGGAGTGGAGCTGAGGCCCTTGGGCGCGACCGGCCCGCAGGTCAGCCCGCTGGGTTTGGGGACGGTCAAGTTCGGTCGCAACCAGGGAGTCAGCTATCCGCGGGCCTTCGAGCTGCCGTCGGACCGGGAAGCTCTGGCGCTGCTCGATCTGGCCTGGGATCTGGGAATCAACCTGCTGGACACCGCGCCGGCCTACGGCGCGAGCGAGGAGCGACTGGGCCGGCTGCTGCGGCAATGCCGGCGGGACTGGGTGATCGTGACCAAGGTCGGCGAGGAGTTCCACGGCGGGGTTTCACGCTTCGATTTCTCCGCCGCCGCCGTCCGCGCCAGCGTGGAGTGCAGTTTGCGACGGTTGGGAGTGGACGCGCTGGATGCCGTGCTGATCCATTCCAGCGGCGACGATCTGGCGATTCTGGAGCGGGGTGCGGTGTTGCCGACCCTGCTCGATCTCAAACAGGCGGGACTGGTGCGGGCGGTGGGGATGTCCACGAAGACCGTCGCCGGTGGACTGCGGGCGGTCGAGTGCTGCGATCTGGTGATGGTGACCTACAATCTGCGCCAGCGGGAGGAGTTGCCGGTGATCCGCGCCGCCCACGCCGCGAACAAGGGCGTGCTGATCAAGAAGGGCCTGCTCAGCGGCCATCTCGACCAGACGGCGGAAAGCGATCCGGTTCTGGCGTCGCTGCGGTTGATTTACGCCGAACCGGGCGTGAGCAGCGTGGTGGTCGGCACGCTCGATTCGGCGCACTTGCGGGCGAACGTGGCGGCGGTGGAAAGGGCGTTGGGTCAGTAACCACCGTCTGATCAGTTGTTCGCGCTGGGTTGTCAAAAAGCAGATCGGCCCCCTGCCACCGCCCGCAACCGCTCCACCCCCTCGGCCAGTTGCGGAATGGCGCTGGTATAGGCGAAGCGGACATGTCGCTGCGGCAGGTGGTGGCCGAAATCGCGGCCCGGCGTGATGGCGACGCCGGTTTCCTCCAGCAACCGCAGGGCAAACTCGTAGCTGTCGTCGGTGAAGCGCCCGCAGTCGGCGTACAGGTAGAACGCGCCGTCCGGCGTGACCGGGATGTGAAAACCCAATTCGCGCAGCGCCGGCAGCAGAAAATCCCGCCGCGCCTGGAATTCTCGCCGGCGCTCCTCGAAAATCGTCCGTGCTTCCGGGGTGAACGCCGCCAGCGCCGCGTGCTGCGCCGGGGTGGACGCCGCCAGGAACAGATTCTGCGCCAGCTTCTCGGCGTCGTCGACGCAATCGTCCGGCGCCACCAGCCAGCCCAGCCGCCAGCCGGTCATGCCGTAATACTTGCTGAAGCTGTTGACGACGAGCACCCGGTCCGAGTACGCCAGCGCGGTTTGGACCGGCGCGCCGTAAGTCAGACCATGATAGATTTCGTCCATGATCACTCGTCCGCCCCGCGCCTCGACTGTCGAGACGATGGCCACCAGCTCGTCGGGCGCGATCACCGTACCGGTGGGATTGGCCGGCGAGGCCAGCAACACCGCCACCGTCCGCTCGTCCCAATGCCGCTCCACCAACCCGGCGGTCAGTTGATAGCCGGTTTCCGGTCCGACCGGAACGCCGACCGCCTCGCCTTCCACCAGCCGCACGAAATGGCGGTTGCAGGGGTAGCCGGGATCGGCCAGCAGCACCCGGTCGCCGGGGTTGATCAGAATTGCCGTCGCCAGTTGCAGGGCGCCGGAAGCGCCCGGAGTGATCAGGATGCGCCGGGCCGGCACCTCGACGCCGTAACGCTCCCGATAGTGAGCGCCGAGCGTCCGGCGCAGTTCCGGCAGGCCGGCGGCGGCGGTGTAGTGGGTATGACCTTCCGTCAGTGCCCGTTGGCCAGCGGCGATGATCGGCGCGGCGGTCGGAAAGTCCGGCTCGCCGATTTCCAGGTGAATGATGGAACGGCCCGCCGCTTCCAGTTCCCTGGCGCGGGCCAATAGCGCCATGACGTGAAACGGCGCGATGTCCGCCATGCGGCGGGCCAGCGCGTGGAGCCGGTCGGTCACAGCATCCGTCCCCGGTCGGTGTTCTCGTCGCGGATGGTCAGGTCGGCCAGGCTGGACGACTTGCCGCCAGCGGCTCCGGCGCCTTCGGACAGCCGGATCTGCAAGCCGACGTTGTTCTTGGAGTCGGCGTTCTTGATGGCTTCCTCGCGGGAAATCTTGCCTTCCTTGTACAGCTTGAACAGCGACTGATCGAAGGTCATCATCCCCGACTCGGTGGCCTGCTCCATGGCGTCCTTGACGTAGTCGATCTTGCCCTTCTGGATCAGGTCGGAAATGTAGGGCGTGTTCAACAGCACTTCCACCGCCGGCACCAGGCCGCCGCTCAGGGCGCGCACCAGCCGTTGCGAGACGATGGCGCGCAGGTTCAGCGACAGGTCCATGAGCAGCTGGGGCCGGGCGTCCTCGGGGAAGAAATTGACAATGCGTTCCAGGGCGCCGTTGGCGTTGTTGGCGTGCAGGGTGGACAATACCAGGTGGCCGGTCTCGGAGAAGGTCAGCACGTATTTCATGACGTCGCGTTCGCGGACCTCGCCGACCAGGATCACGTCGGGCGCCTCGCGCATGGCGCTGCGCAGCGCGTTTTCGTAAGAGTGGGTGTCGATGCCGATCTCGCGCTGGGCGACCACCGATTTCTTGTGCTGGTGGGTGAATTCGATGGGGTCCTCGACGGTGATGATGTGGCCGGGCGCGCTGGCGTTGCGATGGTCGATCATCGCCGCCAGCGTGGTGGACTTGCCGGAGCCGGTGGCGCCCACCAGCAGGATCAGGCCGCGCTTTTCCATCACCAGTTGCCGCAACAGGGGCGGCAGGCCCAGCTCTTCCACCTGCGGGATGTCGCCCTTGATGAAGCGGATCACCATCGATACCTCGCCGCGCTGCCGGAACACGTTGGCGCGGAACCGGCCAACGCCGTGCAGCGGAATGGCGAAGTTGAGCTCCCATTCGTGCTCGAATTCCTTGATCTGGTCATCCTTCATGACCGAGTAGCTGATCTCGCGCACCTGACCCGGCCCGAGCACCTTGTTGCCAATCGGGCGCACCACGCCGCCGATCTTGATATTCACCGGCGCGCCGACGTGGAAGAACAGGTCGGAGGCGTTCTTGTCGACCATCAATTTGAGATACGGAGTGATGTCCACCGGGAGTCCCCCTTAAGCCAGCCGATTCAGACCGTTCAACGCCGCTACCCGGTACGCCTCGGCCATGGTCGGATAATTGAACGTGGTATTGACGAAATATTGAATGGTGTTGGCCCCGCCCTGCTGGGCCATGATCGCCTGTCCGATGTGGACGATCTCGGCGGCCTGGTCGCCGAAGCAGTGGATGCCGAGAATTTCCAGGCTGTCCCGATGGAACAGCAGCTTGAGCATGCCCACGGTGCGGCCGGTGATCTGGGCGCGCGCCAGACTCTTGAAGTAGGCATGGCCCACTTCGTAGGGCACCCGGGCCTCGGTCAGCTCGCGTTCGGTGCGACCGACCGAACTGATCTCGGGCGAGGTGTAGATGCCGGTCGGGATGTAATCCACCAGATGATGGTCGCAGGCGCCGTGGACCAGGTGGGTGGCGGCGAAACGGCCCTGATCGTAGGCGGCGCTGGCCAGACTGGGATAGCCGATCACGTCGCCCACCGCGTAGATGTGGGGCAGGGCGGTACGGTAGCTCTCGTCCACCGTGATCTGGCCGCGGCTGTTGGGCACGATGCCCAATTCCTCCAGCCCCATGTGCTGGGTGTTGCCGGTGCGGCCATTGGCCCAGAGCAGCGCGTCGGCCTTGATTTTCTTGCCGGATTTGAGGTCCAGGAGCACGCCGTCCGGCAGGCCCTCCACCGCCGCGTATTCCTCGTTGTGGCGGATCATCACGCCCTGATCGCGCAGGTGATAGCTGAGCGCGTGGGCGATTTCGTCGTCGAGGAAGGACAGCAGTTGCGAACGGGTGTCCACCAGATCCACCTTGCAGCCCATGTTGCGAAAGATGCTGGCGTATTCGCAACCGATCACGCCCGCGCCGTAGATGACGATGGAGCGCGGCGTGCCGGACAGGCTGAGAATGGTGTCGCTGTCGAAGATGCGCGGGTGATCGAAATCGATATCCCGGGGCCGGTACGGATGCGAGCCGGAGGCGATGATGAAGGCGTCGGCGGTCAGGGCGGTCGGCTCGGCGCCGAACCGCGCTTCGAGGGTGTGGGCATCGAGAAACCGGGCGTGGCCGTGCACCAGCCGGACCCGGTTGCGCTCGTAGAAGTCCCGCCGCATCGCGGTCTGCCGGGCGATGACCGATTCGGCGGAGCGCAGCAGCTCGGGATAGGACAGCCGCAGGGCGGAGCCGAGGGCGTTGCGGAACACCGGGCTGGTGTTGAATTCCAGCATCCGGTTGATGGCGTGCCGCAGGGCCTTGGATGGAATGGTGCCCCAGTGGGTGCAGCCGCCGCCGACCAGATGGTGTTTCTCGATCACGGCCACCGACTTGCCTTCCTTGGCGGCTTTCATGGCGGCTCCCTCCCCTCCGGGGCCGGTGCCAATCACGATGACATCGTAGTGCTGGTCGTTCATTGTCGCGCTCGTCGGGGGGGTTCGGCGGAGGGGAGTCGAGCGGCGTTTCCGCCGCTCTTTCATTTTGCGCAACTAGTTTAGACCCTTTTCCGACGCGCGCCAAAACTTCCTTTGGAATCAAGGGTGGGGCGCGACCGAAGCGTTTCGGCGGCGTGATGATCGGTCTCGAAGGCGTGTTGGAAGCAAGGGCGCAAACGTTCAGGGGGGGTTAAGGGGGTCGGTGTATTCATACCTGTCGTTCCCAACCCCGAACACTACAGGACCTCGCCATGTCGACCTCACCAGACCCTCCGGGACTTGCCCGAAACGTTTGGCCAGCCGCCGCCAGCCGGTACCGCTTTGTCGCTGGCCTGTTGGGCGCGCTGACGCTTTGCGCCGATGCCGTGGCCGCCCCCACTCCTACCTTCGTCGATCTCGCCCGACAGGCTTTCGAGCGTTCCCAGATGCCCTGGGAGCCGCTGTCCCCCGAGCCGGTGGTGGAAATCGACCCCCCTGAAAACGGCGACCCGCTGGGGCTCGATTTCGTCGAATACGGCAAATTGGCGGGCAAACCCTTTTACGACGATAGCGTCTGGTGGCTGCGGGCGAGTCCGCGCGGCAATTTCGAGAAGGATCCGCTCGAGATCTGGATGTACCGGTCCGAACGGGAAAGCTACGCGCCGATTCCGTATCGGGCCGGGGATTTCAACTATCGTCATCCCGCGATTCAACCGGCCCTGCCGAATCCGCCTCCCACCGCCGTCCGTTACCTCAGCGCGGTCGATATCGGCAGCCGGCGGGACGGCTCGGACAACTGGCCCCAGGTGTTGCATCTGGGCGGAAACGGTTACGGTCGACTGGCCGGATTCTCGCCGCTGCTGTTCGGCACCTCGTTCCGGTTGGGCGTGCACAAGGTGGGCGAACCGAACGAGGATTTCATCAAACTCCGCAAACTATATTTGCAGAAAATCAACGAGCGGGCGTTCCGATTGCTGGGTCTGGCGGAGGGCGAGGCCGGCGCGGCGGCATTGGCGGCCACCCTGCACCCCGGCGACGCCAGCAGCCTGCGGGTCACCATGAAAATCTATTTGCGGCAACCGCTGCGGGTGGCGGACGAACCGAGCCTGGGTCCCCTGGGCCTGAGTTCGATGTTCTGGAAGGACGAGACCGCCACTCCGGGTGACTCGGGAGACGAGGCGCACGACGCCGATCTGTTCGTGGCGTATTATCCGGATGGCCGGCGCCGCGCGCGGACGCTCGCCATTCCCGCCGATCCCGCCGATCCGCCGCTGGTGATGGATTTTGGCGAGGCGACCGATTTCGCGCTGGTCCAGTCGGACCGGAACGCCGCCCACTATCGTCGATACGCCGCGGTGGACTACGCCAACCGGGCGTCGCTGCTGGTTTCGGACATCGCCAGCAGCCTGCCCTACACCGTGGGCATCTGGCAGGCATACACCGATTACGAGGGCGCCGACAACGTCGCGGTATTCGTGCGCTTCAACCAGGACGCGGAGCGACCCGCCTCGGTCGACGACGGCATCACCTTCTCCTATACCCTGACCGCCTATCGCTGAGCGGGAAACCGGTTCGCCGCTTTCGCGAGGATGAGGATGACCGGATAATACCCGCTCCGATGTCGTTTTCCTGGAGAATCCGCTGCGTGAGCGCCGTCCATTTTCTCAGTCACCCGGGTCGAACCGGCGCGGATCGCTCCGCCCCCGGCTGGCCGGCGGGACCGCGAACCGATTAGCTGATGCCGATACCGCTCGATCCTTCCAGAGTGTTCGGCGCGGTCCTGCTGGCCACGCTGGCGATGCTCTCGTTGTTGGCCGGGGTGGTGATCGGCCTGTACGGCAAGCCCTCGCAGCGGACCAACGCCATCGTCATGGCCTTCGGCACCGGCGCCCTGATCCAGGCGCTCGCCCTGGAACTGGCGTTCGAGGGCGCGCAGCGGTTGATGGTCGAGAGCGGCTTGAGCGGCATCGCCAGTTGGTTCTGGGTGGCGGCGGGCTTTACGCTGGGCGGCGTGCTGTACTATCTGAGCGACCGCCGGCTGGAGCGTTACGGCGCTGCCCTGCGGCATCCGGCGCTTGCCAAGCTGTTCCTGTCGCGCAAGCGGCGGGAGCGGTCGGCGGCGCTGCTGGCCCGGCTGGCGCGGGTGGATTTGCTGCGGTCGCTGCCACCCGAGGAAATGGAAGAGGTGCTGCTGTGCGTCCAGCCAGTGCGCGTCGCGGCTGGCGAGACGATCTTCCGGCGCGGCGAGGCCGGCGATGCGCTGTATCTGATCGACGAAGGCACGGTCATGGTGCTCGACAACGCCGCGTCCCCCGCACCCCATGGCGCGGCGGCGGCGACCGCCCTGGCCTATCTGACCGCGGGTCAGTCCTTCGGCGAAATCGCGTTGCTGACCGGCGCGGCGCGCACCGCCACCGTGGTGGCCATCACCGACGCCGCGCTGTTGAAAATCGCCAGGGAACATTTCGATGAATTGCTGGATTGCTCCCCCCGGCTCCGTCAGGCGGTCGAAGCCCTGAACTCCCAGCGAATTCTGCGCAATGTCGCCGCCTTGCGCGGGCAGCGCGACGCCGAGGACTGGCAAAAGATCGCGTTGGCGAACATCCAGCGCCTGAATCGGGCGGAAGAGGCGGCGCTGAGGGCAAAACACGCCGCGGCGGGGGCGCCGCTGGCGATTTTTCTCGGGGCGTTGCTCGACGGGATTCCGGAATCGGTGGTCATCGGCGCCAGTTTCGTCTCGCTCGATTCGTTCCGGTTCACGTTTCTGGCGGCGGTGTTCCTGTCGAACCTGCCGGAGGCCATCGGCAGCGCCGTCAGCATGAAACAGGCCGGTTTCGGCACCCGGCGCATCTTCGCGCTGTGGGGGATGCTCGTGCTGGCCGGCGCGCTGGCCGCCGCGCTCGGCAACGTCTTCCTCACCGACGCGCCGCCGGCGCTGCTCACCCTGGTCGGAGCCATCGCCGGCGGCGGTATTCTGGCCATGGTGTCGTCGGTGATGATGCCGGAAGCCTACGAGGATGGCGGCCCGGCCGTTGGACTGGCGACCATCGCCGGCTTTCTCGTCGCCTTCCTGTTCAATTTCGTATGAACGCCTGGAATCGCTTCGCGCAGCGGTTGGGATTGTGGCGCTCGGTGTTGATGTACCACGGCATTCCCTTCCGCCGGCGCCGGCTGTCGCGGTTTTACGGCCAGTTCATCCGCCATGGCGATCTGTGTTTCGACCTGGGCGCTCACGTCGGCAGCCGGTTGCGGGCCTGGCTGCCGCTGGGCGCGCGCATCGTGGCGGTGGAGCCGCAGCCGGCGTGCATGGCTCTGCTGCGCTGCTGGTTCGGCCATGATGCCCGCGTCACCCTGATCGAACAGGCGGTCGGGGCCGCGCCCGGCGTCGCGGACCTTTTCATCAGTTCCCGCACGCCGACCGTGACCACCCTGTCACCCGTCTGGATCGCGGCGGTACGGCAGGATCGGGCGTTCGAGCGCGTGCGCTGGGATAACCGGCTGCCGGTGACCGTCACCACCCTGGACGAACTGATCGCCCGCCACGGCGCACCGGCGTTCTGTAAAATCGATGTCGAGGGCTACGAACTGGAGGTGCTGAAAGGGCTGTCGCGACCGGTTCGGGCGCTGTCTTTTGAATATATCCCCGCCTGCCTGGAGACGGCGCGGGCCTGCGTAACGTATCTGGCGGGGCTCGGGCGCTACCAGTTCAACTGGTCGACTGGGGAATCGCATCGTCTGCGGGCGAATGCCTGGCTGGATGCGGACCGGATGTTCGGGCAACTCGACCGCCTTCGGCGGTCTGGCGGCTCCGGCGATATTTACGCCCGCCTGCCTGAAGCGGGCGAGAACCACTCATGAACGTTCCAGACCGGCTCTCCCCGCCCTCGACCGAAACGACCATCGGCCCGGAACTGGCGTGGCCGCTGCTGCTGGAATGGCGCCGCCAAGCGCGGTTGCTGGAGTCGCTGCCCGAGCGCCTCGGCCTGGGGCTGGATGCGCAGGGCCAGCCGAACGTCGCTCCAGCCGATGATCGATTCACGTTGCTGGAAGTCGCCGCCGACGGTTCCTGGACCGCCAGGATTCCGGTGACCGCAACCAGCGCCGAATGGTTCGACCTGTATCTGCCGCTGGCGCTGGCCGGTCGCGGTCGACCGTTCACGGTGGCGCATCTGGGGCAAAGCCTGGACGGGCGCATCGCCACCGTGGAAGGCGCGTCCTGCTATGTCAACGGCCCGGAGAACCTGACCCACCTGCACCGGATGCGCGCGTTGTGCGATGCGGTCGTGGTCGGCGCGGGTACGGTGGAATGCGACAATCCGCGACTGACCACTCGCCGGGTGGCGGGTCCCAATCCGGTACGGGTGATTCTCGATCCGTGCCGCCGCCTCGCCGCCGATCACGGCGTGTTTCAGGATCGGACTGCGCCCACGCTGCTGATTTGTGAGGAAAAATTTGTCGATCAAGTCGAACCGGGCCGCAGTGGGATCATCGGCGTGCCCCGCCACGGTCGGCGTCTGAACCTGAGCGCGGCGGTCGAGCGACTGCACGCCCGTGGTTTGTTCGGGATTTTCGTGGAGGGCGGCGGGCTGACCGTGTCGACCTTCCTGGAGCAGGGGTTGCTGGACCGACTGCAAATCACGGTGGCACCGCTGATCATCGGTTCCGGTCGGCCAGGCATCACCCTGCCGCCGATTCGGGATTTGGGCCAGGGCTTGCGTCCCCGCCACCGCCGTTATGTCATGGGCGAGGATGTGCTGTTCGATTGTCGGTTGGGGGATCAGCTTTGGGCGAACAAATCCCAGTGACCGACGTACAGCCGTGAATCGCCCCGCTCGATCAGAAGGCGGCGCTGCGCCGACCAGTCATCGAGCCAGCCAACCGCTTCGGGATCGAGTTGCCGGACGGCTTCGACCCAACCTTCCAGTAGCGCCGTTTGCAGCGCGGCGTGTTGCGATCCCAGCCGCCACGGACTGGGCCGCAGCATCACCCAATAGCCCAGCTTCCGCAGCAGGATGGCCAGCATGGCGGAGGCGTCGGGACCCAGCGCCGGGCCAAAGCCCTTGTCGGTCCGCTGATGACGGTTCACCCATTCGCGCACGCGCTCGTCGCCGGCCAGCGCAGGCTCCCACACGATGGCGCCGTCGTAGCTGAGCGTGATGAAAACCGCCGCCCGCCATTCCCGACAACTCCGGGCGAGGCGTTCCAGCCAGGCCGCCGATACCAGGTCGATCAGGGCCGAGGCGGTGACCAAGCGCACGTCCGGGGGATTCAGCCGTTCCCAGTCGTGGACCAGATCCAGCAGCCGCCATTCCAGGGCCGGATCGACCCCCCGTTCCGTCATCCACCGTCGCGGCAGGCCATCGCCTCGCGCCAGCAGGGTCGGGTCGTGATCCACCAGTAGCCAGTGCTGTTCGCCACCCAGCACGGGAGCCAGAAATCGAACGTTGGCCCCCGTGCCGCTGCCCAAATCCAGCACGGACAACCGACCGTGCCGCTGACGCCAGGCCCGTAATTCGGCGGTCAGTTCGGGATCGCGGGAAACCGCGTCCACCGGTTCGCGAAGTTCGAGCCAGTCCGCCGGGAAGCCGGTCATCGCGCCGCCACCGCGTCGAGCGTCGCGGCGAATCGAGCGCAGACGGTGGGCCAGTCGGGCAAGGTCCGGCGGGCCGCGCGAGCGCCCGCCGCGAGCCGCTGGCGCAGTTCCGGTTCGGTCAGCACCCGCGCCAGGGCGTCGGCCAGCGCCGCCTCGGCGCCGGGCGGGACCAGCAGCCCCGCGTCCGCCGGCACCGTGTCGGGAATCGCCCCGGCGGTGGTGCTGATGATCGGCAAGCCACGGGCGAGTGCCTCGGCCAGCACCATGCCGTAGCCTTCGTACCAGGAGGCCAGGACGAATACATCCGCCTGCCGGTAGCGGACCGCCAGCGCGACCGCGTCCAGTTCACCCAGCAACTCGACGCGGTCCGTCAGTTCCAGCGCCGCCAGCAGCGCGCGCAACGCGGTGGCGGTAGTCGGGTCGAGGGCGTCGCTGCCCGCGCAGCGCAGCCGCCAGGGCAGGCGCCTGAGCCGCGCCAGCGCCCGAAACAGCACGGCGTGACCCTTGCGGGGGGTCAGGCTGGCCGCGCAGAGCAACGCCAGTTCCACGCCGCCCGACCCCTCCGCGAGTGGAGCGGGATCGGTGCCGGGCGGGACCACGGTGCGGTGTTCGGGAGAAACGCCGTAAGCGGTCAGTTCCCGCGCCGTGTTGGGACTGGTGACGATCACGTGGCGGACGTGACGCAACGCCTCGCGTTCGCTGACATGGAGTTGCTGGCGCAGCGTCTCGTCGAGGCCGGTTTCCAGTGCCAGCGGATGATGGACCAGCCCGACCAGCCGCAGCCGCTCCCGATGCAGGGCGACGGTTTCGGGCATTGCCCCCAGCGCCAGACCGTCGATGACCGCCAGTGTTCCTTCCGGCAGCGCGGCCAGCACCGCATCGGCTTCACTCAGCGCCGCCGGCGTCGGCATCGGGAACGAACCATCGAGACGGTGCGATTCGACCCGCCAGCCCAGCGCCGTCAGTCCGGCCATGATCCGGCGGTCGTAGAGGTAGCCGCCGGTCCGGGTATCCGGATCGCCGGGAATCAGGAAGTGCGCCGATTTCATGTGCGAATTTTCGCGGGAAGCCCAAGCTACAGGGGTTCGTATTATTGAAGGGATGGGAATTGAGGCGGAGGCGCCAAACGCCTTTCCAACTCGTTAGTCTTTTATTGTAATAGCAATTTTATCCAATACTTAGGACAAACCACGAGCATCCAACCATCCGCTGGGATACTGGGACAGCAATGCGCGGAAATGGGCGGTTGCCGATGGTGAGTACCGGGTCTATGTCGGCAAGTCGGCGACCGACATCGTGCTCGACGACGAGATAACCGTGCGCACGCCGCGTGGTCGTCGTTGAGGCGACGATCAGGACGACTGAGGCGCGTCAGGAGCTTGGAAATGGCGCGGTCTGGTTCAGTCGGACCGGATCGCGCGCCTCGAAACAACACATACGCATGGACAGCCCGCCAGGCGTCGGGACGCGCCTCCTTCAGGCGAGCGGTCCTTCATAGGCCGCCCAGGCGACATGGGATTCGCGCAGGGTGACTCGCATGGAAGCGAGTCCGGCGGCGTTGGGTCCCAATTGGCCGTCCTCGATCCGGGCCGCGACGCGGTCGAAGATTTCCCGCGCCAGGAATTCCGTGGTGGTGTTGCGACCCGTGAATTCCGGCATCTCGTCGAGATTGCGGTAATTCAGTTGGTCCAGCACCGCGCGCAGGCAGTCGCCGAGCTTGCCGATGTCCGCCACCACGCCGTCCGGGTCCAGGTCGGGACGACGCAGTTCCAGATCGACGACGTAGGTCGCGCCGTGCAGGCCTTGGGCGGGACCGAAGGTTTCTCCCCGCAAACCATGGGCGATCATGAAGTGATCACGGACGCAGACGGTGTACATCATGATGGCTTGACCTTAGGGTTGGGAAGGTGGGGTAGCGGGTTGTCGGGGCGAGTATACAGACGGATGGCGACGGGAGCGCGCCCCTACCCGGCGTAGGCGATGCGGTGGCAGAGTACGCCGCGCGGATCACGGCTTAACTCGGCCATGACGCGCGGCAGTTCGGCGAACGGGCTTTCGCCGCTGATGAGGGCATCCAGGATCGGATCGTCCAAGAATTCCATTACAGTAGCCATGCGCCGCCGCCGGTCCCAGCGGGCGCGCTGCGCGGCGGCGACATGGCCGACCTGAGAGCTACGGACGATCAGCCGCTTGGCGTGAAAATCTTCGCCCAGCGGCAGGCTGACCGA
>DGFE01000092.1 GCA_002391525.1 Competibacteraceae bacterium UBA3908
ATGGGTCTGCCGGAGAAATCGGATGGTTGCAGCTCGAAAATTTCGGTGTGCGCCACCACGCCCAACCGCACCTCACGCTGGATCGCCCAACTGGCTTCTTGATTGCCGGGACAAAGTTGTTCCCGGTCGTTGAGACGCCCGCCGCGCAGGCGTTTGTGATTTTTCAGCGTCGAAGGCAAAATGCCCTGCTCGCTTTCCGAATCAGCCCGCCCGCAGCGCAGACACAGCGCATAGCCTTTACCATGCAGTCCGTCGCTGTAGTGGAACAGGGAGCCTTGAGTGGTGGTCCGGTAGCGCCCCAAGACCGTTTTCGGCAACGGCATCCAAGCGACACCCTCCAGAGAAATGAGCGGATTGCGTATCGGGATGTACTGCGGCAGGGTGATGTCGTTGTGGGGCTTGTCGCGCAGATCCACGGCGAAGCCAGCCGGCTGGATGAAGCGATAGCAGTTAAAGCTATTGCGACCGCCCGCGCCACAACTTGGACAACGCTCGGGCATGGTGATCCGGGTTCCATTGTGGCCGCACTTTCGGCAGCGCCAGACCCAGCGCAAATTCTGGATTTCCGGCTCTGCTTCAACTTCGGCGGGGATTTGCCAGTTCAGCGTTACGCCGCCGCTGTGATAAACCCGCCCGTCTAGCACGGTATCCGTGCCGGGTGCATAGTCGCGGATCGCGATAGAGAGATGGCGACTCGGATAGCCGGCCCGGCGAGAGCGGTTATCCTCACGCTCCCTGTTACCGCTCAAATCCTCTACCGTGGTGGTGACGAACGGCACGACATCGGTGGGAAAACCGTAGCCGGGCAGGAAACCCAGATTGGCCAATTCGCCCAGCAATTGTTCACCGCGCAGCCGCTCCAACTGTATCGCGACGGCCTGCTCGGGTTTGCTGTTCCCCTCACGGGTTGCAACGATCTTCTGCTGATCCAGCAGGGCGTCCAGATCGCGCCGCCAGCGTTCGGCGACCCGGCGCATGGCTTGAGCGGTACGGGTCAGCAGATAGGCGGTGGATCGGCCTGCTAGAACGGTGCAATGGGTCAAGCTGGCCAACCCCTCGGCCATCAGTGCAACGGATTGCTCGTCTTCGCACCAAGCAGCGAAGCGGTCGCAGGGCGCCGAAGTTTCCGCATCGTTGGATTCAAGGAACCAGCCGGTGTGCAGGCGGCGGATATCGGGTATGCGGTCGCGCAAAAAAGCGGCCAGAGCCAAGGCGTTGAGATGACGTTGCACGATGGGTTCGCTTTGCAGGGCGACGCGCGGCAGACCGAGCCGGCTGACGAACGGCCAGAGCGGGTTTTGGAACACCGCCTCACCTTGGGGCGTGGCCTTGCAAAGCGTGAAACTGAGCGCGGCGGTCTCGCCGCGGCGTCCGGCCCGTCCGGCCCGTTGCAGGAAGTTGGCCGGATGCGGCGGGACGTTGTTCATGGCGACGGCGGTCAAGCCACCGATGTCCACCCCCATTTCCATTGTGGTGGAACAACTTAACAGGTTGATCTGACCCGCCTTGAATGCGGTTTCACGGCGGGTCAGATTTGCGCCGACGATTTGCGCCGAATGTTCCATGACGCGAATGTAGCGGCGATGTCGGGCCAGTCGGTCACTGAGGTCGGGCCAGGCGCCCAATGCCCGTAATGCGCGGACCTGTGGATCGGATTCCAGCCAGTGATCAGCTTCTCCAGGAGCGCGGCCTAGCCAGAACGGATGCGGAACGCGAGGCATTTCGACCCGCTGGCATTGCACTAGGGCGTCGGGTGCGGGCAGCGCCGGCAGGTAGGGCGTGGTCTCGCGGAACACGACGGGCAGCAGACGACGGGTCATCGGACAGAACCAGGCTTCGCGCACCTCGGTTATAACGGCCTGCTTTTCCAGTTCCAACTGAAAGCCGTTTTCGGTTTGGAAGAGCAGCGGGCGAACACCCTCCCAAATGGCAATTAGCATTTCCTCCAATTGGCCGCGCTGTTCCGCGTCGCCAACATCCAGGCGGAACACATGACCGAGCAGGCGGATCAGGCGATTGCGTTTGGCCCAGCGGGAATAGGCTGAAGGCCAAGCTCGTTGAATATCCTTGATTTTATTCGCACTCGGCGGCAATAAAACGCTGGATCGGCTGGAATAGCCAAACCAACGAACAACATCTGGTGTAGCGGCAACAGGCGGGTTGCTACTTCGCAGAATGTTGTCTACGGCGACTTGCAGCAGCGCCCGCCACTCTTCTGGTTTGACACCGCGCTGCTTCATCACCGCCGGCGTATCAGCCTTTTCCAAAGCCGGGTAGCACAATTGCGCCAGCCCCAAACCTTCCAGCGAGAATTGCCGTCTGGGGCGCAGGAAGAATTCCCGCAACAGACAGAGCTTGACCAGTAACCGGTCGGATAACAGGCTGAAGGTCATATCCTTGAGCGCAGGCAACAACCAGCGATGGAAGTCGTCCTCACCGAGTAGCTTGTTCTCGGCTTCTTCCCACGTCAGGCGGCCCAGCGGCGGCGCTTGTAGTTGCACCAATTCTTGACGTTTTTTCCGCAATTCACTGGCAATTGAAGGACTGGTATGAGCGACTTTATCGAGCGCTGCTATGAGTTTTTCGATTTCTTCGATTTTGGATCGCTCGGTGGGCTGGGCGCTAGCGATCAGGGAGTGGTAAAGCAGACTTCGCACATAATCGCGTTCGCTTTCCTGTTGCAACTTGGCGGCGAAGCGAGCGGTGCCTTGGCGGCTGTCGGTAAAAGTGATCAGTCGTCGGCCATCGAGCGGTCGGGGTTCCTGTCCATCAGTCAGCGTTGGCATGGCTTCAAGCAACGTCGGGATGGCGACGCCCAACAGAAACGGCGCTCCGACCCGCACCGGTCGGAACAGTGCTCGCTCGCGCTCTCGATCCCCGCAGACCGCGCATTCCAAACCCTTCTCGCCAGGGAACCGCAAATGCACGGGAATGCCGTTCGGCCCTGACGAATCGAGTCGCCCGTCCGTAGCCAGGATCCAATTTCGCTGCGTGGCGTGGTCGACTCGGGTCAACAGTCGCGGTTGTTGCATCGTTGGCGCGCTGGGCGTCGTGGCGCTTTCCTCGCCCTCGTCGTCGGTTATGGGTTCCAGTTCCTGCTGAAACTCGTCCTCATTCAGATCGTACTCACGCGGAACCAGCCAGTCGTGACCGTTCTCATGTTTTTCAGCGGCGGCCAGATATTCAGCTCCGCATTCCCCACACTGTACCAGTTCAAAAACCCGATTCCCGCAATGCCGGCAATGCTCGCGCCGCTCCAGAAACACCGCGCCAAACGGCCAGGCCGGTTGATCCAGCGCCGTGTTGATTCGCCCGGAACACGCGCTGTTGGCGCAGGCCCACAAGCCGCTGACGGTGCGCTGGAACAGGTGGCCGCGCAATGGGAGGAACGGTTCTTTCTGATCGTTGACCGCCTGGGTGCAGAGATCGAGCCATTGCAAGGTCTCCCGGCGGGCAGAGGCATCCTGGCGATTCAGGAGCGTTTGGGCCAGTTCGCTCAACCGGCTGGCTCGCTCCACCAGCCGGGCGCGCAGATCGCGCATTCGCCTGTCGCCCGCCAAGGCGATGAAGCGTTCCTGTGATGATCGCGTGCGCAGCGTTTCCAGATCAGGGCAAGGCAACTTGCCGTCAAGCAACGCTTCCGGCAACGCGGGAATTTCCCGTCGGCCTTCGATGACCCGGACCCGATCCACCGATACACCGGCCACGTCCGCGAGAAATTCGGCCAATTGCCGGCGGGCGGTTTCGCTGGCTTCACCGAGCGTGGCTGAGGTGGCGATGAAGCGCACTTCTCCGGGGCGACAACCGAACGTATGCAGAACCCGCCGCAGCAACAGGGTCAGTTCCGCCGCCTGCGAGCCAATGTAGGTGTGCGCTTCGTCGATCACGATCCAGCGCAGCAGGCCCTGTGATTGCTCGATGATCGGTCGGTCTTCATTGCGCACCAGCAGGTACTCCAGCATGGTCGCATTGGTGACCAGCAACGGCGGCGGATTCGCGCGTAACGTCCGGCGGTCGGCCACTTCACATTGCCAGTCGCTTTTGGCCTGCTCCGGCGTGTCGCCGTTGTAGAGGCAGAAGCGGATACCGCCGTTGAAGGGTTCCGACCAGGCGACCAGCCGATCCTTCTGGCTCTTGATCAGCGCGTTGAGCGGGTAGAGAAACAGCGCCCTGACTCCGGTCAGCGGCGCGTTCTGGCGCTGTTCCAGTTCCACCGCCAGATCGTTGAGAATCGGAATCAGGAAGCACTCGGTTTTGCCAGAACCCGTGCCGCTGGTGACCAGGATCGAACGCGGCGGCTGGCTCTGAATCAGGGTTTGCCAGGCTTCCAGTTGATGACGGTAGGGCCGTCGCCGGGCGGGAAAGCTGTAATCCTCGCTCAACCCCTTTTTTTGCGGTTCACGCAAGGCCCGAACCAGATCGGGATGCAGCAGTTTCCCTTCCAGGCGGCCCAAGGTTCGTTCCGCCGGTTGCCAGCCGAAACTGGCCTCGAAAACCGGATCGGCCAGAAATGCGTCCGGCGTTCCCGCCTCCCGATCAAACAGGGTGCGCAGGTACTCGCGCAGGGCATCGTTGCGGAAACCGCACAGACCCAGGACCGCGCGAGTGGCGCGGCGGCCCAGTTGTTCGACCAGCGTGTCGTAAAATTGCGTGCGTTCCATGGTTCAGGCTTCCAGCAGTCGTTGAGCAAGGCCCAGGGTCAATGCGATGGCATGGATACTATCGAACCACTCCCGGTCAAAAGCGCGCAGCAGACGCAACTCGTAGATCAATCGCTCGTTGGGAGTGATACCGTTCAGGCTCAGATACGCGGCGATGAAAGGCGCGCACCGCACTGGCTGGTAGAAAGAAGCAAGACGGTCATAACGGTATTTTGGAGCAATGTCTCGCCGCCAGACCATCACCTCAACGCTCTCCGGCCATTTTTCTTCTGCGTCATGGCGTCCCATCAGTTCCCATTCGAGCGATTCGATCTGTTGTTCCAGAATTAAAGGGCAGCGTCTTGCAATGCTCAGCTCACTGTTATTGCCGAGATCTTTTTCAGGAAAAACTAGCTCTTGGAGCCAATCGCACAATGGTCGCCAATAAGGACGACGGGCGCTGGCGCGTTCCCGGAATCCTTGGAACAGGCCAAAAATCATCTCCGCGCCCACGTCCATTTCGGCCAACGTAGCCTGAAGTCCTCCGAAATAGGCGGTTGCCGCCTCCCGCCAAGTGTTGACGGCCAGCAAAACCCATAAAAACGGCATTTGTCGGGAGAGCGCCCAGACCGGCTCGAAGGTTTCATCATCGGCCTTGAATAAAGCGAGCGCTAGCGTGCGCGGATGAGCCGGTAACCGGCGCAATACGTCCAGCGAACTGGGCGGAAATTCACGCGCCAATCGCACGTAGTCGAACAACAACAGCCAATCGGGATGATCGGGATTTTGTCCCAATGCTTCGAGCACGGCGTTTAGCCGTTGGTCCCGTCGCTCGGGATCGGATTCCCGGATCGCCCCAGCCAGTACCCCATACTCATCCTCGGCGGGCGTGTCGTCGGTGACGGCGACCCACAGCAGCGGACGAAACCGCGTCCAGTCACCATCTCGCCCCACCACCCACCAAGGGCCAGGGTCGAGATCAGGGGGCACTTCCCAACAAGCCGTCTGGTTCGGGCTGGTTTGCGGAACGACGGGTGGATCTGCTGGCGCCCAGAGCCGAATCATCCGCAACTGGACGCGCGTCTTCCATTCTGGGCCAAGGCGGGCCAGGGATTCTTCGGGAATGCATACCAAGCCTGCCGCGCGGTTGGGTTCGATCATCACATCAAACCGGGATACGCGCATTCTTGCGAGCTGTTCCCCTTGCGTGGTTTCGACGATCAACCGCACTTGGGCGTCCAAATCGCGGCTGCTGGCCAGCAGGGAGGCAACGCGATCCTGCCAGGGAAGCAGCGAAACTTCGAGTCGCCCCTGTTCGAGGGGTGGCAGCCGCTCGTGAAATCTCTGGCGAAAGTACCCCGTGCTTTCATTTCCGCGAGCAATCAGTTCGCCTTCCAGCCAGAATTGACCACTACTGGCCGGATCCTGAACGAACAGGCGCAGACCACCCAGTCGATCCATGGGAATCCAATCATCGTTGGGTAACGGCTGTCCTGCCAGTTGAAAAAACGCACCTCGCTGGGGGTAGGGAAGAACCAATGCAACCGGCTGTGATTCAGGCCAATTCAGCAACAGGGTCAGCGGCGGCGGCAAGACGCCCGGCAAGGACGGGCATACGATCCGCGCCCGATCCCCGGCAAGGCTGACGGAGACACCTGCGGGACTATCCGGGCCAAGCCGCACTTCGGCACCCGCCAGTTCGATCAATCGCACAACGCCAGCTTGGTTTCCGGTGCCGATATCGGCCTCGATGCGAAAATCGCAGGGCGCGACATCAATCTGCCGCCGGCAGCGCTCCGCGCCGCTGGCGTCGATCAGTCGCAACCAGATTTGTCCGTGTCCCGCTTCGTGGATTCCCCGCCAAGGCGCGCTGTCGCCGACCGGCCGCCATTGAATGCGCCCGACTGTAGGCTGCCGCCGCCCCTGTTGATCGAGCGCCTGAATCTGCGGCAGGCCGCAATATAGCGAACGTTGCTGGAGCGCTGGTGCGACCTCATGACCGACAACGACAAAAGTCTCCTCGGACTCACTCTCGGCCCGGCAGGCGATTCGATAGCGATCCTGTTGCAAGGTCAGCAGTTCAATCTCACCCCTGACCCGGTACACCACTCGGTGGAGTTCGGCGATGGTTCCCAAGTCTTCGCAAACACCCGCCACCTCTCGTGGAATGAGTTCCGGCGCGGCCAACACCCAAGCCTGCTCCAACCGGGTGCGGGCTGAACCTTCAGTCAACCATTCCCTTTCTCCCCCTGCCCCCCGCTCGACGAATACCCAGGGAGAATCGCCCCACGGTTCGCCATCCCGTACCGTCAGGGCGTATTCCTGTTGGCCGTCGTGCAGGGTCAATCGGTGAGGTTGCCCGACCGTCGCGCCGGTGAGTACCACCCCGTCATGCCGCAACCATTCCCGACGGTACACGGCGGATTTGCCCTCGCCTTGGACCCGTGTCAGCCAGGCCATGACCTCGGCGCCGGCGGGCGTGTGCAGCAGCAGGCGCCAGCGGGGGCGATCCGCTGCCGAAAAGCCGGTCCATTCGGCGATCTGTTCGCCGGTCGGACGTTCCGGCAATTCCAGACAATTTTCCACTTGCCAACCCGTGCTGGTTTCGCGGAGTCGTCCTCGCCAGCGCAGCCGTGCGCTGGTCTCGCGGACCAGTTCTCCGAAGCGGCGCACCAGGCCGGTCAAGAGCGTCTCGGCGACTTGATCGTCTAAGCGCAGCGGTAACTCGCTACGCCAATTCGGTATTTTTTGGTCGAGCGCCGCGATGGGGTCTTCGGTCTGGCCGATTTGCGAATGCAGTTCGCCGATTTTGGCGATGAGAGTGGCCGCCAAATGAAATACCGGCTCTTGGCGCAAGCTGGGGGGTAGGCAGTGAGCTTGTTGCCGGGCGATGCTCTCAGCGTTTTTCTCCCCGCCTTGACCGGCCCGGTAATACTCTTCGAGGACGGTGCGGAAGAATTGCGTCAGGTGGGTATTGTCCCGTTGCAGCAGCCGCAGAGGCAACCCGCCTTCACAGGCGATGGTCACCAAAAACAGCTGAAGGCCGTCCTTGCCCCGCAACAGGGGGCGTCTCCACCACTTCAGGCCCTTCTCCACCCAGTCAGCGATTTGCTTATGGGATGGCGCATCCACACCCAGCGGACGGAAGACAGTTTCCCAAGTCCAGGAACCTTTCGCGTGTTCCCGACGAAAGGTTTCGGCGGCGTACAGGCAAAAAATTGGGCCAATCTGCGGTGCCTGCCTGCCGTTCCGATCTAGGAGAATCAGTTGGCGGGATAGGTTTTTCAGCTCCGCGTATTTGGCGTCCTTCATTTTGTACGCATACAGCGGACGACCATCCGGTACGGTTTGGCGGGTGTGGGCAAAGAGAAATTTTGTAAGCCAACTCATCATATTCATGATGTGTCTGCCAAATACAAAAACTAGATCAACCAGAAAAATATGACAAATCTGATGCAGAATGCATTATATAGCAATAAATGTATTATAAAAGTTACTTTTAAGCGAGTGGAAATGCATCTGAGCAACCATACTGGGCGGTTTCCAGATGGCTCGCTCGGATGGAGAGGTAGCCGCGCTCTAGGTCGATCTCGGCAACGAAGCTTTGAAGTGATCGGCGGTGTGCTCAACCGCCCAGATACGCCTTGCGCACTTCGTCGTTGGCCAGCAAATTCGCGCCGGTGTCGGCGAGCACGATGCGGCCGTTTTCCAGCACGTAACCCCGGTCGGCTAGTTGCAGGGCGCGGTGGGCGTTTTGTTCCACCAGGAAGATGGTCACGCCTTCCTCGCGGATTTCCTTCAGAATCTGGAAAATCTGGGCGATGATGATCGGCGCCAGCCCCAGCGACGGTTCGTCCAGCAGCAGCAGGTTGGGCCGGCTCATCAGCCCGCGACCGATGGCCAGCATCTGTTGCTCCCCGCCGGACAGGGTGCCGCCGCGCTGGTTGCGGCGCTCCTTCAGGCGCGGAAACAGGGCGAATACCCGCTCCAGATCGGTTTCCAGCCGCGCCTTGTCGGCGAAGAAGCCGCCCATCTGCAAGTTTTCTCGCACCGTCAGGCCGGGGAAGATGCGCCGTCCCTCCGGCACCAGCGCCAGCCCGCATTGCATGATGACGTGGGTTGGCTTGCGGGTGATGTCCTGCCCCTCGAACGTGACCGCGCCCCTGCTGGCGTGCGGCGAGCCGCAGATCGTCATCAGCAAGGTGCTCTTGCCCGCGCCGTTGGCCCCGATCAGGGTGACGATTTCGCCGGGATGCACGTCCAGCGACACGCCCTTGAGCGCCTCGATCTGGCCATAGCAGGTGTGGACGTTCTCCAGCTTCAGCATCATCACTCTTCTCCCAGATACGCCTTGATGACGCGCGGGTCGCGGCGAATGGCGGCGGGATCGCCCATCGCGATGGGCCGGCCGTATTCCATGACCAGGATCTCGTCGGAAATGCCCATCACCAGGCTCATGTCGTGCTCGATCAACAGCACCGCCACGCCGTGCTCGGCGCGCAGTTCGTTGATCAGCCGGTCCAGGTCGCGGGTTTCCTGCGGGTTCAGACCCGCCGCCGGTTCGTCCAGCATCAGCAGTTTGGGATGAGTGATCATGCAGCGGGCGATTTCCAGCCGCCGCTGCTGGCCGTAGGCCAGATTGCCGGCCTCGCGGTTGGCTACGGCCAGCAGGCCGACTTTTTCCAGCCAGAACACCGCCCGATCCAACGCCTCGGCCTCGGCGCGGCGGTATTTCGGGGTCTTGAACAGCCCGGGCAGCAGCCGGGTTTCCAACTGGACGTGTTGCGAGATCAGCAGGTTCTCGACCACGGTCATGGTCTTGAACAGCCGCACATTCTGGAAGGTGCGCACCAGGCCCAGCCGGGCGATGCGGTGACTGGACAGGTGATGGAGTGGCTGACCGTCCAGCGCCACCGTGCCGGTCGTGGGTCGGTAGAAGCCGCCGACGCAGTTGAACACGGTGGTCTTGCCGGCGCCGTTGGGGCCGATGATGGCGAAAATCTGGTCGCGGCGGACCTCGAAATTGACCTTGTCCACCGCCAGCAGGCCGCCGAAACGCATACTCAGATTCCGAACGTCCAGCAGCTGGCGGTTTGCCGGTTCGATGGCGGGGATCTGGCTCGGTGCGAGACTCATCGCGGCGCGGCCTGCGAATGTTCCGGCAGTTCCAGCCGGGGCCGGGCAGCGGGAATCAGGCCCTGCGGTCGCCAGATCATCATCAACACCATCACCAGACCAAAGGCCAGCATCCGGTATTCGTCGAACTCGCGCGCCAGTTCCGGCAGGACGGTAATCGCGATGGCGGCCAGCATCACGCCCAACTGCGAGCCCATGCCGCCCAGCACCACGATGGCCAGCACCATCGCCGATTCGATGAAGGTGAACGACTCGGGGTTGATGTGGCCCTGGCGGGCGGCGAAGAAGGCCCCGGCCAGTCCGGCGAAGGCGGCGCTCAGGGTCAGCGCCGACAGTTTGATGGTGGTTGGACTCAGGCCCAGCGAGCGGCAGGCGATTTCGTCCTCGCGCAGCGCCTCCCAGGCGCGGCCCAGCGGCATCCGCAACAGACGGTTGATCACGAACAGGATCAGCAGCACCAGCGCCAGCCCCAGCAGATACATGAAGATCACGCCATGGTCGCCGCTGTAATCGAGGCCGAAAAAGTCATGGAAGGTCGCACCGCCCTCGCGGGCCCGGCGGCTGAATTCCAGTCCAAGGAGGGTCGGGCGCGGAATGCCGCCGATGCCGTCGGGGCCACCGGTGAGAAAATTCAGGTTGTTGAGCAGCAGCCGGGTGATCTCGCCGAAGCCCAACGTGACGATGGCCAGATAATCGCCACGCAGCCGCAATACCGGCAGGCCGAGCAGAAACCCGGTCAGCGCCGCCAGCGCGCCCGCGACCGGCAGGCACAGCCAGAACGACAGACCGTAGTGCTGGGCCATAAACGCATAAGTGTAGGCGCCGACCGCGTAGAACGCGGCGTAGCCCAGCACCAGCAGGCCGGCGAAACCGACCACGATGTTCAGCCCGAGCCCCAGCATGACGTAGATCAACGCCAGCGTCATTACGTCCACCGCGCCGCGCGAGGCGGTGAACGGCCAGATCACCGCCGCGGCCAGCAACAAGATCCACAGCGTCAGTCGATAGCGCGGTTGGGTTCCCGCATGGCGCAGGGCGGCGGTAAGCGCGTTTTCGCGCCAGGATTCCGGGATGCGCAGCCTGGTCCAGGTTTGCTGGAGCGGTTGGCGAAACAACCGCAGCAGCAAGATCGCCACGACCGCGACGATCACCGGCGTGGGGTTGCGGTTGAGCGAGACATTGACCCCATCCACCTGGATGCGCAGGCCGAAAATCGGGGTGAGCAACACGGCGGTCAATACCGCCGCCAGCAAGGCTTCGGACAGGGCGCGGCGCATGAATTTACACCTTCTCCACGTCCGGGCGGCCCAGCAGGCCGGTGGGGCGCACCAGCAACACCAGGATCAACAGAGCGAAGGCCACCACGTCCTTGTACTCGGTTTGCAGATAGGCCGAGGCGAAACTTTCCGCCAGACCCAGCACCACCCCGCCCAGCATCGCACCGGGGATGCTGCCGATCCCGCCCAGCACCGCCGCCGTGAACGCCTTCAGCCCGGCGATGAAGCCGATGAAGGGGTTGACCAGACCGTAGTACATGCTGACCAGCACTCCGGCCACCGCCGCCAGCGCCGCACCGAGGACGAAGGTGAGGGCGATCACCCGGTCGGTATCGATACCCAGCAGATTGGCCATGGCCCGATCCTCGGAACAGGCCCGGCAGGCCCGACCCATCCGCGAGCGCGAGATGAACAGGGTCAGTCCAGTCATGAACACCACGGTGACGACCGCGATCAGCACCTGCATGTAGGACAGATAAACCTGGAAACCGTCCTCCGGCCCGAAACGCCAGCCGCCGGTCAGCACCGGCTGCATCGACACGTCGCGGGCGCCCTGGCCGAGCTGGACGTAGTTTTGCAGAAAGATCGAGACGCCGATGGCGGAGATCAGCGGCACCAGCCGGGGACTGCCGCGCAAGGGCCGGTAGGCCAGCCGCTCCACGGTCCAGCCGTAGGAGCCGGTGACCAGGATGCTGATGGCCAGGGTCGCCAACAGAATCGCCGAGATGCTGTCCACGCCGAACAGTCCCAGCGCGGTGATCACCAGCAGGCCGACATAGGCGCCGATCATGTAAATCTCGCCGTGAGCGAAATTGATCATGCCGATGATGCCGTACACCATGGTGTAACCGATGGCGATCAGGGCGTAGATGCTGCCCAGGGTCAGGCCGTTGATGATCTGCTGGATGAATTCGAGGGGGGAGAAACCGGACATGAGGGCCTTATCCGAGGGCGGGTAAGTAAGAAGGGAGCGTGGAGAATGGAGAGCGGTGAATGATTGACCATTTTCCACTCTCCACTTGCCCCGGATTCGCTACTGGGCTGGCGTCTTGGTAGCGTCGGCGTGCCAGGTGAAGACGACGAACTGGAATTCCTTCAGGTCGCCGTTGTCCCTGAAGGCCACCTTGCCGATGGGCGTCTGAAAGCTGTTCTTGCGGATGTAGTCGGCCAGCTTGACCGCGTCCTCGGTCTTGGCGCCCTTGATGGCGTCGGTGATGATCTGCACCCCGGCGTAGGCCGGCATCACGAACGGTCCGGTGGGATCCTGATTCTTGTCCTTGAACGCCTTGACCAGGTCGGCGTTGGCGGGATCGGCGCTGAAGTCGGCAGGCAAGGTCACCAGCAGACCTTCCGACGCCGGCCCGGCGATGGCGCTGATGTCCTTGTTGCCCACGCCTTCCGGCCCCATGTACCTGGCGTCGAAGCCCTGTTCGCGCGACTGCCGCAGCAGCAGGCCCAGTTCCGGGTGATAGCCGCCGTAGTAGACGAAATCCACCCCTTCCTTCTTCATCTTGGTGATCAGGGCGGAGAAATCGGTCTGGCCCTTGTTGATGCCCTCGAACAGCACCGGCTTGATGCCAGCGGCCTTGACGGTCTTGTCGACTTCCTTGGCGATGCCTTCGCCGTACTGCTGCTTGTCGTGGATGATCGCCAGTTTCCTGGGCTTGACCGTCCCGGCGATGTATTTGCCGGCGGTCGGCCCCTGCTGGTCGTCGGTGCCGATGGTGCGGAACACCATCTTGTAGCCCTGCTGGGTGATGGCGGGGTTGGTGGCCGCCGGCGTGATCATCAAAATGCCTTCGTCCTCGTACAGCTTGGAAGCGGGCTGCGTGGAACCGGAGCACAGGTGGCCCACCACATACTTGATCTTCTGATTGACGATCTGGTTGGCGACGGCGACCGCCTGTTTGGGTTCGCACGCATCGTCCATGATGACCGCTTCCAGTTTCTTGCCGTTGACGCCGCCCTTGGCGTTGATCTGCTCGACCGCCATCTTGGCGCCCATCATCTGCATGTCGCCGTACTGGGCGACCGGGCCGGTGGTGGGGCCGGCCACGGCGATCTTGATCGTCTCCTCGGCGTGCGCCAGACTGCCCAGACTCAGGATGACCGCGCCGACGGCGGCGCTCAGGACATTGCGGTTGAATCGATTCATTCGCTGCTCTCTCCTCGGGGTGATGGTGCTGCGGATATTATAGTGGGCGAAATTTGCCGCAAATGCGCGTTTGCCCGCAACAGTTAATTGAGAAGCCGAAAAAAGGCTTTTCAAGCCGCCTCGCGCACGTCCACCACCAGCCGCTTACCCAAGGCCGCCAGCGCGGTTTCGATCTGCTCGATGCGACTTTTGTGGTGCAGCGACAGCAGCCGGTCCACGAGAGTGGGCGCCAGATTGAGCATCCGCGCCAGGTCGGCCTTGCGCTTGCCCGCCGCCAGCATGGCGTTGTGCAGCGCCACCTTGCCGGCGGCAGCGACCTTCAGCGCCACGCCGGGTCGGCCGTTCAGGGGAGAGGGTTCGGGGATCGGCTGACGGTCGTCCATGTAGGCGGAGAGCATGACCAGCAGCGCATCCTCGGCCATCAGCAGCGCTTCGGCTTGGTCCTCGCCGAACGTCACTGCTTCTGGAATGTCCGGAAATGTCACCAGCAGCGTGCCATTATCATCCGGAGTCAATTCAACGGGATAGATCAACATGGTTACCTCCTATTTCAGCCCCAGATCCTTCTTGATCTTGTTCACCAGTCCCGTACCCAACTGTTTGCCGCCGCCGTGCATCGGCAGATCGGTTTTCCGGTTACCCAGGCGCACGACCAAATGACCGGAGCCACCCGGTTTAGTCTCGAACGTGCAACCCTGCTGGTGAAGCCAGGCTTTGAACTGGCGACTGTTCATGGGTCAAGAATACACAAAAATGTTTATATTCTCCATTCAAATCACCTTGGAGAACCGCTGCTGCTTCTGCTCCCTCAAATACCGGTCGAACGCCATGCAGATATTGCGGATCAACAGCCGTCCCGGCGGCAAAACCCGAATCCCCGTCTCGGACAGCGCCAGCAATCCGTCCGCCTGCATGTCGGCCAACTCCGCCAGTTCCACCGCAAAGTAATCCCGGAAACGGACGCCGTACTGGCGTTCGACGGCTGCGAAATCCAGGACGAAGTTGCAAATCAGCATCGTGATCACCGCCCGTCGCAGCCGGTCGTCGGCGTCCAGCCGCACACCCCGGAATACCGCGAGCCGGTCGGCGTCGATGCGCGCGTAATACTCCTCCAGCCCCTTCAGGTTCTGGCTGTAGCTGTCGCCGACCATGCCGATGGAGGTCGCGCCCAAGCCGATCAGATCGCAATCGGCGTGGGTGCTGTAGCCCTGGAAATTGCGGTACAGGGTGCCGGCCTGCTGCGCCCGCGCCAGCTCGTCGTCGGGCTTGGCGAAATGATCCATGCCGATGTAGACGTAGCCCGCGTGGGTCAGTCGCTCGATCACGGTTTCGAGAATCTCCAGCTTCACCGCCGGTGGCGGCAGCGCGCTGGCGTCGATCTGGCGCTGGGTCTTGAACAGGTCCGGCAGATGGGCGTAGTTGAACACCGAAATCCGGTCGGGACTCTGGGCGACGATCTCGTCCACGGTGCGCGCGAAGCTGGCGACGCTTTGCAAGGGCAGGCCGTAGATCAAATCCACGCTGATGGATTTGAAGCCCTCGCGCCGGGCGGCGTCCATGACTTCGAGCGTGATTTCCCGCGACTGGATGCGGTTGACCGCTTTTTGCACCTCGGGATCGAAATCCTGCACGCCGAGACTCAGCCGGTTGAAACCCAGTTCGCGCAGCAGGGCGATGGTGCCATCGTCGGTCTCGCGCGGGTCCACCTCGATGGAATACTCGCCGCTGTCGTCGTCGAGCAGCTGGAAATGCTCGCCGGTGATCCGCATCAGTTCGCGCATTTCGTCGGCGCTGATGAAGGTGGGCGTGCCGCCGCCCCAATGCAGCTGCGCGACCGGGCGGCTCCGGTCGAACAGCGCGCCCTGCAAGGCGATTTCCCGATACAGATGATCGAGATAGGGTGCGGCGTGGCGGCGGTTCCTGGTGACGATCTTGTTGCAGGCGCAGTAGAAGCAGACCGTGTCGCAGAACGGGATGTGGACATACAGCGACAACGGCCTGCCGGCGACGTTGCTGGCCAGAGCCTCTTTCCGGTATGCGGCCTCGTCGAAGCCGTCGTGAAACTGCACGGCGGTTGGATACGAGGTGTAACGGGGACCGGCCTTGTCATATTTGCGAATCAAGGCGGAATCGAAAACGATGGCGCTGTTCATGGCCTCACTCTCGCCACTGGCGGAGTTGCGCGGTGTTCAGCAGGAATACGCCCTGCCCGCCGCGCTCGAATTCCAGCCAGGTGAACGGTATATCGGGAAACGCTTCGCACAGGGCGTATTGCGCGTTGCCGACCTCGACGATCAGCAGCCCGTCGCGCTTCAGGTAATCGGCGGCCTGCCGCAGAATTTCCACCACCACGTCCAGCCCTTCCGCGCCGGCGGCCAACCCCAGCCGCGGTTCGTGGCGATATTCGGCGGGCAGCGTATCCAACTCTTTCAGACCGACGTAGGGTGGATTGCTGATGATCAGGTCGTAGCGGCGGCCCTTCAGCGCCGAGAACAGATCGGACTGAATGACCTCGACCTGATCTTCCAGCCCGTGTTCGGCGACGTTGCGCCGCGCCACCTCCAGCGCGTCGGCGGAGATGTCCGCCAAATCCACCCGCGCGTCCGGGAAGGCATAGGCGCAGGCGATGCCGATGCAGCCGCTGCCGGTTCCCAGATCCAGAATATCGCCGACCACGCGGCTGTCCGGCAGCCACGGCGCGAAGTGCCGTTCGATCAGTTCCGCCAGCGGCGAACGCGGGACCAGCACTCGTTCGTCCACATAGAACGGCAGGCCCATGAACCAGGCGCGCCGGGTCAGATACGCGGCTGGCTTGCGCTCGACGATGCGGCGTTCCAGCAAACGGAGCGCCGCCTGTTTTTCGGGCGGCGTCAGCCGCGACTGAAAATACTCGGCGTGCAGATCCGGCGGCAGGTGCAGCGCGTGCAGCACCAGCGCGGCGGCTTCGTCGATGGCGTTGTCGGTGCCGTGGCCGAAATGCAGGCCGGCCTCGCTCATGCGGCTGGCGCCCCAGCGGATGAGGTCGCGGATCGTATGCAGATGGGGTAAAACGTCGTCGTGGCTGGTCATCGGGGATCGGATTCGTGATGAAAACACGCTCTCCCGGTCGAGAGAGGGGAGCAAGAGGGTTCAGCCGCCCATGATGTTGTAACCGCCGTCCATGTACAGCACCTCGCCGGTGACGATCCGGGCGAAATCACAGGCCAGGCCGGCGGTGGCCAGGCCGACCTGATCGGGCGTGACCAGCGAATGGGTCGGAGCGCGTTCCTTGGTGCGTTCCAGCAACTCGTCGAAGCGGTCGATACCGGAGGCGGCGCGGGTCATGACCGGTCCCGGCGAGATGATGTTGACGCGAATGTTCTTCGGTCCCAGTTCGGCGGCCAGGTATTTGGCGGCGGTTTCCAGCGCCGCCTTGGCCGTACCCATGATGCCGTAGTGGGGCACCACTTTCTCGCCACCGAAGTAACTGAGGGTGAACACGACACCGCCTTCCCTGGCCAGCAGCGGTTCGGCCAGATGGGTCATGCGGATCAGCGACCAGACCGAGATTTCCATGGTGGACAGAAATCCGGGCAGCGAGCAGTCGATCACCCGGCCATGCAGGTCTTCCCGGGGGCTGAAGGCAATCGAATGCAGCAAAATGTGCAGCTTGCCCCAGTGCTGTTCGATAGCCTCGAACACCGCTTCCAGTTGGCCGGGTTCGCGCACGTCGCAGGGCCGGTAGAGTTCGGGTGGGACGCGCAGGGCGTCCGCCAGCACCTGGGTATACGCGCGGGTTTTCTCGTTCAGATAGGTCATCGCCACCTCGGCGCCGAACGCCCGGAAGGCGCGGGCGCAGCCGTAGGCGATGGAATCCTTGTTGGCGACGCCGACCACCAGCGCTTTTTTGCCGGCCAGGGGCAGCGCGGGTATGTGCAGCGGTTGCAGGGCGGGATCGCCGGGATCGATCTGGGTGGCCATGATGGGTTCTCCGCTGAATCAACGTCGAAATTCTACCGTTTCGACAACGGGCCGGATATGCTGGCATGGTGGTCAATCCAATCGAGGCGGGATTTCGGTCCGCCACGCCGGGAAGTCATGGAAAAGCGAGGTGAAACTTTCGTGAAGCGTCGGGTGACGATGATCGTGGCATTGTTGGCCGGGGGACTGGCGCTGGGCTTGGGGTGGGGTCTGAGCGAATGGCTGCTGCGTCGCCCCGCCCCGCCGCCGGACATCGCCGGCATCTATCTGCCCGAAGCCGCGCCGCTGCCCGAATTTCAACTGATCCATCACAGCGGGCGACCCTTCACCCGCGCCGATTTCCGCGGCAGGTGGACCTTTCTCTATTTCGGCTACAGCTATTGCCCGGATGTCTGTCCGCTCACGCTGGTCGAATTGAACCGCCTGCAAAAGCGGCTGGCCGGCCAGGGTGCCGGCGGGGACACGGCCTACGTGCTGGTGTCGGTGGATCCGCAACGCGACACGCCGCAACGGCTGCGAGAGTACGTGACCTATTTCAATCCCGGGTTTCAGGGGGTGACGGGCGCCCCCGAGGAGTTGAACGGCCTGGCCACTGTCTCTTATACACATCT
>DGFE01000219.1 GCA_002391525.1 Competibacteraceae bacterium UBA3908
CGGAGATTCTACGCCACCGGCGATCTGGAGCCACTGTGCGACTTCATGGAACAGCGCTACTTCAAGGTCTTCGACAATCGCGACCTGCGCTGGAGCAACGAGCTGGTGGTCAAGACCGCCTTCCTGGTCACGTTGTTCAACGATGCCTTCTACGTCATGGACTCGGAGCCGGCGCTGGAGCGGCGCTACGCCGATCTGATGCTGCGGGTGCGGCCCGACATGCGGCAATACGCTCTGCTCGATCACCTGCTGGAATTCAAGACGGTCAGCCTGAAGGAAGCCGGTCTGAGCGGTACCGAACTGGCCGCAACGACACGGGAGGCGTTACGAACGCTGCCGGTGGTGGCGGAGAAATTGCGGGAAGCGGAAAAGCAACTGACCGTCTATCGGGAGGTGTTGGAGCGCACTCACGGCGCCACGCTCAAACTGCGCACCCACGCCGTCGCATGCATCGGGCTGGAACGGTTGGTGTGGTAAGGCTCCAGTATCGACGCCACAAACCGCCCGGCATGGCTGGAACACGCCGCCACCGGTTCAGGCGGATTCATAACCCGACTTTATCCACGACATCCAGCCCTGGATTTCACGCTGGAGTTTTCACTGTCGCCTATCGGAATTCAGTAATTAAAAATCACGCCCCGGCGCTCCTCCAACAGCGGGAGCCAACCGGGACGTGGCGCGCGGGAAATTGGATGACGCTCAGGCGATCTCGTCGAGCACGGCGCGGATGCGCTGGCCGATGGCCTCGATAGTGCCGGTGCCCTTGACGACCCGGAGTAAACCCTTCTTGGTGTAGTAATCGATCAGCGGCGCGGTCTTCTCCTCGTAGACCCGCAACCGGTTGCGGATGGTGTCTTCGTTGTCGTCGGCGCGGCCACGTCCCAGCAGACGCTTGACGATCTCCTCGTAATCCACCTCGAAGAACAGCACCAGGTCGAGCGGCTGGTTGATCTTGGCCAACAGCTTGTCCAGCGCCTCGGCCTGCGCCAGATCGCGCGGAAAACCGTCCATCATGAAACCCCTGGGATTGCTCTTGGCGAGCGCGTTCAGCCCGTTCTCGATCATGCCCAGCACGATATCGAACGGCACCAGCTCGCCGGCATCCATGTACGGCTTGGCGCGCTGGCCAAGTTCGGTGCCGGCGGCGACCTCGGCGCGCAGCAGATCACCGGTGGCGACCGTGGAGACACCGTAACGTTCGGTGATGGCGTCGGTTTGAGTTCCCTTGCCTGAGCCGGGGGCGCCTAGCAGAACGATTCTCATAATGGTTTCACTCTTCTCGTGGTGGCGGAAAAAAGGTCGGGAATCCGGCGATAGCCGAATTTACTCTTGCATATTCCCTGGAACATGCGCAAGAAATCGGGTCCGAAGCGATCCCCGGGCGGAAAATCGATCCCGATTCCCGCCGGATCGTTTCGCTCGCATGGCGCCGGTGGTCCATGCTGTCAAGCATTCGGCCTTGCTGTAGTATAGACACGCTTCAAAAAACACTCCCTCATCAACCGCGAAAGGGCAACATTCATGATCCTGGATAGAGTGGGCGCCGGTCACAATCTCCCCGACGAATTCAACGTCATCATCGAGATTCCGGCGCATTCGGATCCGGTCAAGTACGAAGTGGACAAGGAGACCGGCGCGCTGTTCGTGGACCGGTTCATGAACACCGCGATGCACTATCCCTGCAACTACGGTTACATCCCTCATACGCTGTGCGAGGACGGCGATCCACTGGACGTCCTGGTGGTGGCCCCGCTGCCGGTGATCAGCGGTTGCGTGGTGCGCTGTCGGCCGGTCGGCGTGCTGAAAATGACCGATGAAAGCGGAGGCGACGCCAAGCTGCTGGCGGTGCCGGTCAAGAAGGAATGCGCCCTGTACGACCATATCGAGTCCGTCGAGCAGATGTCCAGGGCGCAGTTGAATCAGATCGCCCACTTTTTCCAGCACTACAAGGATCTCGATTCCGGCAAGTGGGTTCGGCTCGACGGCTGGGGCAGCGCGGATGAAGCCAAGGCCGAGATCTTGCAAAGCGTGGAACGCTATAACAACCACCACTGAAACCTGTTCATTCAGTCAATCGCCGCCCATGGCCACCCGCCGCCCATGCTCCGGACCTCGCCGGGCGGGTCCCCCTGCAGCGGGAATGCGGGCGATTGCCGACAACCCCCCTGTTTGTCCGGGTCATTCTTGGCCTATTCTTTTAGGGAGCGTGGCATACTGGTCGGGCCTTCCATGCCCGCCGACCTGGACATGGAAAGGATCGCGGCTCGGACCAGGCTTCGCCATGCCGGTCGCGAGAACGAATATCGCAAACATCACACAATAATGCGGAGAACATCATGCGGTTACGTTATTCACACTGCGGAGGAAATCGGTCATGGCGACGGTAGGTTTGATCATCGCGTTACTCTGCGCCGTTGGCGCCCTGGTTTACGGCGTCCAGTCGGTCAAGTGGGTGTTGGCCAAGGACGCCGGCAACCCCCGGATGCAGGAAATCGCCGCCGCTGTCCAGGAAGGTGCCCGCGCCTACCTGAACCGGCAATACACCACCATCGCCATCGTCGGCGTGGTCGTCGGCGCGGTGATCCTGTTCACCCTGGGCGCCCTGTCGGCCATCGGCTTCGTGATCGGCGCGGTTTGCTCGGGCGTCGCGGGTTACATCGGCATGTACGTCTCGGTGCGCGCCAACGTCCGCACTGCCCAGGCCGCCCACGGGGGACTGAACGCGGCGCTGGAAGTCGCGTTCCGCGGCGGCGCGATCACCGGCCTGCTGGTGGTCGGTCTCGGCCTGCTCGGCGTAGCCGGCTATTACGCCCTGCTGTACGCCGCCACCGGCGCCGTTCCCGATCTCGGCCCGCTGGTCGGACTGGCCTTCGGTAGCTCGCTGATCTCGATCTTCGCCCGCTTGGGCGGCGGCATCTTCACCAAGGGCGCCGACGTCGGCGCCGATCTGGTCGGCAAGGTCGAAGCCGGCATTCCCGAGGACGATCCGCGCAATCCGGCGGTGATCGCCGACAACGTGGGCGACAACGTCGGCGACTGCGCCGGCATGGCCGCCGACCTGTTCGAGACCTACGCGGTCACCATCATCGCCACCATGCTGGTGGGCAGCCTGATGTTCACTGGTGAAGCCATCCAGAACGCCGTCGCCCTGCCGCTGGTGATGGGCGGCGTGTCGATCATCGCCTCGATCATCGGCTGCGGCTTCGTCAAAGCCCGGGAAGGCGAGAAGATCATGAACGCCCTGTATCGCGGCCTGGCGGTGGCTGGCGGGATTTCCGCCGCGGCCTTCCTGCCGGTCATTTGGCTGCTGATGGGCGGCGAGCATATCTGGGGGCTCTGGGGCGCGGCCCTGGTGGGGCTGGGCCTGACCGCCGCCATGGTGGTCGTCACCGAGTATTACACCGCGACCGAGTACAGCCCGGTGCGCAAGCTGGCCGAAGCCTGCACCACCGGCCACGCCACCAACATCATCGCCGGGCTGGCCGTATCGATGAAGGCGACCGCCCTGCCGGTGCTGGCGGTCTGCCTCAGCATCGGTCTGACCTACTCCTGGGGGGGCCTGTACGGCATCGCCATCGCCGCTACCTCGATGCTGTCGATGGCCGGCATCATCGTCGCGCTGGACGCCTACGGGCCGATCACCGACAACGCCGGCGGCATCGCCGAAATGGCGGAAATGGACGAGAAGATTCGCGGCATCACCGACCCGCTGGACGCGGTGGGCAACACCACCAAGGCCGTCACCAAAGGTTACGCCATCGGCTCGGCCGGCCTGGCGGCCCTGGTGCTGTTCGCCGATTTTGAACACAAGCTGGAACTGGCCCAGATCAAGGTCGATTTTTCCCTGACCGACCCGGTGGTCATCATCGGCCTGTTCATCGGCGGCATGATCCCGTTCCTGTTCGGGGCGATGGCGATGGAAGCGGTCGGCCGCGCCGCCGGCGCGGTGGTGCTGGAAGTGCGCCGCCAGTTCCAGGAAATCGCCGGCATCATGGAAGGCACCACCAAGCCCGACTATTCGCGGGCGGTGGATCTGCTGACCAAGGCGGCGATCAAGGAGATGATCATCCCGTCGTTGCTGCCGGTGCTCACGCCCATCGTGGTCGCGTTCGGCATGGCGTGGCTGATGGGTCCGGAGGCCGGCCCGAAGGCGCTGGGCGGCTTGCTGATGGGCACCATCATCACCGGTCTGTTCGTGGCCATTTCCATGACCGCCGGCGGCGGCGCCTGGGACAATGCCAAGAAATACATCGAGGACGGCAACCACGGCGGCAAGGGTTCCGAGGCGCACAAGGCGGCGGTCACCGGCGACACCGTCGGCGACCCCTACAAGGACACCGCCGGCCCGGCGGTCAACCCGCTGATCAAGATCATCAACATCGTCGCCCTGCTGATCGTGCCGCTGCTGGTGGCAATGAAGTAGGACCGTGGCGGAACTGAGCCACTTCAACTCCGCCGGCGAGGCCCACATGGTGGATGTGGGCGACAAGGACGTCACCCGCCGGACGGCGGTCGCCGAAGGCTGGATTATCATGCGGCCGGCCACGCTCGAACGGATCGTGGCCGGCGCGCACGCCAAGGGCGACGTGCTGGGCATCGCCCGCATCGCCGGCATCATGGCCACCAAGCGCACCGCCGATCTCATCCCGCTCTGTCACCCGCTGGCGTTGACGCGGGTGACGGTGGATTTGGAACCGGCAGCGGATAAAAACGCCGTCCGTTGCCAAGCCACCGTGGAAACCCGTGGCCGCACCGGGGTGGAGATGGAAGCCCTGACCGCGGTGCAGGTCGCGCTGCTGACGGTCTACGACATGTGCAAGGCGGTAGACCGGGGCATGATCCTGACCGACATCCGCCTGCTGGAGAAGACGGGCGGCAAATCCGGCCCCTGGCGACGGGAATGAGCGACCTGCTCTATATCGTCGATCAACCGGCGCTGGCCGATTTTTGCACCCGCCTGCGCGGCGCCGCCTGGCTGGCGCTGGACACCGAATTCATCCGCGAACAGACCTTCTATCCACAACTTTGCCTGGTTCAGGTCGCCACCCCCGACCAGGTGGCCTGCATCGATCCTTTGACGTTGCCGTCGCTGGATCCCCTGCTGGAGCTGCTCTACGACCCGGCCATCGTCAAGGTCTTGCACGCCGCGCACCAGGATCTGGAAATCTTCTTCCACCTGCGCGGTGCGGCGCCGGCGCCCGTGTTCGATACGCAACTGGCGGCGTTGGTGCTGGGCTGCGGCAGTCAGATCGGCTACGCGGCCCTGGTGCAACAACTGCTCGGCGTGGAGCTGGACAAGGCCCACACCCGCGCCGACTGGCGCCGCCGGCCGCTGGCGCCGGAATGGCTGGCGTACGCGGCTGACGACGTGCGCTACCTGCGGGATCTGTACCCGCGGCAACTGGCAGCCTTACGGGAACGCGGCTGGCTGGAGCTGCTGGCCGAGGATTTCCAGGCGCTCTGTCATCCCGACCGCTATCGGCTGCAACCCCGGAATGCCTGGCGGCGGGTTCGGGAGCACAACCGTTTCGGCGGTTTGCAGCGGGCGGTATTACGGGCGCTGGCGGCCTGGCGCGAGGAACAGGCCAGCGCCCAGGATCGGCCGCGCCGCTGGATTCTGGGCGATGCCGTGCTGCTGGAACTGTGCCGGCGGCTGCCGAAAACCCTGGACGAGTTGCAGCGCGTTCGCGGCCTGCCGGTCACGACTTGGCGGCAGCATGGCGAAGCGCTGCTGGCGCAGATCGCCGCCGCCCGCGCCGAACCGCCGGAATCATGGCCAGCCCGGTCGCATCGACCGCGACTTTCGCCGGAACAAAGCGCGTGGGTGGACGAGTTGTTGGAACTGATCGCGCACCGGGCGAATGAATGCGGCATTCCACCGCGGGAAATCGCCGACCGGGGGGATGTGGAGAAGCTGCTGGCCAGCGAGGATTCGCCACTGCGCCACGGCTGGCGGGCGGCGGTCGTCGGACGGGAATTGCAAGCGCGACTGATAAGCGGCGCCGATGCCTGAGAACCTTGACGCGTTTTCCGCGTGCCGGTGCCTGGCCGCATTGCATTCAGGCAACATTCACGTTGTTCGCAGGATACTGCATCCTGACCAGTGTGGGTGTATGTGGGTCTTGATGACGGCGTCACCACGAGCGGTTGACTCACGTGCGTGACTGCCGTCAACTTTTTTACCTCAGCCCATCACGAATTGACCTTGGAGAAGCCCGCATGAAAACGCCATTCAAGCTCGCTCTCGTGGCCGCGGCCCTGGGCCTGACCACCGCCTGCGCTCCACCGGGAGCGCCATACTCCAACACCCATAACGGCGCGCTGATGGGCGCGACCGCTGGCGCGGTTCTCGGCCACCAGCTTGATCATAGAAATGGCGCCGTGGCCGGCGGTTTGGCCGGCGCGCTGATCGGCGGTTCGATTGGCAACCAGATGGATTATCAGGAGGGTAATTATTACGATTACCCGCGTCGGCCCTATCGCCGCCCGTGGCGCGGCTACAACTACGATTACGGCCCACCTCCGGGCTACTACCGGTCGCCTTACTGAACCCGCTTCAAAGTCTCGTCGCTCGGCGCCCCGGGGGCATTCTCCGGGGCGCGGTCGTTTTGGCCTTGGCCGATGCGCTTCGCGTGCCGAAGCCGGCCGCGGTCAACGATAACCGCCGTCGGAAATTCGTGACGGCGGCGTTTCCCTCACAGATTGGCCGAACGCCACCAGGAGTTGTGTTCCCGGCGCAAGGTATCATGCGAAGGCATCGGGTAAAAGGCCAGGTCGGGGCCGTTACCCATGTAGAGACCGCTTTTGATCATCCGGTACGGGAATTCCAGGGAATGCACCCGATGCACCAGCTTGCTTTGCTTGCTTTGCGGATCCAGCTCCAACAAGGCTTCACGCAGGTGATGCATGAACGAGTAGGGCAGGTCGCCCACCGGTCCGTTGACGGGATCGGTCGCCAGCGCGCCCAACCCGAGTTCAACGAAGCAAAGCCCGGGGAACCGGATGAATTTGGTGGGTTGGCTGGTGACGCCCCGATAATAGGCAACCGGGTCTTGCGTGCTGACCACCAGGCTGTTGACCGGCGCCAGGTCCTGGTACATGTGCAGACCCGGCGCCTCCTGGGGCAGCGAGTTGCTCCGGCTCAAGCCCAGCGTCTGGCCGTAGGCCGTGCTCAGGTACAGCTTGCCCAGCGCGCCGACTGGAATATGCTCGAGCACCCGATAGACCGAAATGTAAACCGAGTTCTTGGGCGTGCCGTCCGGGTGTGGCACACAACGCTTGAAGCCCTCGTCGATATCGAAGAATTCATGCCGGAACGAAGGATCGACCTCGAAAAAAATCGCTTGCCCCTTGGATTTGTATTTATGGCCGGTTGCGTAATATTGCCCGAATTGCTCGGGGCCAAGCATGGAGGCGATCAGCGCTTCGGGAATCAGCGAGAAGTAAAGATGGATGCTCATGGTTGTGTACTCTCTCCAAAGTGGGATTGTGAACGCGCTCTCGCCGAACAGCCCGGGCGTTCCGGGAGAGCGCTGAGCTTGGTTGCTGCCTGGAGTCTACCCTCTTCATAATCATTATATGAGGTGTGGCGGCGTAGCGCCTACGCTTCGTTATTTTTGCCCCATCGCGCCGCGCGTCTTGCGCCCGGGAACCAAGCTCCCGGACTCTGTGGGCGGCACTGGTCAAGGGCTGGACGCCTCCATTCCGGCCAGTTCCCGTTCCAACTCGTCCATCGTCGTGATCGGTGGTCGGCATTCCAGCCCGCTGCAGACGTAAGCGGTCACCGGCGCCGCGCCGGCCCGCCGCTCGGCCAGCAGCCCGGCCGGTACGCGGGCGACGGCGGGAATGGCCAGCGTCAGCCGGCGCGGCGCGTAGGGTTTGACGCAACGATCCCGCCACTCCTCCAGCGCCGCCGGCTCGCCGCGCAGCACGATGATCTGTGCCGGTTCCAGATGCTCCTCCAGCGCAGTCAGCATGGCGTTGCAGGCGGTGGGCGCCTGCTCGATCACCGGCCACGCCCAGCGCAGGGTCCGCTCGGCCGCGTCCGGCCAGGCGGTTCGGCCGGTGAGATGCCCCAGCTTCAGCAGCACTTGCGCGGCGATGCCGTTACCGGCCGGCAGGGCGTCGTCATGGGCGGGTTTGGGTCGTTGAATCAGTCGCTCGTGGTCAGCGGCGGTGAAGTAGAAACCGCCCGCCTGGCGATCCTCGAATTGGTCGAACAGCACCTCGGCCAGCGCCAGCGCGAAGTCCAGATCGCCATCGCGCCAGCGGCATTGCAGCAGTTCCAGGATACCATCGATCAGAAACGCATAGTCGTCCAGATAGGCGTTCAATCGGCTCTGCCCGTCCTTGTGGACCGCCAGCAGCCGTCCGTCCCGCCACAGCCGGGCGCGGCAGAAATCGAGCGCGCGCTCCGCCGACGTCACGAAATCCGCCCGTCCCAAATGGCGGCCGGCGATGGCCATGCCCCGGATCATCAGGCCGTTCCAGGCGGTGAGAATTTTCTCATCGCGGCCCGGCCAGACCCGTTGCGAGCGGGCCTCGAGCAGCTTGCGGCGACCGGAGGCGAGCCGGTCCCGCATCCGGGCCGGGTCGGCATCCTGCCGGCGCGCCGCCAGTTCCGGCAGCTCGGCGGCGACCCGCAAATGCCAGGCGTGATTCTCGAAATTGGGCGGTCGATCCAGACCGTAATGCGCGGCGATGACCGCGTACTCGTCGGCATCCAGCAGCGCCTCGACCTGTCGGGGAGTCCACAGATAGAACTTGCCCTCCTCGCCCTCGGAATCGGCGTCGAGGGTGGCGAAATAGCCGCCGTCCGGCGCTTGCATGTCTCGCATCACCCACTCGCCGGTTTCCTCGGCGACCGTCCGAAACAAGGGGTCCCGGGTCGCCTGCCAGGCTTGGCCGTACAGCGCCAGCAGCGGGCCGTTGTCGTACAGCATCTTCTCGAAATGCGGGATTTGCCATTCGGCATCCACCGAGTAGCGGTAGAACCCGCCGCCGAGCTGGTCGTAAATCCCGCCCAGCGCCATCTGGCGCAGGGTGAACAGCGCCACGGTTTCGGCCTGCCGGTCCGGTTCGCCGCACCGAACGCTGGCGGCCCACTGCCGCAGCAGCCGTTCCAGGCTGGTCGGGTGAGGAAACTTGGGTGCGCCCCCGAAGCCGCCGTGAACCGGATCGAAGTTACGAACCCCCTGATCGCGCGCCGCCCGCAAGGGAGCGGCGGTCAGGCCGGCTGCGCCGATGGCGAGCGGAGCGGCGATTTCGGCGCGCAGCGCCGCCAGCAACGCTTGATTCTGTTCGCGGATTTCCCGCGAGTGCCGACGGTAGTGGTCGCTGACCCGGCGCAGGACATCGATGAAGGCCGGCATTCCGTAGCGGGGCGACTTGGGAAAATAGGTTCCCCCGACGAACGGCGTCTGGTCGTCGTGAGTCAGAAACATCGTGAGCGGCCAGCCGCCGGCCCGTCGGTGCAACAACTGGAAGGCGGTCTGGTAAATCTTGTCGAGATCGGGCCGTTCCTCGCGATCCACCTTGACGTTGACGAACAGTTCGTTCATCACCCGGGCGGTGGCTTCGTCTTCGAAGGATTCGTGGGCCATGACGTGGCACCAGTGACAAGCCGAATAACCGATGGACAGCAGGATCGGTTTACCCTCGCGGCGGGCCTGCTCCAGGGCTTCCTCGCCCCAGGGCCGCCAAGCCACCGGATTGTGGGCGTGCTGGCGCAGATAGGGACTGGTTTCGTGAATCAGCCGGTTGGTATGGCGATGTTCCGACATGGGCGGGCTTCCCGGTTGTTCCCCGGCGGCGGACGGCGCGGGCGACGATGTTCGGACAGGGGGGGTTCCCGGTTGTTCCCCGGCGGCGGACGGCGCGGGCCGACTGTCGAGCGCATTCAATCGAGCCGGGCGTGCAATCCGGCGACCGTGGCGGCGGCGACGGTCCGGGCGTGTCGCAACAGCTCCGCGGCGTCGTCCAGCGTGTTCCGCCGCCCCGCCAGCTCCAGGCGCTGGATCAACTCCATCAACCGCGCCGCGCCCAGGCAGCCACAACTGGATTTGAATTTGTGCGCGATATGGTAGAGTCCGTCGCCATCGCCCTGGGCGATGGCGGTTTGCAGCCGGTTCAGCTGGAGCGGCAGGTCGCTCAGAAAGCCCTGGAGCAGATCGGCGAATTCGTCTTCCATGACTTCGCGCAGTTCGGCGATGATCTCCTCGTCGAGCAGCGGCAATTGATCGGGATCGGCGTCGCTCACGCGGCTTTCCTCCAGTGGCATGAATCGATCAAGCATACACAAAGCGCCACGTCTGTCCTACCATGCGGGCTGGAAAATTCAACGCGACGGGTTTGCGCCATGGGCATTGAAATCGAACACAAGTTCTTGGTCCGCGACGACCGCTGGCGACAGCAGGTCGAGCGTTCGGCGCGGCTGCGGCAGGGCTACCTGACCAGTGACGCCCGCTGTTCGGTGCGAGTGCGAGTCGCGGGCGACCAAGGCTTTCTCAACATCAAGAGCGGAACGCTGGGCATTCAGCGCAGCGAGTACGAATACGCCATCCCGCTGGCCGAGGCCGAGGAAATTCTCGATATCCTGTGCGAAAAGCCGCTGCTGGAGAAAACCCGCCATTTCGTGCGCCACGACAAGCATGTCTGGGAGATCGACGAATTCGCCGGCGACAACGCCGGCCTGATCGTGGCGGAGGTGGAATTGAGCCGCCCCGACGAACCGTTCGCCCGACCGGACTGGCTGGGCGAGGACGTCTCGCACGACATCCGCTACTACAACTCGCGACTGGCCCGGCATCCCTACAACACCTGGTCATGACCGAGCGCCTGATCCACATCAGCATTCCCGACCAGCGACTGACGCTGCTGGCGGGCGAAACGCCCCTGGCGGTCTATCCGGTGTCCACCGCCCGCAACGGTCCCGGCGAACGGCGCGGCAGCGGCTGCACCCCGCGCGGCTGGCACCGGATCCGCATCAAGATCGGCGCCGGGCTGCCGCTCGATACGGTATTCGTCGGTCGGCGGCCCACCGGCGAACTTTACGGCCCGGAACTGGCGGCCCGCCAGCCGGAGCGGGACTGGATTCTGACCCGGATTCTGTGGTTGACCGGGCTGGAACCGGGCCGCAATCGCGGCGGCGACTGCGATACCCTGCGCCGGTTCATCTACATTCACGGCTGCCCGGACCCCGCGCCCACGGGGGTGCCGTTGTCGCACGGCTGTATCCGCATGCGCAACCGGGACCTGCTGGCGCTGTTCGAGCAGGTGGCGGCGGGCGACCGGGTGTTCATCGCCGACTGAGACGGAGCCCGCCAGCCCCCAACAGGGCGCCCGGTCGCCGGCCCGCCGTGGTTTCCGTCCGCCGCCGAGGCGGCCCGATGCGCGCCAGGATCGGTCGGAACGCTCAATGCCCGCTCAACTTGGGCCGCAGGCTTTCGACGACGTTCCTGAACGTTTCCTGGTTGCGGGGATTGAGTTCGCTGAGCGTGCGATGGGCCTCGAACACGATCCGGGTCAGTTCATCCTTGCACGGATCCGCAGCGGACAATCGCTGCAAGGTCGCCGAGATGGTCGCCCCGGTGTCGCGGACATCGAAGATGTCGTAGAACCCCAGGGTGTCCAGGACTTGGTTGACATCGGGATTGGTGGACAGCAGCGTAGTTTTGTGGGCGAAGCGGTTGCGGCTGAAATTGGCGATCCTGGCCAACAGGCCCAGGCTGGTGCTGTCGATGGAGTGCGTCTGGGTCATGTCCACGACGATGTCGTCGTAATCGACGCGCGCGAACAGGCCATCCAGAAAATCTCCCAGCGCGCAACCCATGGTATAGCGGATATCGCCGACCAGCTTGAGGATGTAGGTGTTGCCCTGCCTGACGTAAAAAGCGGCCCCGTCCTCCATGTCACTCCGTCCTCTCGACCAGCAGCAGGGTCACATCGTCCGGCAAGGGACCGGAGCGATCCAGGTCCAGCGCCTGGATCAGATTACCGACGGTCAGCTCGATGCCGCAAACCGTTTTCAGCAAGAACGCCTGTTTATCGCGCAGGCTGGTTTGCGGCAGGGTTTCGAGGATGCCGTCCGAGATCAGCACCAGGGCGAACCGGGGCGGCAGCTGCAGGAATTCAGCCTGATAGTTGGCGAAGTCGAACAGCCCGATAGGCAGGCTTTTCTTGCCGACAAAACTCGATTGCTCGCCGTCGAACAGGATCGGAAAGGGAAACTGGCCGCCGCTGCTGTAGCGCAGTTGGTTGGCCGGCCGGTCGATGACGCCGTAAAACATGGTCAGATATTTATCCATGTGGCAGCCGAAGATTTCCCGATTCAGCCGACTCAGGGTCTCGGCGGGATTGAGGATGCCCCGGTCGCGGTTCTGCCGGTGCAGTTCCCGATAGCGGCCGATATAGCTTTTGAGCATCACCGTGACGAAAGCCGACGACACGCCGTGGCCGGACACGTCGGCGATGTAGAACCCGAGATGGTCGCCGTCGATAGGGAAATAATCCACGAAATCGCCGCTCAGATACTGCGAGGTCAGCAGATGACGGCTGAACCGGTAGTTACGGTAGACTTTATCGTTTTCCGGCAGCAACTGGAACTGGATGCGGCGCGCCGCCGCCTCGTCTTCCCGCAATTGGCGCACGGTTTGCCGCAGCTGGTCGTTGACCGCTTCCAGATGTTCGCGATGCTCGCGGTTTTCCCGCCGCAGCCGGGCGCGCTCCAGAGCGTGGGCGATGGCGTGCTCCAGCACCGCCATATCCTCGATGGGCTTGGTGACGTAGTCCCAGGCGCCCAGCTTGAGCGCCTGAATCGCGTCGCTCATGCCGCCCAGGCCGGACACCACCAGGATCGGCAACTCGGGAAACTCGCGGGTCACCGTGGCCAGTACCTGCAAGCCGTCGATGCCCGGCATCCGCAGATCGCACAACACCAGTTCGGGCTGCTCGCGCCGGATCAGTTCGATGCCGGTCGCGCCGTCGCCGGCCTGGATCACCTCGAACCCGCTGTCTTCCAAATAGAAGGTGAGGATTTCGCGGACCAGCTGCTCGTCGTCGATCATCAGGATGCGCGCGGGTTTGCCGTTCATGGCTGGATCTCTCGCGATATCGCCAGCGCGCGCACCGCCGCCGCCAACGGCGCCATGTCGCCCAGGGGCTTGTGATAAATCCGGTCGTTGTCAAGGCCCATGGCGCGCAGATCCTCGGGCAGGCTGTAGCTGGAGGAGCCCGTATGGATCAGGAACTCCATCTCGGGATACAGTTGGTGGAAAATCCGGATGGCGGTATTGCCGTCCATGTCGGGCAGGCGCATATCCATGATGCACACCCGACAGGTGGCGCTGTCGTCTCGCAGCCAGCCCAGCGCATGGGTGGCGGACTCGAACGCCGCCACCCCCAGGCCTTCGTCTTCGAGATACGCCTTCAAGTTTTCCCGAATCATTTCCTCGTCGTCAACGATCAAAACCCAACTGGTCATGATAGCGCTTTCCGCAGCGAAGGCAGGCGAATGCTGAAGCGGGTGCCCTGTCCTGGCCTGGACGTGACCGACAGCCGGCCGTTATGTTGCTCGGTGACGATAAAGTAGGACACCGACAACCCCAGGCCCGTCCCGACGCCCACCTCCTTGGTGGTGAAAAAGGGCTCGAAAACCCGCTTGAGGGTTTTGTCGTCCATGCCGGGACCGTTGTCAATCACTTCGATCAGAACATAGTCCGGTTCGCGCAGGGTACGCAGGGTGATGGCGGGCGCTGGCGTGCCCTCTTCGGCCATGGCCTGGGCCGCGTTCTTGAGCAGATTCAGGATCACCTGCTCGATTTCCGTCTTGTCGCAATACACCAGGCGCAGCGTGGGATCGTAATCGCGCCGGATGGCGATTCGCTTGAAATCGTACTTCTTTTTCAGATCGTAGTCGCTGGCCGCCAACCGCAATACGGTTTCCAGCAAATCTTGCAGATCCACGGGGACGAACCGCGCTTCGCTGCGCCGGCTGAACGACAGCATGTCGGCGACGATCTTGGCCGCCCGGGCGCCGGCTTCGCGAATGCCTTCCAGGAACCGCAGGATACCGCGCTCCTGCAGATAGCGGTTGAGCTGGTTCAGATCCAGGCCCAAGGCGTCGGCCACCGCGCGATTCTGGGACAGGTCCGGCGCGATGCGCCGCAGAATGTTCTGGCTGCCCTGCAGGATCGCGCCGAGCGGATTGTTGATCTCGTGCGCCATGCCGGCCGCCAGCCCGCCGACCGACAGCATTTTCTCGGTCTGCACCATCATGGATTCAATCCGAACCCGGGCGGTCACGTCGTCTATCCGGATCACGGCCCCGCTCGCGCTGTCCGCCCTGAGAGGATAGACCATGACATCGGCGTAGTGCAGTTCGCCCTGCACGTCCAGCGTCATCCGCGGAGTCTTGATCGGTTGGCCGTGGCGGATCGCCTGCCGCACCTGCTTGAACTGGCCTTTCAACTGCGGGAAGACATCGCCGAAGAACCGGCCCTGCGCCGTCTCCCACGAGACGCCGCCGGCCTGTTCGGCGGGCTGGTTCAACACCGTGATATAGCCCCAGGGATCGACGCCGATCAGAACCGACGGCATCGAGTCGATGATGTTCTTGAGATAGAGCCGCATCCGCGCCACTTCTTCCTTGGCGCGTTTCTGTTCGGTGATATCGATGGCCACGCCCAGCACCGCGGTTTCGTTCAGGCCCGGCTCGACGAAGGGAATCTTCATCGTTTGCAGGGTGCGGACATGGCCGGCGTGGTCGGTGAAGGTTTCCTCGGCGATCAGCTTGGAGGTTCGGCTTTCGATGACGTCCAGGTCGTCGGCCAGCATCCGCTCCACTTCCTCGTCCACCCCATGAATGATGTGATGGGAACGGTTGACCAGTTCCTCGACGGTCGTGCCGTAGGCGTCGGCGGTGGCGCGGTTGGCCAACAGGAAATGCCCGTGCCGGTCCTTGGCGAAAATCATGTGCGGCACCAGGTCGATGATGCGCCGCAAGCGCAATTCGCTCTGGTAAAGCGCCACCTCCGCCTTGATCTGTTCGGTGATGTCGGTGCCGGTGCCGCGATAACCCATGAATCGGCCCTGACTGTCGTGAATGGGCTTGCCGCTGACCTTCAGGTAGCGACCCTCGCCATGACTGCCGCTCAGCCGGGTCTGATAGACGAAATCGCGAAAAGGCAGATGCTTTTCCAGGGTCTCCCGGTGCCGGCGCCACTTTTGCGGGTCGGCGTCCGAATCGGTCGCCGCCAGCTCCCAGCGGGCGCGACCCAGCACGTAGTGGGGAGCGATGCCGGTCAGCGCGAAAAATCGTTCCGATAAATAGGTAAAGCGCAGATTTTCATCCATCTCCCAGATCCAGTCGCTGGCCGCCTCCGTCACGTCGCGCAGGCGCGCCTCGCTTTCACGCAGCGCCATCTCCACCCGCCGGCGCTCGTTCAACTCCCGCTGCAACTGCCGGGTGCGGCGCGCCGCCTGCCGCCGCTGCGACCAGGACCACAGCAGGGTGGCGACCGCGAGCAGGGTGATGGGAATCAGCATCCAGGCGGGGTTGACCAGCGACGCGACGATGTCGTGGAATTCGGCGGGCGTCGGAAGCCAGCCGGCATCGGCGTTGGCCCCGGTCGGCAACGCCAACAGAAACGGCCCCCACCGCGGGCCGGACAACGACCCGCGACCGGCGGCCTGCCGCGACAGCGGGCGGTTCGGGCTCGAACGGCGGCGCGAGAAAGTCGACGTAAGCATGGCAACTGGCGATTGACGGATAAAGCGTTATCATAGAACCATTTTATTCGACAGGGGCGACAGGAGCGCGGACGATGGCGCTGGGACCGGTGATGCTGGGGCTGGACGGCTTGGAATTGACCGCCGAGGAACGGGAGCTGCTGCGCCATCCGTTGGTGGGCGGCGTCATCCTGTTCAGCCGCAACTATCAGTCCCCGGAACAGGTGGCGGCGCTGACGGCCGCCGTCCACGCTCTGCGCCAACCGCGGTTGCTGGTGGCGGTCGACCACGAGGGTGGCCGGGTCCAGCGATTCCGCGACGGTTTCACCCGGCTACCGGCGGTGCGGCGGCTGGGCGAGATTTACGACCAGGACCGGCTGCGCGCCAAGCAGCTCGCGCGGGGCACCGGTTGGCTGATGGCCGCCGAACTGCGGGCGGTCGGGGTGGATTTCAGCTTCGCGCCCGTACTGGACTTGGACCACGGCGTCAGCGGAATTATCGGCGACCGGGCCTTCCACCGCGATCCCGAGGCCGTGGCCGATCTGGCCCACGCCTACGCGACCGGAATGCAGAAAGCCGGCATGGAAGCGGTGGGCAAGCATTTTCCGGGACATGGCGGCATCGCCGCCGATTCCCATCTGGAACTGCCGGTAGATCCGCGCGCTTACCACGACTTGGCCGCCGCCGATCTGCTGGCGTTCGAGCGAATGATCCATTACGGACTGGCGGCGCTGATGCCGGCCCACGTCCTGTATCCGCAAGTGGACGACCGGCCAGCCGGTTTTTCGGCGCGCTGGCTGCGGGACATCCTGCGCCGGCGGCTGGAGTTCCAGGGCGTCATCTTCAGCGACGATCTCGACATGGCGGGCGCGGGGGAGGCCGGAGCGCCGCCGGAACGGGCCCGCGCCGCGCTGGCGGCCGGTTGCGACATGGTGCTGGCCTGCAACGACCGCCGCGCCGCCATCGCCATTCTCGATCATCTGCGCCATCCGCCAGACCCGGTCAGCCAGTTGCGGCTCATCCGGCTGCACGGGCGGGGCCACCTCACCGTGGAGCGGCTGCGTCGCGACCCGGTCTGGCAACGGGCCAGTCGCCTGGTGCGTGATTACGATACATTCCCGCTGTTGGAGATGGACATCTGAGCACGGACCCCCCGGATTCCCATTCCACTCCCTACTCGTTGGAGCGGTCATGTCCAGCATCACCGCCGAACAGGCGCTCGCCGTGTTGCGCGAGGCCGAATTGTTGTGCCCGCCGGAACAGATCGAAACCGCTCTGGATCGCCTGGCCGCCGCCATCGCCGCTCGACTGGAAGGCAGCGATCCGCTGGTGCTGATGGTGATGAACGGTGCGTTCGTGACCACCGCGCGCCTGCTGACGCGCCTGCGGTTTCCACTGCGGGTCGGCTATCTGCACGCCACCCGCTATCGCAGCGGCACGCGCGGCGGCGAAATCGACTGGATCGCCCGCCCGCGGCCGGCGGTGGCCGGCCAAGCCGTACTGGTGGTGGACGACATTTTTGACGAGGGCGACACCCTCAAGGCGATCCTGGACGAAGTGCGCCGGCAGGGCGCGGCGGCGGTGTACAGCGCGGTGCTGGTGAACAAGCGGCACGAGCGCAAGGTTCCGGGCCTGACCGTGGATTTCGCCGGCCTGGACGTGCCGGACCGCTATGTGTTCGGCTGCGGCATGGACTACAAGGAGTACTGGCGCCAGCTGCCGGCCATTTACGCCGTTCGCGCCTGATCGCCCGGTGAACATCGCTTTCGATCCCCCGTCGCAACCCCGCTCGTGAGCAGCCATGACATGACCCCAGCCGTCGCCATCATCGGAGGCACCGGCCTCACCGCTCTGGACACCCTGCGAATCACCCGCCGGGAAACCCTGTCCACGCCCTACGGAGAACCGTCCAGCCCCCTGATCCACGGCGAGTTGGGTGGCCGCGCCGTGGCGTTCCTGGCCCGGCACGGCCAGCACCACACCCTCCCGCCGCACAAGATCAACTACCGGGCCAATCTCTGGGCGCTGCACCGGATCGGAGTAAAACGGATCATCGCCGTGGCGGCGGTGGGGGGGATTCGGGACGACATGGCGCCGGGCGTTCTGGCTTTCCCGGATCAGCTCGTGGATTACACCTGGGGCCGGCACTGCACCTTTTTCGAGGACAACCTGAGCCACGTCACCCACATCGACTTCACCGAGCCCTATTGCCCCGAACTGCGGGCGCGACTGATCGAGGCCGCCCGCGCGTTGAATCTGGAAGCGCGCGAATCCTGCGCTTACGCGGCGATGCAGGGGCCGCGACTGGAAACGGCGGCGGAAATCCGCAAGCTGGAACGGGACGGCTGCGACATCGTCGGCATGACCGGGATGCCGGAAGCGGCGCTGGCGCGCGAACTCGGACTGCGGTATGCCGCGTGCGCCGTGGTCGCCAACCGGGCGGCGGGCAAGGCGGCGGGCGAGATTAGCATGGCCGAGATCGAGCGGAACCTGCAAAGCGGCATGGCGCGGGTCAAGGCGCTGCTGACGCACGTCATTGCGATGCTGGACGAGCGGGAATCGAGAAATTGAGTGCGTTAGACCCCGTGCTCGGCGATCCTTGGGAGAGCGAGGTTGCGCGAGGGGCGGTACCACGGTACAGCCAAATGAAACAGGACTTACGCAAATCGTATGATTAAATACTACCCGTAGGTGTAGGGTGGGCACTGCCCACCCTACATATGGCTGTGCCGCGTAAGTCCTGTGAAAACCAAAATGAAAAACCAAGCCAAATGAATAGCCAAGTTATCTTTTTGCAGGAATTCCTGAAGCATCCCCGTCAGGTGGTATCCGTCATTCCCAGCTCGCGCTTTCTCGAACGGCGCATCGTGGAACTGGCGGAAACGCGGTCGGCCCAGACCGTAGTGGAATTGGGGGCCGGCGTTGGCGGCACGACCCGGGCGATCCTGCGTGCCATGTCGCCCGAGGCCAGACTCTTGAGCATCGAGATCAATCGGCAGTTCTGCGCCCTGCTCCGGCGCATCGAGGATTCCCGACTGACCGTGCATTGCGGCAGCGCCCAGGAACTGCGGGAGATTCTCTCGTTGTACGGGCTGCCCGCCCCCGATGTGGTCGTTTCGGGAATACCGTTTTCCATGATTGGGCGCGGCATGGGATCGAGGATTATCGAGACGATTTCTTCGGTACTCGCCGCTGAAGGGCGCTTCGTGGCGTACCAGGTAAGCAACCTCGTCGAGAACCTCGCGCGCCCGCTGCTGGGGCCAGCGCGGGTTGAAGTGGAGCTTCTCAACATTCCGCCGCTGCGGCTCTATCGGTGGGAAAAGCAAACCGCGTGATCCCGCGCTGCAGCGACCGGGCGCAAGCGGCGCATCGCCGACGGGCAACTGGTCGGTCCCTTGTGAGGCGCGGGGGTTCCGTGGCGTTTCCGGCGTCGATGGATTCTCCGGGCGCGAGCGGCCGCTCAACCGCCGCGCACCCGTCGCCCGGTTCTTAGATCCCGGATTTCCGTAGGCTTGGCCGCGCCCCCGGTCGGACCGGGCAGCACGTAGTCGAGATGGCGTCCCAGTTGTCGACGGACCGCCAGCGCGCCGCGGGCCGATGGTCGGCCGCTCAGGTTGGCGCTGGTGGAGACCAGGGGATGTCCGCAAACCCGGCACAGCGCCGCCGCCAGCGGATGAGCGGTCACGCGCACCGCCAGGGTGTCGTGCCGACCCCGCAGCCAGCGCGGCGTCGCGGTCCGGGCAGGGATCAACCACGTGTAAGGGCCGGGCCAGGTAGCGGCGATCCGAGCCTGGTCGGACGGGGTCAAGGGCTGGAGAAAAGGAGTGAGTTGCTCAAAGTTGGCCGCGATCAAAATCAGGCCCTTGCTCGCGGGGCGGCGCTTGAGCGCCAGCAGTCGCCGCACCGCCTGTTCGTTGCGGGGATCGCAGCCCAGGCCGAAAACCGCCTCGGTGGGATAGGCGACGATGCCGCCGGCCCGAATCACGCGGGCGGCGGCGCGCAGTCGCAGCCCGTTCACATCAGCTCCGATTCGACGACGCCTTGGCGGTCGAAGCCTTGGCGGTCGATGTTTTAGCCGCGGCGGTCTTGCCGGTCGATGTCTTGGCCGCGGCGGTTTTGCCGGTCGATGTCTTGGCCGTGGAGACCTTGGTCGTTGAGGTTTTGGTTGTACGGCGCTGGGCAGCCGGTTTCTTGTCGGGCGCTTCGCGCACCAGCGCTTCGCATTCGGCCAGAGTCAGACTGGCCGGCTCGCGACCCTTGGGCAGCCGGACGTTTTTCTTGCCGTCGGTGATGTAGGGTCCGAACCGGCCGTTCAGAATCTGGAGGGGCGAGTTTGGAAATGCCTGCAGAACCTTGTTGGCCGCCGCCTGCCGGTGGGCGGCGATCAGTTCCAGGGCCTGCTCGCGGCTGACGGTGTAGGGATCCTCGTTCTTCAACGAGACGTAATTCTTGCCGTAGCGCACGTAGGGTCCGAACCGACCGACATTGGCCTGGATCGGCTCGCCGTCCGGGGTGACGCCAAGTTCGCGCGGCAACTGGAACAGGGCCAGGGCTTCGTCCAGCGTAACCGTGTCCATCCGCTGGTCCGGCCGCAGGCTGGCGAACCGCGGCTTGTCGGGGTCGTCCTTGACGCCGATCTGAGCGAACGGTCCGAACCGGCCCATCCGCACCGAGACTGGCTTGCCGGTCTTGGGATCGCGCCCCAGTTCACGACCCTGCACCACGTCCTGCCGCGAGACGTTTTCCGCTTTCTCCTCGACCCGTTGCCTGAACGGATCCCAGAAGGCCCGCATCAGCGGCAACCAATCCTCCTCGCCGCGCGAGACCGCGTCCAGTTCGTCTTCCAGCCGGGCGGTGAACTCGTAATCCACGTATTGCGTGAAATGCCGGGTCAGAAAGCGGTTGACGATGCGGCCCATATCGGTCGGTTTGAAGCGGCGGCTGTCCAGCACCGCATACTCGCGGGCCAACAGGGTCGAGATGATGGCGGCATAGGTGGAAGGTCGACCGATGCCGTATTCCTCCAGCGCCTTGACCAGGCTGGCCTCGGAATAGCGCGGTGGCGGTTCGGTGAAGTGCTGTTCTGGCCGCAGGGCCAGCAGGTCCACCCATTCGCCCTCCCGCAACGGCGGCAGGGCCCGACCGTCCTCCTCGTCGTTCCGATCATCCACATCTTCCTGGTACACCGCCATGAAGCCGGGATCGGCGACGGTCGAGCCGGTGGCGCGGAACCCGTTGCCCGGCCCGCAGGCCAGGTCCACCGCGACCGTGTCCAGCGTGGCGGGAATCATCTGGCAGGCGACGGTGCGCTTCCAGATCAGCTCGTACAGCGCGTGCTGATCGGCGTTGAGCTGGGCGCGGATCGATTCCGGCGTCACCGCCGCCATGGTCGGGCGAATCGCCTCGTGCGCCTCCTGGGCGTTCTTGGCCTTGGTCTTGAACAGCCGGGGACTGGCCGGCAGATTGTGCGCGCCGTAACGCTGGACGATCAGCGCCCGGATCTCGTCGAGGGCCTCCTGGGCCAGATTGACCGAGTCGGTGCGCATGTAGGTGATCAGGCCCACCGCGCCCTGGCCGGTGTCGATCCCCTCGTACAATTGCTGGGCGACCCGCATGGTGCGCTGGGTCGAGAAGCCCAGCTTGCGCGAGGCTTCCTGTTGCAGGGTCGAGGTGGTGAAGGGCGCCGCCGGATTGCGCTTGCGCTGCTTGCGTTCGACCCGCGCCACCCGCAGCCGGCCAATCGCCGCGGCGTCAGCCGTCGACCCGGACTCGGCGAGCGGCGCGCGCGCGGCGGCCAGCAAGGTCTGTTCCATGGCGCGCGCCCGGTCGCCGTCGGCCACGCTGAACTGGGTCAGCTTCGCGCCGCCGTACTCGATCAGCCGGGCGCTGAACGGCTGGCCGGCCTTGAGGGCGTCGGCTTCCAGCGTCCAGTACTCGCGGGGCTGAAAGCGCTCGATCTCTTCCTCGCGTTCGACGATCATCCGCAGCGCTGGCGATTGTACCCGCCCGGCGGACAGGCCGGGCCGGATCTTCTTCCACAGCAACGGCGACAGGTTGAACCCGACCAGATAGTCCAGGGCCCGCCGGGCCTGCTGGGCGTTGACCAGGTCCAGCGACAAGCCGCGCGGATGAGCGACGGCGTCCAGAATCGCCCGCTGGGTGATTTCATGGAATACGACCCGCCGCACCGGTTTGTCGCGCAGCAGGTTGCGTTGCCGGAGGATTTCGTACAGATGCCAGGAAATGGCTTCGCCCTCGCGGTCGGGATCGGTGGCCAGATACAGCGCCTCGGCCTTGGTGGCCGCCTTGGCGATGGCCTCGACATGCCGCTCGTTCTTGTCGATGACCTGGTACTTCATGGCGAAGTCGCGCTCCGGATCGACCGCGCCTTCCTTGGGGACCAGATCGCGCACGTGACCGTAGGAAGCCAGAACCTCGAAATCCTTGCCCAGATATTTTTTGATCGTCTTCGCCTTGGCCGGCGATTCGACGATGACCAGGTTTTTGCTCATGACTGTAGCGTGGGTGACTGGAATGAAGGTAATGCCACCCGCTAAGACCCGCCGGCGCGGCGGGAATTCAGGCGAGGCGCGCGGATGCTTGCTGAACGCAGGCTTAATGAAGGTAGCCGGGGACTTCGTCGAATACCAGATCTTCGAGCCAGGCGTAAGCTTCTTCCTGGCCGGGCTGGTTGAACAGCACCATCAGGATGATCCATTTCAACTGATGCAGGCCGATGTCGTCGGTCTCCAGCGCCATGACCCGGTCGATGACCAGCTCGCGGGTTTCCGAGCTGAGAATGGCGCTCTGTTCCAGAAACAACAGAAATCCCCGGCATTCCACGTTCAGCCTGACCAGTTCCTGCTCCACGTAGATGCGGCAGGAACAGGGATTGACCGGCAGCGGAACCGCCTGCCGGTCGGTCAGGCTGTCCAGCCACTCGAACGCCTGCTGGACTTCCCGCGAGGGAAAGCCGGCGGCCAGCAATTCGGTCTGGATGGATTCGCGGTCGGGATCGGCATCCGCATCGTCGTCCATATAGTTCTGAAACAGGTACATCAGCACGTCCAGCACGTTTTCTTTCATTCCGGTGCTCGTCTTGGCGGTACAAAAGCCCCCGCCATCCGGCGTGGGCGCGGGCGCGCGGCAAGGTTGGCCGGCGCGCGAGGTCTCCGCCCGTCGAGGACGGAGACCGCCATTCAGGGTTTCAGGCGGCAGTACAAGCCGCCAGGGACGGCTGCCACGTAACCTTCCAGTTCCAGAATCAGCAGCATGGAGGAAACCACTTCCGCCGTCAATCCGCAGCGTTCCACCAGCAGATCGACCCCCGCCGGCTCATCGCCCAGCGCCGCCAGCAACCGCCGGTAGTCGTCGTCCAGCGCGTCCGGCGTTGCCGTCGCGCTGGCCAGGGTGGCGGGTTCGCCGGCGCCGGCCGCCGCGAGGGAACCCAGCTCCTCCAGAATATCGTTCGCCGTTTCCACCAGCTTCGCGCCCTGGCGGATCAGCGCATGACAGCCCTTGGCCAGGGGGTTGTGAATCGAGCCGGGAATGGCGAAGACTTCCCGGCCCTGATCGAGAGCCAGGCGGGCAGTGATCAACGAACCGCTCTGGAGGGCGGCCTCCACCACCAGCACACCCAGCGCCAGCCCGCTGATCAGGCGATTGCGCCGCGGAAAATTCTCGGCCAGCGCCGGCGTGCCGATGGGCAGCTCCGACACCAGCGCGCCGCGTTCGGCGATGGCGTAGGCCAAATCCCGGTGCCTGGCGGGATAGACCTGGTCCAGACTGGTGCCCATCACCGCGACCGTCCGGCCGCCGGTCAGGGCGCCCTGATGGGCGGCGGCGTCGATGCCGAGCGCCAGCCCGCTGGTGATGACCAGGCCGCCCTCGGCCAGATGGGCGGCGAAGCGGTGCGCGGTTTCCCGCCCGGGCGGGGTGGGATTGCGGGTGCCGACGATGGCCAGTTGCGGTGCTCGCAGGCAATCCGGGTCGCCGTGGACGAACAACAGGGGCGGCGGATAGGCGATTTGCCGCAGCAGCGGCGGATAGCGCGCGTCGTCCAGTTGCAGCAGATGATTGCCGGGCCGTTCCAGCCAGGCCAGATCCCGTTCGACCTGCCGCCAGTCGGGATGGCGCAAATAGTCGAGCGCCGTATCGGGCAAGCCCAGGCGCGCCCATTCGGCGCGGTCGGCGGCCAGTGCCGCCGCCGCCGAGCCGAAATGCTCCAGCAACCGGGCGAAACGGGCCGGGCCGATGCCCGGCGCCCGCAACAAGGCCAGCAACCAGGCCGGGTCGGCGGCCGGCGGCGAAGCGTCCCGGTTCAGGGCGTGGTCACCCGATCCTGGAGCCGGATGGCGCGCTCGGCCTGCATCACCAGTCCATAGCTGACCAGATCCTGGACCTTGTAGACCATCAGCAGACCGGCCCGCTCGCCGGGCAGTTTCACGCTCCCGCCGGACACCGGGTCCTCGACTTCCCGGTTCTTGCCGAAAATGGCCAGGACGTGGCCGGGTTCGAGTCCCTCCTGGGCGCCCAGGTTGATGATGACGCTGCTGTATTGGGTGATCTGGGTAACGTCGGCATCGAGTTTGGCGATGATGGAACCCTCGGTATCCGGTGGAACCGGGTGCGGCTCGAAACTGTACAGTTCACGCTCCGGCTCGATCTCGAGCAACCGGTCGCCGGCGCGAACCGGGGCGATGGTGTTGGCCAGTAAAAAGCTGGCCGGGTCCTCGTCCCGCTCCAGGACCGCCTGACCCAGATAGATGCCGGCCACCCCCAGGGAACGGCCGGAACCCGGCTCGCGCAATTCCTCGCCGGGACGGAACACCTGATAGCGGGGCTGGTCGAAACTGGCGCCACGGGCGTAAACCCGGTCGCGGTCGGCGTAGACGGCCTGCTCGTCATCGTCGGCCACGATGTAGGGCATCTTGCGCCAGTTGGCCTCGCTGAGAATCTCGGCGCGGGTCAGGAACGACTCGACCGCGTCGCGGGGCACCGGCGGAATGGGTTGGGTCAGGGTCTCGACCCGCACTTCCGGCGACAGCTTGAGCAGCGGCACCTCCTCGCGTTCGGCAACTTCCAGCCGCGGCTTGCCGCTGGGATCGTAGCTGAAACGGAGCACGTCGCCCGGATAGATCCGGTTGGGATCGCGGATCTGGGGATTTTGTCGCCAGATTTGCCGCCACTGCCAGGGATGCTGGAGAAACCGCTGAGCGATTGACCACAGCGTGTCGCCGGCAACCACGGTGTAGGTCTGCGGGTGATCGGGCCGCAGCGCGACCGGCGCTTCGGCAACGGCCACGCCGGCGCCAGCCGCGGCCGCTGCCGACAGCGGGGACGGCTCGTCGCTGGTCGGGCGGGTTTCAGGCTGTTGGGAAGGCGTTTGGGCGCACGATCCAAGCAGGAGCGCCGTCGCCAGCGACAGGGCGGTCCCGAGATGCCTTGAGGAACGCGTGATGTTCATGGTCCTTGCTCATCCTTAGGAGGAACGGGCGGGAGTGTAGCGGATCACCCCCATCACGCAAAGTATAGCCCCCATACCGGGGTTTCTCGTATGATTTCCACCCGCAAAGACAGTTGAACGATCAAATGGGGCGTTCACGGAGTTGTCATGGCGCAATTGACCATACTGCATTACCCCGATCCCCGGCTGCGCAAACCGGGGTTGGCGGTGGAAACCGTCGATGACGGCGTGCGCGCCCTCGTCGACGACATGCTGGAGACCATGTACGCGGCGCCGGGCATCGGTCTGGCCGCGACTCAAGTCAACGTCCAGAAACGGATCGTGGTGATGGACCTGTCCGAAGAGAAGAATCAGCCGCTGGTGTTCATCAATCCGACCCTGCTGGAGCGGGAGGGCGAAAGCGAGTCGGAAGAGGGTTGTCTGTCGGTGCCGGGTTTCTACGAAACGGTCCGGCGCGCCGAGCGGGTGCGGGTCAGCGCGCTGGATCGCGACGGCGAACCGTTCGAGCTGGATGCCCGCGGCTTGCTGGCGGTGTGCATCCAGCACGAAATCGATCATCTGAACGGTAAACTGTTCGTGGATTATCTGTCGGCGCTGAAGCGTGACCGTATTCGCAAGAAGCTGGAAAAGCAGGCCCGTCACGAAGCGCGCGCGTCCTGAAGCATGGGCGAATCCAGCCGCGCGATCACTCCGTTTATTCCCCTGATCGACGCCGACCGGCTTCCGGGAGCCGGCGGCGTCCCCGTTCGATCCAATAGCGCATGACGACCACCTCGCCGCGGTTGATCTTCGCGGGCACCCCCGAATTCGCCGTTCCGAGCCTGCGGCTTCTGGTGGCGGACGGCTATTCGCCCGCCGCCGTCTACACCCAGCCGGACCGGCCCGCTGGCCGCGGCCGCCAACCGCGCGCCAGTCCGGTGAAAATCCACGCGCTGGCCGCCGGCATCCCCACGCGCCAGCCGGTCAGCTTGCGCGATCCCGTCGTCCAGGCCGAACTGGCCGCCCTGGCCCCGGATTTGCTGGTGGTCGCCGCCTACGGCCTGATCCTGCCGCCGGCGGTGCTGGCCATTCCCCGACTGGGTTGCGTCAACGTTCACGCATCGCTGCTGCCGCGCTGGCGCGGCGCGGCGCCGATCCAGCGGGCCATCCTGGCCGGCGATGCCGAGACCGGCGTTTGCATCATGCGGATGGAAGCCGGCCTGGATACCGGCCCCGTCTACGCCCGCGCGTCCTGCCCGATTCCACGGGGAACGACTGGCGGCGAGTTGCACGACCGGTTGGCCGTGCTGGGAGCCGAAACGCTGCGGACGGTGCTGCCGGACCTGCTGCTGGGTCGCCTGACCCCGGAACCCCAGGACGATACCCGGGCCACTTACGCGCCCAAGCTGGAAAAGGCCGAGGCCGAGCTGGACTGGGCCCGGCCGGCCCTGGAGTTGGAGCGGCGGGTGCTGGCGTTCAATCCGCATCCGGTCGCCCAGACCCAAGCGGATGGCCGGTCGCTGCGCATCTGGCGGGCGCGGGCTGAAGCGGAGCCGGTCGCCGCTCTTCCCGGAACCGTACTGCGCGAGGGGCCGGTGGGCATCGTCGTCGCCACCGGCGCCGG
>DGFE01000030.1 GCA_002391525.1 Competibacteraceae bacterium UBA3908
CGGCCGTGGTCATGTTCTCGCTGTTCGAGGAACAGTTGAAGCACGAGACCGCCGCCCTCGAATACCTGATGACCGCCGGTACCGAGAGCTTCGCCGAATCGCTGAACTATTTTCCGGAGATCGACGACTACACGGTCGGTCCGGACAGCTATCTGGACCTGCTGCGGCGGGCGTCCGAGGCGGTGGACATCCCGATCATCGGCAGCCTGAACGGCATCACCAACACCGGCTGGATCGATTACGCCAAGCTGATGGAAGAGGCGGGGGCCAAAGGCATCGAACTCAACATCTATTACATCCCCGCCGATCTGACCACCGGTGGCCGCGAGGTCGAGCAGCGTTACGTCGAAATCGTCCGGGCGGTGAAGGCGGCGGTGACCGTGCCGGTGGCGGTGAAGCTGAGTCCGTTCTTCAGCGCCATCGGCTCGATGGCCAAGGCGCTGGACGATGCCGGCGCCGACGCGCTGGTGCTGTTCAACCGCTTCTACCAGCCGGATTTCGATCTGGACAAGCTGGAGGTGGCGCCAAATCTGCATCTGAGCACGCCGGACGAGATCCGTCTGCCGTTGCTGTGGATCGCGGTTTTATACGGGCGGCTGCGGGCGTCGCTGGGCGCGACCCGTGGCGTGCATACGCCGGTCGAAGTGGTGAAATACCTGATGGCGGGCGCCGATGCGGTGATGACCACCTCGGCGCTGCTCAAGAACGGCATCGATTATCTGACCACCCTGCGCGACGGTTTGCGAACCTGGATGGAAATGCACCGCTACGTGTCGGTGGCGCAGATGAAGGGCTCGATGAGTCAGCACAATGTCGCCGATCCGACCGCCTTCGAGCGCGCCAACTACATCAAGACGTTGGAAAGTTACAAGGGTGACTACATCTGATTGACCTCTTTCTTTCGCTTGGAGGTCTTGGGGGATCGCGGGAGCGGTCCCCTTTTTTGTTTATGTCGATTGAATTCCCTGAATCTCGAAACTAGGGTTCGATGCCAAGAATCACTGAAGGAACCGTTGAGAGTACTTGTCCGAAGGTTAATTTTTTTGTATTCCTTCCCGATGTTGTACGGAGGGGATGTTACCACCAGTTGAAAAGTATTATCTGGAACAGTTTTTAAAAAATCCAGGCAATTGCCTGGATAAACGACAATTTGTTCAGTCAAGCCAAAGCGGTGTGAGATTTCCAATTTTCCAGGCATGAACTTGATAGTGTTCTGGTCAAGAAGGCCGAGAATATATCGAGAGAGATTGAGGGTCAGCCAAAACCTTGCCGCTTCTCGAACAAGGAGCGGCAAGGTTGAGGGCGCGCGGGCTCAGGTAATCACCGTCGGCGCGTCGCGGCCGGTGCGTTCGCGGATGCCGGCCAGGCTGTTGGCGACGCCGATCAATTCCGCCAGCGCCTGCTGGGTATCCAGATCGTGCCGGGCCGGATCGGGTTCGTAGGCTTCGATGTAGACCCGTAGCGTCGCGCCCTCGGTGCCGGTCCCGGACAGCCGGTAGACGATCCGCGATCCGTCCTTGAAGCCGATGCGGATGCCCTGCTTGTCGCTCACGCTGTCGTCGATGGGATCGAGATAGCGGAAATCGTCGGCGTAATCCACCGTGTACGATCCCAGCCGTTGCCCCGGCAGTTCGGTGGTTTTGGCGCGCAGAGCGTTGACCAGGCCATCGGCGGCCTTGCTGTCGACGGCTTCATAATCGTGGCGGGTGTAGTAGTTGCGCCCGTAGAGTCGCCAGTGCTCGCGCACGATTTCCGCTACCGACTGCCGGCGCGCGGCCAGGACGTTCAGCCAGAACAGCACCGCCCACAGCCCGTCCTTCTCGCGCACGTGGTCCGAACCGGTGCCGAAGCTTTCCTCACCACACAAGGTAATCCGGTCGGCGTCGAGCAGATTGCCGAAGAATTTCCAGCCGGTCGGCGTTTCGTAGCAGGGCAGGCCGAACTTGGCGGCCACCCGGTCCACCGCCTGGCTGGTCGGCATCGAGCGGGCCACGCCGGTCAGCCGGCTCCGATAGCCGGGCACCAGTTTGGCGTTGGCCAGGATCACCGCCAGACTGTCGCTGGGGGTAACGAAGAAATGCCGGCCCAGCACCATGTTGCGGTCGCCGTCGCCGTCCGAGGCCGCGCCGAAATCGGGCGCGTCCGGCCCGAACAGGTAATCGGCCAGTTCCTTGGCGTAGACCAGGTTCGGATCGGGATGGCCGTGGCCGAAGTCTTCCAGCGGAATGCCATTGACCACCGTTCCGGCGGGCGCGCCCAGCCGATTTTCCAGAATCTCGCGGGCATACGGGCCGGTCACTGCGTGCATGGCGTCGAATCGCATCCGAAACCCGGATTTGAACAATGCGCGGATCTGGTCGAAATCGAACAACTGCTCCATCAGGTCCGCGTAATCGCTGACCGGGTCCACGATGTCCACCCGCATGTCGCCGACGAAGGTGGCGCCCAGCTTGTCCAGATCGATGTCGGGCGAGTCCAGCAGGTGATAGCGGCTGATGTGCAGGGTAGCCGTGTAAATGGCCTCGGTGACTTTTTCCGGCGCGGGTCCCCCGTTCGGGGTATTGAATTTGATGCCGAAATCCTCCTCGGGACCGCCGGGGTTGTGGCTGGCCGAGAGAATGATGCCGCCACGCGCCTCGTGCTTGCGGATCAGGTGGGAGACCGCCGGGGTGGAGAAGATGCCGCCCTGACCCAGGAGGACGCGGGTGCAGCCATTGGCGGCGGCGATGCGCAGGATGGTCTGGATCGCCTGCCGATTGTAATAGCGGCCATCGCCGCCGACCACCAACGGGGAGTCCTCGCGGTCGCGCTGGGTATCGAAAATGGCTTGCACGAAGTTTTCCAGATAATGCGGTCGCTGGAATACCTTGACCTTCTTGCGCAGCCCCGAGGTGCCGGGTTTCTGATCCTGGAACGGTTGAGTGGCGATGGTTTCGACAGTCATGGCTGAGTGCCCCCTTCGGGATTTTTGGTGGCGGGTCAAAATTGAGATGATCGAAGATTATGCGCTTCCTGGTATCAGGATAGAACAGGGTCGACAGCGCCGATACCGAGCGGAATCCGCGGAATCGTGCGGGGCGGGCGGAACCTACAGCCGGCGCAGATCGAAACAATAGGGAGTCAGGGCGCCGGGTGGGGGTTCCAGCGGCATTGTGGTCGGCGCGGTATCCAGGCGCCTGGTCACGAACCGTTCCGCCCGACGTGCCACCGCGTCCTCCAGATCCGCGGGCAGGCCATCGTAACCGCCGCCTTGTGGCCGCCATTCGTGCAGGACGATCCGCAGCGCGCCGGAGTGACCGGGGTGCGACAGCAGCAGCTCGATAGGACCCTGGGCCTCCAGCATGGGGTGCAGGCCGGTCCAGGGCTTGAAACGGCGGTAGCGCAGCCCGTACAACCAGGTTTCCCCGTCCAGTTCATCCTCGCGCCGCAACGGCAGCCGGTAACCGTTCACCGTCAGCCGCCAGTCTTTCAGCGTCCGCTGCGCTGCCTCGGATTGGGCGCACAGGCTGATTTCCAGGCGCGCGGTGCTGGCGTCCACCAGTCGGGAATGCCCGTGCTCCTGCGAGGGGGCGTCCCCCAGCAGCGGCCAGAATTCCAGGCCGCGCCGGACGGTCAGCCGGCACTCGCCGAATTCCGCCGCGCCCAGCCAGTGATAGTGTTCGTCCAGCAGTTCCGCGATCAACGGCTGGCCCAGTCCCAGACCGGCGCTGGCCAGTTCGTCCAGCACCTCCCACAGATCGGCGCGCAGGTAGTAGGGCAGGGCGAAGCGATCATGCAGTTCCCGGCCCCAGTGGATGGGTTCCGGGTAATCCGGTCGCTGGATCAGCAACGCGGCGATGGCGCGCAGCAACGCCGCCAGAGCCGCCAGCCATTCCGGCGTGGGCGGCATCCGAAAGGCGCGGAATTCCACCAGCCCCAATCGACCCCGCCCAGGTAGATAGGGGTTCCACAGCTTTTCGATGTTGAGTTCGGTACGATGGGTGTTGCCGGCTGGATCGGCCAGGAACGGCGAAAGGCTTTGCCAGAGCAGGTCCGGGGTCGGGTTGCGCTGGCGTTTGAGCAGGGCCAGCGTCAGCGCCAATTCCTCGAAGATGTCGGCGGTCCGCTCGTCGGCGCGCGGGGCCTGGCTGGAATTGCCGACGAAATCGCCGGCGAAATAGAACGACAGCGCCGGATGACGGTTGAAGTAACCGAGCAGCGCCGGCAACAGGTGGGGGCAGGTCAGAAACGGGCTGCTGTCCGGGGTCGGACCGCCCAGGGTCAATTGGCCGCCGCCACCGGAATCGGTGTATTGGCCATTGTAATGCAAGCGGTAAGGGGTCAGTCCGGCGGCGGCGGCGGCGGCGAAGCTGATCCGACTCTCGCGCAGGAAGCTGGCCACGTCCGCCGCCGGGGCCATGTTGGCTTCCACCACGGCGGGATCCGGCGTGAGGGTGGTCCAGGCCACCGTGGTGTCTACCGGCGGCGGAAAGCCCGCCAGAATCAGGCCGGGCAAGCCGGACGCGCGTGCGGCTTCGCCAATCGCGGCCAGCAGGCTCAGAAACATCTCCACCTCGGCGCAGGCCGGCAGCTCCACGCGGGGAATCACCGCTTCGTCCAACCCGGTCTCGGGATCACCTCCGTCGATGCCGAGCAGAAAGGTTCCCTGCTCGGCCAGTTCGTCGCGCGGTCCCTGCGGCGGGATCGGTTGACCATGGAGACTCGGGCGGGCCAGTCGCGGTTCCCGCGCCGGGTTGGCCAGCAGCGGCAGAAGGTCGCGGCGAAACACGACGCGCAACCGGGGAGGGGTCTCGACCGCGAACAGCAGCGCCGGCCAGCCGCGCGCGCCGAGCCGCTGAGCCAGGCGCGACCAGAATTCGTCGAGTTGAGCGGGCGACGGTGGGTTGGCCATGGCGTCCGCCAGCGGATCGGGTGGGCCCGTCCAGATCGGCTGGCCGTCGCGACGCCGGTAAAGGCCCAGGTTCCAGCGCGGCAGATCTTCCTTGGGGTATTGCCGGCCCAGGGTGCGCAGCACCACGCCGCCGGGAGTTTGCTCGAGGGATTCGGCCAGCATTCGGCGGGCGCGCGCTTCCTTGGTGGGACCAAGGGCGTTGTACAACCATTCCGGGGCTTCGGAGCGGCGGTCGGTAAAGGTCGGCTCGGCGCCGACCCAGATCGCCAGCTCGCGGCGTTTGAGCAGATCGTCGTGGGAACGAATGGCCTGATCGAAGGCCGGCAGCGTAGTCTTCATGGCGCCGATGGTGGCTGAGGGCGGACTGGCGCGGCATTGTACGGAATTTCACCGCGGGCGGGTAACGGTTTCTGGATCGCGCCGATCCAAATGTCGCGGCGTGGCGGATCAGGCATCGGCGGCGCGCGCGATGGCCCAGACTGCGATGTCCGCCGCCCCGCCGGCGCGCAGAATCCGGGCGCATTCGGCGACGGTGCTGGCGGTCGTGATCACATCGTCCATAAGCGCGACTCGCGCTCCGCTCAGCGATAGCCCGTTGGCGAATGCGCCCAACGGATTGGCCTGGCGACGGCGGGCGTCCAGCTGGGTTTGCGGAGGGGTATACCGCATCCGGCGCAAGCCCTCGGCCAACAAGGGAATACCAAAGCGGCGGGCGGTGGCGCGCCCCAGTTCCAATGCCTGATTGAAGCCGCGCTCCCGCAGCCGCCGCGGATGCAGCGGTACGGGAACGATGCAATCCGGCAAGGGGTCGCCGCGCGCGGCAAGCGCGGCGGCGAACAGCTCGCCCAGCAGCCGGGCATGGCTCAACCGACCGTTGAATTTCAGTTCGCGAATCAGAAAATCCACCGGCGGTCGATAGCGAAAAGGCGCGAACGCGCGGTCAAAGGGCCATGGATGTGACCGGCAGCGCGAGCAACGCTCATTCTGGCCGGTCGCCAGCGGCAGGGCGCAACCCGGACAGGCTGGCGTATTGCACGGCAGATCGGCGGCGCACCCGGCGCACAGGTCGCGCTCGAGCACGCCGGGAGCGTCGCACAACAGGCAGGTGGGCGGCAGCAATCCGTGCCCGAGCGCGCGCAGCCAGACGCTCGTTGCGGTGCGCTTCCGATGGTTGACAACGCGATGGGGGTTCGGGAGCATAGTCAATTCACGATTTACGCGAGTATCGTGCTCATTTTTCTATTGAATTCAATCTATAGAGTCCGGTCATGCACATCCTGGAGCAAAGCGAAGACACGGCTATCGGCAAGGTCGCGCGCGGTTCGTCCGCCAGGCGGGCCGCCGCCCTGATGAATTATGGCAACATCATTTCGATTCTCGTGCCTTTCCCCCTGCTGATTTTCTGGTTTGGTGCTTCGATGCTGGTGTATGCCATGAATCGCCATCATCCCGATCCGAAAGTGGGGCATTACACCCAGCAGGCCGCCTCTCGGTTTTACGGCGTCACGGGGTTCTTCATCGTGATCGCCACCTTCATTCCGGGCGATGGCTGGTTTTGGCATCTGATCGCCTGGATTCTGGCGCTGTCGATCCTGGTGCCCTGGTCCATCGTCGATCTACGGCGGATTTATCGGGACCAGTGGATGGATATCGCGCTTGACGAAAATGGCCATCCGCTGTCGGGCCAGATACCGGCGTCGGTCTGACGATGAGCGATTCCCCGCTGCCGGAAGGCATCGCCATGCCGCGTCGTTCCGGGAACCCCAGACCTTGCTGGCCCGAACCGCATGAGTGCGGTAAGAACGCGCTCTACACCCACACGCTGGGCAGCGGGCCGGACGTGGTGCTGATCCACGGCTGGGGGATGCACTCCGGGGTCTGGGAGGATGTCGCCGAAGCCTTGTTCGACCGGTACCGGGTCACGGTCGTGGATCTGCCGGGCCACGGGTACAGCCGGTTGCCGGCGGCTGGCCACAGCCTGGCCGATCTGGGTGCGGCGGCGGCGGCGGTGACGGCGCCGGCAGCGGCCTGGGTGGGCTGGTCGCTGGGCGGACTGGTGGCGCAGCAGGTGGCGATCACCGCGCCGGAACAGGTCAGCCGGCTGGTGCTGGTCAACAGCACGCCCTGCTTCGCGCAGCGGCCCGACTGGCCGCATGGCATCGCCCTGCCGGTGCTGCGCCGGTTTGCCGAAGAATTGCGCCAGGACTACCGCGCCGTGCTCAAGCGCTTCATCGCCCTGGAGGTGCATGGCAGCCGACATGCCGCCAGCCAACTGCGGACACTCAAGGCGATGTTGTTCCAACATGGCGAGCCGGACGTGTCGGCGCTGGAAGACGGCCTGGCGGTTCTGGAAAACACCGACCTGCGCGCCGAGCTGTCCCGGATCGCCTGCCCGACCCTGCTGCTGATGGGCCAGCGCGATCAACTGGTGCCGACGGCGGCTGGAGCCGCGATGCGCGAACTGCTGCCGAACGCCCGCCTGCGCGTTTTCCCCGGCGCCGGTCATGCACCGTTTTTCTCCCATCTACCGGACTTCGTCGCGGAACTGCGGGAGTTTCTCGATGCGTGACGAGGGCGGCGAGGGGTCGTTCGATCTGGACCGGAAGCTGTTGCGGCGCCATTTCGAGCGGGCGGCGGCCCGCTACGACGAGGCCGCGTTCGTGCAGCGCGAAATCGGTGGCCGGCTGCTGGAGCGCCTGGACCTGATCAGGCTCCAGCCGGAGACGGTCGTCGACGTCGGCTGCGGCACCGGGCTGATCACGGCGGCGCTGCTCAGGAAATATCGCAAGGCGCGGGTGATCGGGTTGGAACGGGCCCCGGCCATGGTGGCGAAAGCCCGCAAGCGGGCGCCCTGGCTGCGCACCCTGCACGGCGTGGTGGGCGAACCGGAAGCGCTGCCGTTCGCCACCGCCAGTTGCGACCTGATCTTCTCCAACCTGTGCCTGCAATGGTCGCTGGAACTGGACCGGGTGTTCGCCGAATTCCGGCGGGTGCTCAAACCCGGCGGGGCGCTGTTGTTCAGCACCCTGGGGCCGGATACCCTGCTCGAACTGCGGCGCGGCTGGGCCGCCGCCGACCGCTACAATCACGTCAACGCCTTCTTCGACCTGCACGACATCGGCGATGCCCTGGCGCGGGCGCGGCTGGCCGAACCGGTGACCGACGTCGAGCGGCTCACCCTCACCTATGCCGAGGTGGATGGGCTGCTGCGCGACCTCCGGATTCTCGGCGCCCGCAACGTCACCGCCGGTCGTGGTCGCGGCCTGACCGGCAAGGGGCGGCTTCAGGCGTTGCGCACCGCTTACGAGGCGCTGCGCCACCCCGACGGTTCGTTGCCGGTCACCTGCGAAGTGATCTACGGCCATGCCTGGGGACCGCTCCGGCAGCCATCCCGGCAAGCAGGAGCGGACGGCGCGGCGGTTTTTCCGCTGGCGCAACTGCGCCGACGCAACCGGAACGGCGCCTGAACCCGTGGTCCCGCTTTTTTCCGCCCGGTTTTGTGGGAAATCTGGCCCAATAAATCCTTAGTTATGCGAAAGGGTATTGACAAGATTCGCGTATCCCGTTACTTGTTAATTGGATAGAACAAAGCGGGGAGTTCCCAGGCAATGGTGGCGGTTGAATGCGGTTTGGCCGAGTGCCAGCACTGTTTTGTGCTACGCCCTAATCGGTCGCTGTCCTGGCGGCAGAATCAGCTGGTGTTCGCGAGCTTTTGCGTCGTGACGCTGCTTGTCGTGCTGCCGCTGGTGGCGATGGGTTTCTGGCTGGTGTTGCCCTTCGCCGGTCTCGAACTGTTCGCGGTGGGGGCGGCTTTGTACGCGGTGACCTGCCGCTGCCACGAATGTGAGGTAATTTGCATCGCGGCGGATACGATCCGTATCGAGCAGGGTCGGCGCTACCCACGGCGGCACTGGATTTTGGCGCGGCCCTGGGCGCGGGTGGTGCTGGAAGGCTGCCCCCGGCGCTGGTATCCCAGCCGGCTGTTGATCCGCACCCACGGTCGGGCGGTGGAAGTCGGGCGATTTCTTCCCGAGGACGAGCGCCAGCGGCTGGCCCGGCAGTTGACCGGTCACCTTGGCGCCGTTTCCTGAGGTTCTATCGTTAAGAGCCGGAGTTCAATCCGGTCGTCGCTTTTCGCCGCCGTCATCGGGAACCGAACCGGGCGCGGCGTACAACCAGGAGAGGAGGATTATGGCTACCAATCGCATCGCGCGGGCGGGCGGCATGGCGCTGGGGGGTGTACTGCTGGCGTGGGGCGCCGCCGCGCGCGCCGACTTCGCCTTGAACATGACGCCGGGCGTCACCGCCATCAGCCGGGAGGTCTACGATCTGCACATGCTGATCTTCTGGATTTGCGTGGCCATCGGCTGCGTGGTGTTCGGGGTGATGTTCTGGTCGATCTACCATCACCGCAAATCGCGCGGGGCGGTGCCGGCCCAGTTTCACGAAAGCACGGTGGTCGAGATCGTTTGGACCGTGGTCCCGATGCTGATTCTGATCAGCATGGCGGTGCCGGCCACCAAGACCCTGGTGCGCATGGCCGACGCCAGCGAGGCCGAGTTGACCATCAAGGTGACCGGTTATCAGTGGCGCTGGCGCTACGATTATCTGAACGAGGGCATCGGCTTTTACAGCACGCTGTCCACGCCGCAGGCGCAAATCAACGCCGCCGCCGCCAAGGACGAGCACTATCTGCTGGCGGTGGACCAGCCCCTGGTGGTGCCCGTCGGCAAGAAGATCCGCATCCTGACCACCGCCGCCGATGTCATCCATTCCTGGTGGGTGCCGGCGCTGGGCTGGAAACGCGACGCCATTCCCGGCTTCATCAACGAAAGCTGGACGCTCATCGAACAGCCCGGCGTCTATCGCGGCCAGTGCGCCGAACTCTGTGGCAAGGATCACGGTTTCATGCCCGTGGTCGTCGAAGCCCTGCCCGAGGCCGAGTATCGGCAATGGCTGGCGAAGATGCGCGAAAAGAACGGCCAGAAGACGGCCCAGACCACCAGTGGAGTCAAGACCCTATGAGCACGGTATCTTCCTCGCACGATTTGGAACACGGGCACGCCGAACCCCCGCGCGGTCTGACCCGGTGGCTGATCACCACCAATCACAAGGATATCGGCACCCTGTATCTGCTGTTTTCGCTGACGATGTTCTTCATCGGCGGCGCCATGGCCCTGATCATCCGCGCCGAGTTGTTCCAGCCGGGCCTGCAGATCGTCGATCCGCACTTCTTCAACCAGATGACCACCATGCATGCGCTGGTGATGATCTTCGGCGCGGTGATGCCGGCGTTCGTCGGGCTGGCCAACTGGCTGATTCCGATGATGATCGGCGCGCCGGACATGGCCCTGCCGCGCATGAACAACTGGTCGTTCTGGATCATGCCGTTCGCCTTTACCCTGCTGTTGTCCACGCTGTTCATGCCCGGCGGCGGACCGGCCGGCGGCTGGACCCTTTATCCGCCGCTGGTGTTGCAGACCGGTCAGGCGTTTCCGTTCGTAATCCTGGCCATACACATGATGGGCGCTTCCTCGATCATGGGCGCGATCAACATCATCGCCACGATTCTCAACCTGCGCGCGCCCGGCATGACCCTGATGAAGATGCCGCTGTTCGTGTGGACCTGGCTGATCACCGCCTATCTGCTGATCGCGGTGATGCCGGTGCTGGCGGGCGCGGTCACCATGCTGCTGACCGACAAGTTTTTCGGCACCTCGTTCTTCAACGCCGGCGGCGGCGGCGACCCGGTGATGTTCCAGCACATCTTCTGGTTCTTCGGCCATCCCGAGGTCTACATCATGATCCTGCCGGCGTTCGGGATCATTTCCATGATCATTCCGACCTTCGCCCGCAAGCCGCTGTTCGGCTACGCTTCGATGGTCTATGCCACCGCCTCCATCGCTTTCCTGTCGTTCATCGTCTGGGCGCATCACATGTTCACGGTGGGGATGCCGCTGGCGGGCGAGTTGTTCTTCATGTACGCGACCATGCTGATCGCGGTGCCGACCGGGGTGAAGGTGTTCAACTGGGTCTCGACCATGTGGCGCGGCGCGATGACCTTCGAGACGCCGATGCTGTTCGCCATCGCCTTCGTGATCCTGTTCACCATCGGCGGCTTCTCCGGGCTGATGCTGGCCATCGCGCCGGCTGATTTCCAGTATCACGACACCTATTTCGTGGTGGCGCACTTCCACTACGTGCTGGTGCCGGGTGCGGTGTTCTCGATCATGGCCGCCGCCTATTACTGGCTGCCGAAGTGGACCGGCCACATGTACGACGAGAAGCTGGGCAAGCTGCATTTCTGGCTGTCGGTGATCGGAGTCAACGTGCTGTTCTTCCCACAGCACTTCCTGGGCCTGGCCGGCATGCCGCGCCGCATCCCCGATTACGCCCTGCAGTTCACCGAGTTCAACATGATCTCGACTGTCGGCGCGTTCCTGTTCGGCTTTTCACAGCTGCTGTTCGCGTACAACGTCATCCAGACCATCCGTGGCGGCGCGAAGGCGACGGACCAGGTGTGGGAAGGAGCGCACGGGCTGGAATGGACCCTGAGCTCGCCGCCGCCGTATCACACCTTCACCACGGCGCCCGAAGTGAAATGACGGTCGGGCGGTCGAGCAAAGTGGCGATGGCGGGCCAGCCGCCAAGTGGCGAACCCGCCAGCCGGGAGCGCGCCACGCGGGCGCGCCGAACCGTGCTGGTGCTGGCCGCCCTGGCGGGCCTGTTCTACTTCGGCTTCATTTTGATGATGGTGTGGCGATGACGACGCAAGCGGATGTTCGTGAACCGGCTTCGCCGGCGGCCGCCAATCGGCGGCTGGTGCGGCGCCTGTCGATGGGGGTGGCGGCGATGTTCGCCTTCGGTTTCGCGATGGCGCCGCTCTACGACGTGTTGTGCCAGGTGACGGGGTTGAACGGAAAGACCGGCGGTCGGGTCGCGGCGGCGCAACCGGTCGCCGTGGACGCGGCGCGCACGGTGACGGTGGAGTTCGTCGCCAGCCTGAACGCGGGCGCGCCGTGGGAATTCGCGCCGCAAGTGACCCGGCTGCAGGTGCATCCCGGTCAGTTCTACCAAACCCATTTCCTGGCCCGGAACCTGACCGGCCAACCGCTGACGGGGCAGGCGGTGCCCAGCGTCGCGCCGGGACCGGCGGCGCGGCATTTCCAGAAAATCGAGTGTTTCTGCTTCACCCGCCAGTTGTTCCAGCCGGGGGAGGGGCGGGAGATGCCGGTCACGTTCCGCATCGATCCGGAGTTGCCGCCCGAGGTGCGCACCGTGACCTTGTCCTATACTTTTTTCAAGCTCGACGACGCGGGCGGCTGAAATCGCGCCGTCGTCGGCCATAACGAGTGACCGCCACAGGGGGATACACCAATGACGCAAGCACAGGCGCATGCGCCGGACCATTATTACGTGCCGCACCACAGCTACTGGCCGATCATCGCCTCAGTCAGCCTGTTCACGCTGATGCTGGGTGGGGCCACGCTGCTGAATGGCGGCGGCAATACGCTGCTGCTGGTTGGGTTGACGCTGATCCTGATCACCATGTTCGGCTGGTTCGGCACGGTGATCCGCGAAAGCGAAAAGGGTCTCTACAGTGATCAGATGGATCGCTCGTTCCGCTGGGGCATGGGCTGGTTCATCTTTTCCGAGGTGATGTTCTTCGCGGCGTTTTTCGGTGCACTGTTTTATGCCCGCGCGTATTCTGTGCCGTGGCTGGGCGGGGAAACCGAGCACGGCGCGCTGACCCAAAGCCTGCTCTGGCCCCAATACGAAGCCGCCTGGCCCACCAACGGGCCGGAGAAGATCGGCGGCTTTTTCGCGCCGATGCATCCCTGGAGTCTGCCCGCCATCAACACGCTGATCCTGCTCAGCAGCGGCGTGACCATCACCTGGGCGCATTGGGGTCTGATCCAGGAAAATCGCCCGCAATTGTTGAAGGGACTGGCAGCGACGGTCGCGTTGGGCTTCCTGTTCCTGAGCTTGCAGGCTTACGAGTACCTGCATGCCTATCAGGAGCTGCACCTGACCCTGGGCAGCGGCATTTACGGTTCCACCTTCTTCATGTTGACCGGCTTTCACGGTCTGCACGTGACCATCGGCGCCATCATCCTGACCGTGATCCTGATGCGCAGCCTGGCCGGCCATTTCACGCCGCAGCGGCATTTCGCCTTCGAGGCGGCGGCGTGGTACTGGCACTTCGTGGACGTGGTTTGGCTGGGGTTGTTCGTCTTCGTTTACTGGTTGTGAGCGAGCGGCGGCGCGCTCAAAGGCCGTGTGGTTTGATCAGGCCGACGGCGTAGGCCAGCAGCAGCAGCAGGAACAAACCCACCGACAGCGCCACGCGCACGGTCAGGGCCTTGACCGCGCGTGGACTGCGGCTCTGGTCGTGAATCAGGAAAAACAACCCGGAACCCAGGCTGGCCAGGATGAGCAGCAACACGAAAACGACGGCGGCTTTGAACAGCATGGGCGGATTCCGGTGGCTGAGATGAAGGTTTCAGCCGTGAGTATACCCCAGACGGTCCGACGATGAGGGTGCGAGTGCCGGGCGGATGGAAGCGGGGATCGGGATTGCGGTTTGGAAGCTGGGCGTTTCGTCCCGGCTGGGTGGCCACCGGCGCCTTGTTGCTGATCATGCCGTTGCTGCTGGGGCTGGGGTGCTGGCAATTGGATCGGGCGCGACAAAAGGCGGAATTCCAAACCGCGTTCGCCGGGCGGCTCGAACAGCCGCCGGTACCGCTGACCGAACTCGACCCGGTTGAACTTGCCGACCGTTATCGCCGGGTGGTGGCCAGCGGTCGTTACGACAGCCGGCATCAGCTGTTGCTCGACAACCAGGTGCGCGATGGCCAGCCGGGCTATCATGTCCTGACCCCGCTGCGGCTGGACGCGGGCGGCGCGATTTTGGTCAACCGGGGTTGGGTTCCGCTGGGCGAGTCGCGCCAGGTGTTGCCGGACGTGGCGGCGCCGGTGGAGGCCATGACCGTGAGCGGCTGGCTGGCGCAGCCGGCCCAGCCGGGGTTGCGGCTGGGCGATGCCGCCGGGACCGGCGCGAACTGGCCGCGCGTGGTACCTTATGTGGATTACGAGCGGCTGAGCGCGATCCTCGGCCAACCGCTGCGGCCCGCGCTGATTTTGCTGGAACCGGGCGCGCCGGCGGGTTACTGGCGTGACTGGGAACCCCGGTTCGGCGGTTTCGGGCCGGAACGGCATCGGGGTTACGCCGTCCAGTGGTTCGCGCTGGCGGCGGCGCTGGCGATCCTGTATCTGGCGGCCGGCATTCACCGGGAATCCGGCGGCGCCGATGCTCGAAAGGAGTAACGGAGTTCCGCCGCGCGCCTGAACCATTCAACGCGAGAAGGCGTGGGTATGCGGAGCTTGCTTCGCCCGCGCCGGTCCTGGGCTTGAATCTGCACGAAAACGGCATGAGCACACAGACCCTTCCAGTCGAACGACTGCCGGTATCCGCCCGCTGGCGGCAGCGGCTGATCCTGGTGTTTATCGTGGCCTGCTTCGCGGTCCCGCTGGCGGCGGCCTGGCTGCTGGTCGGGCGCTGGCAGCCCGACGGTTCCGTCCAGCACGGCGAACTGCTGAACCCGGCCCGGCCGATCCCGACTCTCCGTTTCGATTCCCCCGCCGGGCAACCGTTGGACGGTATGGCGCTACGGGGGCACTGGGTATTGATTTACGTCGGTTCAGCCACGGCGTGCGACGAGCGGTGCCGTACCGCCCTGTACGACATGCGGCAGGTGCGGCTGGCGCTGGGCAAGGACATGGGGCGGGTAAAAACCGTGTTGCTGCAGGAGGGAAGTCCGGAGCCCGACTTGCGTCGCTGGCTGGCGGACGAACACGCGGCGATGATCGTCGGCGCAGCCGACGCAGCGAGCCGGACCGCGCTGACCGCGGCGTTCGCCCAACCCGGCGCCGCCGGCGATTGGATCTATCTGCTGGATCCGCTGGGTAACCTGTTGATGCGCTATCCGGTCACGGTGGAGCCGCGCGGGATGCTCAAGGACCTGCAACGGTTGTTGCGCCTTTCCAAGATCGGCTGAACGCCCATGCGAACGACGCTGTTTCATCGTTTGGCCTGGGGGGCGCTGGCTCTGACCTTCGTGGTAGTGGTGTTGGGCGCCTACGTGCGGCTGTCGGATGCCGGGCTGGGCTGCCCGGACTGGCCCGGTTGTTACGGTCGCCTGGACGTTCCCGACGAGATCCATCAGATCGCCGAGGCCAACGCGGTTTATCCGCACCGGCCGGTGGAGCCGGCCAAGGCCTGGAAGGAAATGATCCACCGCTATTGCGCCGGCGCCCTGGGGCTGCTGGTGCTGGCGCTGGCGGCGCTGGCCTGGTGGAACCGGCGTCGGCCCGGCCAGCCGCTCGCCCTGCCGCTGGCGCTGCTCGGACTGATCGTGTTCCAGTCCCTGCTGGGGATGTGGACCGTCACCTGGCAATTGAAGCCGGTGGTGGTCATGGCGCATCTGCTGGGCGGTCTGACGACCTTGAGTTTGCTGGCCTGGCTGGTGCTGCGCCAGGGCCGGTATGGAGGAAACTCCGCGACGGTGGACGATGGCGCGCTGCGCGGTTATGCGCTGCTGGGATTGGGCTTGCTGGCGGGTCAGATCGCGCTGGGCGGTTGGACCAGCGCCAATTACGCGGCCCTGGCCTGCCCCGATTTCCCGACCTGCCAGACGCGCTGGTGGCCGCCCATGGATTTCCGGGAGGCCTTCACCCTGTGGCGCGGGCTGGGCGTGTCCTACGAGGGGGGAGTGCTGGCCAACGACGCCCGCGTGACGATTCATATGATGCACCGGCTGGGCGCCCTGGTGATTTTTCTCTACCTGGGCTGGCTGAGCTGGCGGTTGCTGACCGTCAGCCGAAACCGCGCCGTGCGGTTCGCCGGGCTGGCTGTGGCCATCCTGCTGGCGGGCCAGCTCGCCCTGGGCATCGCCAACGTTGTGCTGCATCTGCCACTGCCGGTAGCGGTCGCCCACAATGGCGGCGCGGCGCTGCTGCTGCTGGCCCTGGTGGCCGTCAACCATCTGCTTCGACCGGAAACCGCCGCATGATGACCGCCGCCTTCCACACCCTGCGCGCCAGCCTGCGCCGTCATGGACGGGATTATCTGGAGCTGACCAAGCCCCGCGTGGTGGCGTTGATCACCTTCACCGCCATGGTCGGCATGCTGCTGGCGACTCCCGGCATGGTGCCCTGGGACATCCTGGTGTTCGGCTCGCTGGGCATCGCGCTGATGGCCGGTTCCGCCGCCGCCATCAACCATCTGGTGGACCGGCGGGTGGACGCCATCATGGCCCGCACCCGCCACCGGCCGTTGCCGAGCGGACACCTGGAAGCCTGGCAAGTGCTGGGTTTCGCCCTGATTCTCGGCGCCGTCGGTCAGGGTCTGCTGCTGGCGTTCACCAATCCGCTGACGGCCGTATTGACCTTCGCCTCGTTGATCGGCTATGCGGTGATCTACACCCTGTTCCTCAAGCGGGCGACGCCGCAGAACATCGTGATCGGCGGCGCGGCGGGCGCGGCGCCGCCGTTGCTCGGCTGGACGGCCGTCACCGGTCAGGTGGACCCCGGCGCGCTGTTGCTGTTCCTGATCATCTACATCTGGACGCCGCCGCATTTCTGGGCGCTGGCCATTCATCGCCGCCACGATTACGCCGACGCCGACATCCCCATGCTGCCGGTCACCCACGGCGTCGCCTTCACCCGGCTGCACATCCTGCTGTACACCATCCTGCTGTTTCTGATCACCTTGCTGCCGTTTCTGACCGGCATGAGCGGCTGGATTTATCTGGCCGGCGCCGTCGTGCTGGGTCTGCGCTTCCTGGGCTACGCCGCGCGCTTGTACGCGACCGGCGACGACCGTCTCGCCATGCCGACCTTCGGGTTCTCCATCGTTTACCTGTTTGGATTGTTCGCCGCGCTGATGCTGGACCATTATGCGCTGCGCCTGATCGAGAAGCTCTGACGCGGCGCGTCCCGTCCTTGGCGTTGAACGCGCCCTGGCGCATTCCCGTCTTTCAGAATATTAGCTAACGCTGATTGAGAAAACCCGGTGGATATTAGTAGAATAGGTCGTCGTGCAGATCCTCCCGGATGCGCCTTCCAACCTCGATCACCGTCATCCGAAAACCAATAACGAATTCCCAACTCCCATGGCTTGCTAAGGAGACTTGGATATGGCCCAAAGCTCAGCGCTGCCAGCCGAGCAGTACAATTACGACATCGTCCGCAAGTTTACGATCATGGCCATGGTGTGGGCGGTGATCGGCATGTCGGTCGGTGTCTACATCGCCAGCGAACTGGCCTGGCCGTTCCTGAATTTCGACATTCCCGCCCTGACGTTCGGACGCCTGCGCCCGGTTCACACCACCCTGGTGATCTTCGGCTTCGGCGGCAGCGCCCTGTTCGCCACGTCCTACTACGTCGTGCAGCGCACCTGTCAGGCCCGGCTGGCGTTTCCCTGGCTGGCCGAGTTCACTTTCTGGGGTTGGACGGGCGGCGTGGCACTGGGCGCGCTGACCTACGTTTCGGGCATCACCCAGGGCCGTGAATATGCCGAATTCGAGTGGCCGCTGGATATCGCCATCACCCTGGTCTGGGTGTGCTATTTCCTGGTGTACGTGGAAACCATCCGCCGCCGCAGCCAGCCCCACATCTACGTCGCCAACTGGTTCTATCTGGCGTTCATCCTGGCCGTCGCCCTGCTGCACATCTTCAACAACCTGGCGGTGCCGTTCAGCCTGACCCAGTCCTACAGCCTGTTTTCCGGCGTGCAGGACGCCATGACCCAGTGGTGGTACGGCCATAACGCGGTGGGCTTTTTCCTGACCGCCGCCTTCCTCGGCATGATGTACTACTTCGTGCCCAAGCAGGCGGGCCGGCCGGTCTACTCCTACCGGCTGTCGATCATCCACTTCTGGGCGCTGATCTTCCTTTATATGTGGGCCGGTGGCCATCACCTGCACTGGACCTCGCTGCCCGACTGGGTGTCCACCCTGGCCGCGACCTTCTCGGTCATCCTGCTGATGCCCTCCTGGGGCGGCATGATCAACGGCATCATGACCCTGTCCGGCGCCTGGGACAAACTGCGTTCCGACCCGATCATGCTGTTTCTGATCACCTCGCTGTCGTTCTACGGCATGTCCACCTTCGAGGGACCGCTGATGTCGCTGAAGAGCGTCAACGCCCTGTCGCACTACACCGACTGGACCATCGGCCACGTCCATTCCGGCGCGCTGGGCTGGGTGGCACTGGTCAGCTTCGGTTCCTTCTATCACCTGTTCCCCCGCCTGTACGACGCCAAACTGCACAGCCAAACCCTGATCTACGTTCACTTCTGGCTGGCCACCATCGGCATCGTGCTGTACATCACCTCGATGTGGGTCGCCGGCATCGGGCAGGGTTTGATGCTGCGCAGTTTCGACGATTACGGCAACCTGGCCTACACCTTCATCGAGACCGTCGAGTTCATGCACACCCCGTATGTCTGGCGCGCGCTGGGCGGCGCGTTCTTCGTCGCGGGCGTGTTGGTCATGGCGTACAACCTGGTGATGACCGTGCGGGCGTCCCGCCGCGAGCAGGCAGCCCTGGAGGCCAAGCTGGCGGCCAAGCTGGCCAAGGCTTGAGCGAGCGGCTTTCGGAGACCAAGCAACCATGCGACACGAACAAATCGAAACCAACTCCGGTCTCATGCTGCTGCTGATCCTGGTCGTGATCAGCATCGGCGGTCTGGTGGAAATCGTTCCGTTGTTCTACATCAACGAAACGGTGGAGCAGGTGGAGGGCGTGCGTCCCTACACCCCGCTGGAGCAACGTGGCCGCGACATCTATGTCCGCGAGGGCTGCTATCTGTGCCATTCCCAGCAGATTCGGCCGTTCCGCGACGAATGGCAGCGCTATGGCCACTACTCGCTGGCGGCGGAGTCGCAGTACGACCATCCCTTCCAGTGGGGGTCCAAGCGCACCGGTCCCGATCTGGCGCGGCTGGGCGGCAAGTACTCCAACCAGTGGCACGTACAGCACCTCAAGGCGCCGCGCTCGGTGGTGCCGCAATCCATCATGCCGAATTATCCCTGGCTGCTGGAGACCGACCTGGACTATTCGGACGTCGCCGAGCGGATGCGCGCTCTGCGGGCCACGGGGGTGCCGTATTCCGTGACGCAGCAGGAGTACGACGCGAACGTCAAGAAGTTCGGCCAGGCCGTCGCCGATCAATTGGATATCAATCAGGCGCGGGACAGCCTGCTGAGGCAGGCGCGCGAGAAGGACTTCGACGGCATCCCCGGCCGGATCACGGAAATGGAAGCGCTGGTCGCGTATTTGCAGGTGCTTGGCACCATGGTGGATTTCACCCGGTACGACGAGGGCTTCTTCACCACGTTCCGTTGACAACCCCGAACCGTGTCTCCCCCCCGCCGACGGCGGGGAGACTGAATGGAGCCTCTGTCCGATGTTCGACTGGCTGCTGTGGTTCACCCACATGGAGAACTCCAAGCCGCTGGCGCTGCTGCTGTTTTTCGGAGCCTTCTGCGGCATCCTGATTTATGTGTTCACCGGCAAGCGCCGCGCCCGGCGGCTGGAATCCTACAAGTACATTCCATTCGACGACGAGGAGCCACGACGGCCCGAACTTCATGGTTTCGCCCGCGACAACCCGCGGGCGCGGATTGCAACCCAATCCCGCAAGGTGATGGACAATGAGTGACAATACGCCGAATGCACAACAAAAATCCGGTGCGGTCCAGACGACCGGCCATGCCTGGGACGGCGATCTGCAGGAGTACAACAATCCGCTGCCCCGGTGGTGGCTGTGGTGTTTCTACGGAACCGTGGCCTTCTCCGTCCTGTACTGGTTCATTTATCCGTCCTGGCCGGTGGGGCAAACCTGGTTGAAGGGGTTCCATACGGTCAGCTATACGACTGTCGACAAGGCTGGCCAGGAACAGGAGCGGGAGCACCGTTGGAACACCCGCGCCCTGCTGTTGGGAGACCTCGGCGACGCCGCCAGGGACCCGCAACGCAAGGCCATGCTGGCCAAGGTGGAAGCGGCCAGCTACGATCAGATCGTCAAGGATCCCAAGATGATGGAGTTCGTGCGCTCCGTCGGCAAGGGCCTGTTCGGCGACAACTGCGCGGCTTGTCATGGCCGCGGCGGCCAGGGCGTGGTCGGAATGTATCCGAACCTGACCGACGACGACTGGCTGTGGGGCGGTTCCATGGACAAGATCCATGAGACCCTGGTGCAGGGCCGCAACGGCTTCATGCCGGCCTTCGGCCAGGTGCTCAAGCCGGATCAGCTGGACGATGTGGCCGAGTACGTGCTGACGCTGTCGAACGAGGCGCAGCCGGGTGAAGCATCCGAGCGCGGCAAGGCGATCTTTCACGGTCAGACGGGCGGTTGCTACTACTGCCACGGCGCCGACGCCAAGGGCGTCCCGTCGCAGGGCGCGGCCAATCTGACCGACAAGATTTGGGCCATCGCCGACGTGCCGACCCAGAAAACCCTTCAGGACAAGAAAGCCGTACTCAAAACCTTCATCGCCAGCGGTGTGAACAATACGCGCGTCATGCCGGCCTGGAAGGGACGTTTGAAGGACGACGATATCAAACTGCTGGCGGTTTACGTTCATCAGTTGGGGGGCGCCAAGTAAGACCCCGCGCCGATTGAAAGCGACCGCCCGCCCGGCTCTCCACCCCCCGCGCAGGGGGGTGAAGCGTTTATGGGCCTCGACTTGGTGTTTCACCCACCTCCTCGATCCGGTCCCGGACACCCCGCGGACCGCCCGTTGACGGATCGCAATGACGCCGGTTTCCCGCGGCGGTCAACATGACTGTTCGTGCCGTTCGATGCAATTGGGTGGATCATGTCCGAAGCAAGTACCGATCTGTACCAGAAGCGCATCCAGATTTATCCGCGCTCCGTCAAGGGACGTTTCCGCAACCTCAAAACCGGCGTTCTGGTTTTGGCTTACGTCGTTTATTACCTGCTGCCCTGGCTGCGCTGGGAGCGAACCAACGCGCCCGACCAGGCGGTGCTGTACGATCTGCCGGGACGGCATTTCTACATTTTCGGGCTGACGATTCAGGTTCAGGATATTTTCTGGCTGGCCGGCGTGCTGATCATCTTCGCCGTCCTGCTGTTTTTCGTCACCGGCCTCGCCGGACGGATCTGGTGTGGCTACTTCTGCTTTCAGACCCTGTGGACCGATCTGTACATGATGATCGAGCACTGGGTGCAGGGCGAACGGCCGGCGCGGATGCGGCTGGACAAGGGTCCCTGGAATCGCGAGAAACTGATCAAGAAGGGCGGAACCTACGGCCTGTGGCTGCTGGTGGCGCTGTGGACCGGGTTCACTTTCACTGCGTACTGGGCCGACGCGCCGACGTTGCTGGCGGACATGCTGCTGGGGCGCGCGCCTTACGCGGCCTATTTCACCACCTGCTTGCTGACGGCGACCACCTTCGTCATGGCCGGACTGGCGCGCGAGCAGGTCTGCACCTACATGTGCCCTTACGCCCGCTTCCAGAGCGCCATGTTCGATCACGACACCCTGATCATTTCCTACGATGAAAAGCGGGGCGAGGGGACGCGGGGTCGGACCAGGCTGGGCAAGGGCCTGAAAACCCGCGAGGAACGGCAGGCGGAAGGCGCGGGCGATTGCATCGATTGCGGCTACTGCGTACAGGTCTGTCCGGTGGGCATCGACATTCGCAACGGCCTGCAATATCAGTGCATCTCCTGCGCGCTCTGCATCGACGCCTGCGACACCATCATGGACAACCTGCAATGGCCGCGCGGGCTGATCCGCTATACCTCCGAAAACGCGCTGAACGGCCGCAAGACCCGGCTGCTCAAGCCCAAGACCATCGGCTATGGGGTGATCCTGACGGCGGCGACCGCGATCCTGATCTGGAGCATCGCGACCCGCGCGCCCTACACGGCGACGGTGGAACAGATTCGCCAGCCCTTGTACACCCAACTCTCGGACGGGGGGATCCGCAACACCTACGAGATCAAGCTGAACAACAAATTGACGGCGCCGATGACGCTGGGTATCCGCATCGCAGGACTGTCCGGCGCGGTTTTGGATATGGATGGGATGGAGCGCATTCAACTGGAGCCTCAGGAACGGCTCAAACTGCTCGCGCGCGTCCAGATTCCGCCGGTTGCCGCGAGTGGAGCGGTTGGGGATACGGTCACCTTCATCGTCGAACCCCTGGCGGGAGTGACGGCTGAACCCATCCGGCGGGAAGTACCGTTCTACACGCCGGAAGGCGGTCGATGAACGACCTGTTGCTCGGTCTGGGGCTCGGCGCGGGCCTGATCGTGCTCGCGAATCTGCTCCTGATCCGCTTCGCGCGAGTCGGCGCGAAGCAGGCCGCCGCCGCGGTCGCCCTGGCGACGGTCGGACTCTACGTGCCCTACAGTATCCTGCGTTGGCCGGGCGGCGATGTATTCGCGATCCATCTGGCGATTTACCTGTTGGCTTCCCTGATCTGCGGGATGCTGCTCGGCGCCCGCGCCGGCGACCGGGGGTTGCACTGGGGGCCGGCGGCGCTGGTGGGATTCTTCATCTTCGTGGTCGTTTCGGGAGCGGTCTTCGTTTCGGTCGCCGAACGTGGCCTGACTCCGGCCCTCGAGCGCTGGCTGCTGCCGGGCGCGGACAGCCGCCGCGAGCTGAGCTCGATGTTTCCGGGTGTGATCTCGCACGATTTTCAGAAGAAGGAAGCGCTCTACAACCAGTATCTCCAGCAGGTGGAGCGTCAGCGTCAGCGGGGATGGCAAGTCCGGAAGGGTTGGCTGGACGAACCGGTCGCGAACCAGCCGACGGTGTTTCGGGTGGCGGTGCGGACCCGCGAAGGCGAGCCGGTGTCGGGCGCGTCCGTGGCCGGCCAGTTTCTCCGCCCCTCCAGCAGCAAGCTCGATGTCGCCTTCGAACTGGCTGAAACCGATCCCGGCGTTTATGAGTCGAAATTGACATTACCGCTGGCCGGTGCCTGGAATCTGGTGTTGACCATCCGCCGGGGCGACGATGTGCACGAGGTCCGCGCCGCCACGAACGTGCCGGATCGCTAGGCCGCGGTCGATCCACTCTCTTCCAGGACGACTTTGCGTCGCGTCATGACCGTCTCCGTCGAATCCCTCGCGCCGGGAATTCCAGCCGTGGTGGAAACCACGTGTTTTCACTGTGGCCTGCCCGTCCCGGCGGGAGCGCATTACGCGGCGGTGATCGACGGTCGGCGCCAGCCGATGTGTTGCCACGGCTGCCAGGCGGTGGCCGAAGCGATTGTCGCCGCCGGCCTGACGGATTTCTATCGTCACCGTACCGCCCCCTCGCGCCGGGCGGAAGATTTGATTCCCGAGCAATTGCGCGGGTTGGAACTGTACGACCGGCCGGATCTGCAAAAGAGCTTCGTCCGCGCCGAAAGCGAGCAGGTCCGCGAAGCCGCCCTGATCCTGGAAGGCATCGTCTGCGCCGCCTGCGTCTGGCTCAGCGAGCGGCATGTCAACGCCGTGCCGGGGGTGCTGGAATTCCGGGTGAATTACTCCACCCACCGCGCCCGGGTGCGCTGGGACGAGCGTCGGACCAGGCTGAGCGAAATTCTGGCCGCCATCGCCGCCATCGGTTACCTCGCTCATCCTTTCGATCCCAATCGCCAGGAAGCGCTGCAAAAGCGCGAACGTTCGGTGGCCTTGCGCCGGCTGGCGGTGGCCGGCCTGGGTTCGATGCAGGTCATGATGCTGGCGGTGGGTCTCTATGTCGGCGATTACCAGGGCATGGAAGGCTGGATTCGCGATTTCCTGCGCTGGATCTGCCTGGTTCTGACCGTGCCGGTGGTGAGCTACTCGGCGCAACCGTTCTACAGCGCCGCCTGGCGCGATCTGCGCCGCCGGCAACCGGGCATGGACGTGCCGGTGTCGTTGGCGATTGTCGCCGCCTTCGTCGCCAGCGTCTGGTATACCTGGCAGGGTGGAGGAGAGGTCTACTACGACTCGGTAACGATGTTCGTATTTTTCCTGCTGGCCGGCCGGTTTCTGGAGATGACCGCCCGGCACCGGGCCGGAAGAATTTCCGAGGCGCTGGTACGGATGCTGCCGGCGACCGCCACGCGCCTGAATCCGGGTGATGGCGAGGACGTAATTCCCATCGCGGAACTGGCGCCCGGCGACCGGGTGCTGGTGCGTCCGGGCGAGACCATTCCCGCCGACGGATCGGTATTGGAGGGGGCGAGCAGCGTAGATGAATCGCTGCTAACCGGCGAAAGCGCGCCCGTGCCCCGCCACCCGGGCGAAGCGCTGGTCGGCGGTGCGGTCAACGTGGAAAGCCCCTTGGTGATGCGGGTGGAGAAGATCGGCGCCGATACCGTGCTCTCGGCCATCGTGCGGCTACTGGACCGCGCTCAGAGCGAAAAGCCGCGCCTGGCGTTGCTGGCCGACCGCATCGCCGCCTGGTTCGTCGCCGCCTTGCTGATCGTGGCGGCGACGGTGCTGCTGGCCTGGTGGTCGCTGACCGATTTCGACACGGCGTTTCGCGTCACGCTCTCGGTGCTGGTGGTCACCTGTCCCTGCGCGCTGTCGCTGGCCACGCCGACCGCCATCGTGGCGGCGACCGGCGCGTTGACCCGGCTCGGGCTGCTGACCACGCGCGGGCACGCCCTGGAGACCCTGGCGCGGGCGACCCACGTAATCTTCGACAAAACCGGCACGCTCACCCATGGCCGGCCCCGAGTGGTGGGAGTGGAGCCGGTGGCTGGATTGGAGGCGCGGCGTTGCCTGGCTCTGGCGGCGGCGTTGGAGCGGGGTTCCGAGCATCCGGTGGGTCGCGCGCTGGTCGAGGCGGCTGGCGCGTCGATTCCGCTGGCGACGGCGTTGCGAAACACGCCCGGCAGCGGCGTCGAAGGTTGGATCGAAGGCCGCCGTTACCGGGTGGGCCAGCCCGCGTTCGTGGCGGCCCTGAGTGGAGTGGTGGCGGCTGAGCGGGTCGATCTCGATGCCGCGAGCACCTGGGTCGCACTGGGCGACGAATCAGGATTGCTGGCCTGGTTGCAGCTGGCCGATACCTTGCGGCCCGGCGCGGCGGCAGTGGTGACGGAACTGCAAGCCCGGGGGCTGACGGTGGAGTTGCTGAGCGGTGATCGCCCGGCGGCGGTAGCGCATGTCGCGCGCCAAGTCGCCATTACCCAGGCCGCCGGTGGCAGGTCGCCCCAGGACAAGCTGGAACGGTTGCGGGAGTTGCAACGGCAAGGCGGCGTGGTGGCGATGGTCGGCGACGGGGTCAACGATGCGCCGGTGCTGGCGGCGGCCCAGGTGTCGCTGGCGATGGGCGGCGGCACCCAGCTTGCCCATGCCACGGCGGACATGATCCTGTTGTCGGAAAAACTGGAGCATCTGGTGCGCGGGGTGGACATGGCCCGGCGAACCCTGACGATCATCCGGGAGAATTTCGCCTGGGCAATCGGGTACAATTTGCTCGCATTGCCGTTGGCGGCGGGCGGATGGCTGACGCCCTGGATGTCCGCCATCGGTATGTCGTTCAGTTCGCTGTTGGTGGTGGTGAACGCGCTGCGGCTCCGGCAAACCTGAGACGGAGGTGATCGCATCATGCGGATTCTGTTCCTGTTGATTCCCATGGCGCTGGGCGTGATGGGCGTGGCGCTGTGGGCCTTTCTCTGGGCGGTGCGAACCGGGCAGTTCGACGATCTGGAAGGGCCGGCCCACCGCATCCTGATGGACGACGACGATCCGCGCATCCCCCGGCTCCACCAGCGACGCGACGACGATAAGTCCTTGAATGATTAAAATAAATAGTTTAGCATTCTCTACGGATCGCAAGGAGAACGACGATGTTTACCTTTCAGAATCTCCCGCTTGTCATCATCATCGCGCTGTTGGTTGCCGCATGGCTGAGCTTTTTTTCGGTGGTGCCCTGGGGTCAATTGTTCTGAAGTGACCGTTCGCTTCGCTCTCCGGGTGGGGAGCGGGCCGTTTTTGCACGCGCCGCCTTCCTCCTCGCGGAGAAAGGCGGTTTTCGTCGGGGCCGGAATGGGATCGGAGCGATGAGCGTCGCCTTGGAATTATTGGATCGG
>DGFE01000106.1:0-571 GCA_002391525.1 Competibacteraceae bacterium UBA3908
AGATGTGTATAAGAGACAGTCCGACGACAAGGAAAACTGGCGGACCGCCTACACCGTGCGCGACGGCAACGGCGGGCGGGATTACCTCTACCTGCCCGACGCCGAATCGCGCTATCTGCGGCTGAATCTGCAACGCAGCAGCCGGGGCCGCGGTTACGGCATCAGCCGGGTTCGGGTTCAGTCCCACGAATTCTCCAGCTCGCCCAACCAGTTTTTCGAGGCCGTCGCCCGCGACGCGACGCGCGGCTTGTATCCGCGCTATTTCCAGGGTGAGCAATCCTACTGGACCGTGGTCGGCGTCGGCGGCGACGGCCGGGAGGCGCTCCTCGGCGAGGACGGCGCGCTGGAAGTGGACAAGGGCGGTTTCACCGTCGAGCCGTTCCTGTTCGCCGATGGCCGGCTGATCACCTGGGCCGACGTGGAACCGGTCCAGGACCTGGCCGACGGCTACCTGCCGATTCCCACCGTGCGCTGGGAACACGAGCACTTCTGGTTCGCGGTCACCGCCTTCGCGGCGGGCAAACCGGGCGAATCGGCGCTGTACGCCCGCTACCGGCTCGAAAATCTGAGC
>DGFE01000106.1:752-3649 GCA_002391525.1 Competibacteraceae bacterium UBA3908
AACATGCTGGGCGGCGTCTCCCCGATCCGCCGGCTGGAATACGCCGACCGCGCGGTCTGGCTGAACAACCGCGCCAAGGCGGTTTTCGCGCTGACCCCGCCCGACCGGTTCCGCGCCGCCACCTTCGATCAGGGCGCCATCACCGACTATCTGGCAGCGGGCAGGCTGCCGGACCGGACCGCCGTGGACGACGCGTTCGGCTATGCCTCCGGCGCGCTGGAATACGGCTGGGACTTGCAGCCCGGCGAAGCGCGCGAAGTCTATCTGCGCATTCCGTTCCACGTCGCCGAAACCAATCCGCCGCCGACCGATGCCGAGGCGGTCGCGCAGGCGAACCGGCTGCTGGAGCAGACCCGCCGCGACTGGGAAGCCCGGCTGGATCGGGTCGGCCTGGAATTGCCGCCCGCCGCCCGGCGGCTCGCCCACAGCATCAAGAGCAATCTGGCCTACATCCTGATCAACCGCGACGGCCCGGCGCTCCAGCCCGGCTCGCGCGTCTACGCCCGCTCCTGGATTCGCGACGGCGCGCTGACCTCCGCCGCCCTGCTGGGCATGGGCTACACCGAGGAAGTCCGCCAATTCCTGCAATGGTATGCGCCCTTCCAGTTCCCGGATGGCAAGATACCCTGCTGCGTGGACCAGCGCGGCGCCGATTCGGTCCCCGAACACGACAGCCACGGCCAATTCATCTACGCGGTGATGGAGTACTACCGCTACACCCGCGACGTGGGATTCCTGCGCGAAATGTGGCCTTACGTGACCAGGGCGGTCGACTACATCGATTCCCTGCGCCAGCAGCGGCTGACGGAAAAGTACCGAACCGATCCGACCTGCCTGGCCTATTGCGGCCTGGTGCCGGAATCCATCAGCCACGAGGGCTATTCCAGCCAGCCGCGCCATTCCTACTGGGACAATTTTTTCGTCCTGCGCGGCCTGAAGGACGCGGCGACCATGGCGGTGATCCTGGGCGAGGACGGACCGGCGGAGCGGTTCGCGGCGCTGCGCGATGCGTTCCGCAAGGATTTGTACGCCTCGATCCTGGAAACCATGAGGATGCACCGCATCGACTACATTCCCGGCGCGGTCGAACTGGGCGATTTCGACCCCACCGCCACCACCGTCGCCGTCGATCCGGGCGGCGAGTTGGGGCGACTGCCACAGCCGGCGCTGGATCGCACCTTCGAGCGCTACGCCGATTTCTTCCGCCAGCGCCGCGACGGCCAACTGGCATGGGAAGCGTATACGCCCTACGAACTGCGGGTGGTGGGCAGCATGATCCGGCTGGGCTTTCGCGACCGGGCGCTGGAGGAGCTGGCGTTCTTCCTCGAAGGTCAGCGGCCGGCCGCCTGGAACCATTGGGCCGAAGTGGTCTGGCGCGACCCCAGGACGCCGCGCTTCCTCGGCGACATGCCGCACACCTGGATCGGTTCCGATTTCATCCGCGCGGCGCGCAGCCTGTTCGTGTACGAACGCGAGGCCGATCAGGCCCTGGTGATCGGCGCCGGCATTCCCGCCGCCTGGGCGACCAGCCCGGAAGGGGTGACGGTCAAGCGGCTGCCCACCTGGCACGGCACCCTGAATTATCGGCTGGCGCTGGCCGGACCGGACACGCTGCGGGTGCAGCTGTCCGGCGACGTGACCGTGCCGCCGGGCCGCATCATTCTGCGCTCGCCGCTCGACCGGCCGCTGCAAGGCGTAGCGGTCAACGGCCGGCCGCTGGAGACGTTCACCGCGACCGCCGCGACCCTCGACCAGTTTCCAGCCGAGGTCGAACTGCACTACGCGCCCGGAACACCATGACGATGCTCACGGACAATTGCCGGGACGGCGCGAACAGGCTTGATTCAGGATCGAGATAAAGTTGTCGTTCAGGGTCGAACTGCCGACGATTTGCGGTGGCTGCTCGAAACCATAGGAGTTTACGCCGATCACCTGATTCCGCGCCGGTTCCGCACCGCCGGCCTGTCCGCCGGCGGCAGAGCCGAAATTCATGATCCACGGCCCTCCGCTGGAGCCCCCGCCCATATCGGAACCGTACAGGGCGTTCTCGTTAAGGTATCTCCGGAAGCTTTGCGCGGTGACCTGGTGCATTCTCTCGCCACGGTCAAAATTAACCGGATACCCCAGGAGATGGGCATGATTGGGGATCAGCCGGTTGGTTTGATAACCCAGATAACCGACTACCTCGCCGATTCGCCGGGGAATCCCGTCGACAGTCTGATCCTCCACCTCAATCAACGCATAATCGGCGGCATTGGGAACCTGGCCATTGCCGTTGAGCCAGGCGGTTGTCACAATGGCCGCGGACCCTTGCCAGACTGAATAAGGCGTGGCGCCATCCCGATACGCGGGAGCGAACAGGAAATTGGTGAACCAGCCACTTTGACCGCCGGAACCGGAATGCACGCAATGCCCCGCGGTCAATACCAGCCGGGGATAGATGACGGCCCCGGAACAAACGAAATCCCCTTGTCCGGGAATCGTAAAGAACAGCCTCCCAACCGTACTGTAGGGATAGCTTTGATCAGCCGTTGGCGGAACGAGCGCCTGGCTGCTGAAATAGGCGCGCCCGAAACCGACATCGAGCGGCATGGCCACGTTTCCGCTCGTCCCCTGTGTCGAATCGCCGCTTGGCCCAGCGCTGTCCGTCTCCGTCCCTGTGGAATCGGCAGGCTGTTCATCGGGAACATACAACCTCTTTTCCAACGGCTGCAAAACGGAAGGCTCCAATCGCGGGGGTTGGCCGGGTCCTGAAGTGCCTGGCTGGTCGTCGGAATAACTCTGAGGTTGCGGCTCGCCGGCGGGATCGTCCCGAGGTTGGGGCCGCGATCGCCCCGCGCTGGGAAACGGGAGGGGCCTGTCTCTGTCTCTTTTACACATCTGACGCTGTCGACGCA
>DGFE01000021.1 GCA_002391525.1 Competibacteraceae bacterium UBA3908
AGATGTGTATAAGAGACGTCTTTGAAACCGCGGCCCTCACCCCCAACCCCTCTCCCGAAGGGCGAGGGGAGTGAACAGTTACGTCACGAACAAATCCTCCTGCCGGATCGGTCTCGTCGCATCTGCGCCCAGCCGCAGAACGTTATACCCGTCGCGGATCAACAAAATGTCTTCGGGAAACATCTGCGGACCCAGCAACACCACTTCCGCCCGCTCCGGCAGTGGATAGCAGCGCACGTCGTCCTTGCGCGGATCGATGATCCGCTCCAGACCGCGCAGCACCCCCTCCAGCGAATGCTCGAAAAAACTGCCCACGAACACCGAATACTGCACCCGGAACGCGAACTTCTCCAGATAGCGCGCCACCCGGCTCAGCCGCTTCGGATCCTCGGCGATGTCGTAGCAGATCAGATAAAGCCGCCGTTGCCTCGCCATGACTCAAACCTCCAGCCATCGTTGCAAGCGGTCCAACAACAACCGCCCGAACCGGAACACCTCATCCCGCCGCTCCTCGACCAGCGCCGTCAGTTCCCGCTCATCGCCCAAATCCGGTCCCGGCTCGCCTCGACCCCAACGCCGCGACTCGATCAACACCGGTCCCGCCAGCGCCCAGCCCAACAACTCCGCCAGATCATCCACCAGATTCAATGGCTCCAGATGCGCCAGCCGCGCCGCGTCCAACCCTGCCTCGACCAGCAATTGCGCGCTCATTCCCGCCAGCAACCCGCGCAACCGCCGAAAAACGGCCTCGTCCCGCGCCGTGACAACCGGTCGTGGCCCAACCGGCATCAAACCCCGCCACGCCAGTACCGGACCCGGACAAACGCCCACCTGTCGCAACTGCCGTTCCAGCGCCCGCCGGGCATGATCGACCATCAGCCGCCGCCAGTCCGCGTACCGCTTCAGACCGTCGGGTCGACGCAGGCAGGCGCGCAACCGCAGGTACAACGCGCCCCCGCCGGACGACGGGCCGAACAGATAACCCCGCACGCCGCCCTTCTCATCCAGAAACGTCACCGGAACGCCGGCCTCGGCGCAGGCCAGCAAGGCATCGCAGGTCCAGCGCACCCCGCCCTTGCTCAGCACCCGCGCCAGCCGCGCGAGTGGATAAAATACCGCTGCCTGTTCCGGCTGCCGGATCCGCAGCGCCGGCCCGTCCAGGTCCACCGCCAAACCGTTCTGCCCTTGCAGATACAACGGCTTGCGCAAACCCTCCGCGTGCTCGTCCAGCAGACCGTGGAACTCAGCCCTCATCGTCTCCGTCCTCCGGCAATGCCGGCGTCCGCCCGTTCAGCCAGTTCGCCAGCCGATAACTCTCCCGCCGCAGATAGCGGCGCAGTGGCGGAACCCAGAACTCGTAACCGGCGTAAAACGTCTGCCGGCCCGCCTTGTCCAGCAAGCAGGCCCCCTTGTCGAACAGAAAATCCTCCACCCGCAAGCGCCGCTCGCGGAACAGACTCCACACCCAGCCGTCCAGCCGGGGCCGCAACGGCTCGATCAGATCGCAGGCCAGTGACTCGCGGCCATACGCGGGTTCGTGATAAAAGCCGAGCAGCGGGTCCAGCCCCGCGCCATGCGCCGCCCGTACCGCCTCGAAATGCAGCAGGGTGTAGCCCAGCGACAGACAGGCGTTCACCGGATCGCGCGGTGGGCGGCGATTGCGTCCGGTGAAATTCAGCGACGGCGGGAACAGCGCGGTCAACGCGGCGTAATGGGCGGCGGCCCCCGCCCCCTCCAGCCCGAGCAACGCATCCCGATCCGTCGCCCCGGCTGCGTCCGGCGACAGCCGGCGCAAGATTTCCAACGCATCGTGCAGTGGCTTGCAGACATCGGGCCGTCGATCCCGAGCGATTTCCAGCAGCCGGATTTGCGCCCGCAGCTTGCCGGCGATCAACCGGCGGGCCAGCGGCAGCCGGGCGTCGGGGTCCAGCGCCAGTTGATACTGCGCCAGCCGGCGGCGGGCATCGCCATGGCCGGGACCGAGCAGGACCGCGGTGCGGCGGCTGTGACGGGCGCTCAGGCAGACCACACCGGTCCCCTGTTCCGCCAACGCCGTCAGCACGCCGCTGTCGAACCGCACCAGTCCCCGCAGCACCACCCGCTCCAGCAGCGCCAGCGGCACCCCGCGCGGCCGAGCGTCCGGCTCCTCGATCACCAATCGCTTGCCATCCAGCCGCAGACTCAGATTGCGACGGTCCAGATACAACGTGCCCATGGCACACCTCTCATCCCACGTAATAAAAATCCGGATCGCTCGGTCGAACCGCGATGCCCAGGATACGGACACCGTCATGACCGGGCAGCGGCAGCAACAGAAAGCGATCCTCCCGAACATCCAGCACCCCCCGGATTTCCGCCAGCAACGCCAATCGTTCGCGCGTGGTCAGAAAGCACTCGAATACCGACTTCTGGCCGCCGCAGGCATAACCCTTGAGCACGCGCAGCGCCGCCTGCAACCGATCAGGATCGGTTACGTCGTAAGCAGCCAGGTAGAGATCGCGGTTCGGCATCGGCTTAACCCTCGCGGGATAGGCGAAGCGTTATACGCCGACACGGGCGGACGGGCAGCGACGGCAAGCTTGCCGCCAACGCCCCGTTACCCGGCATCCGATCCGCACGCCGCGAACCGAACGGTCAAGGCAGGAATCAGAGAAGTGGTAACATGAAAGCCAGGTAAAAAAGAGAAACCGAAATGACCGAAATCATCGAGCGCGTCAGCCTGCTGGAAGAAGCATTGACGAAACTGGCTTACGCCCAATTCAACCTCCATATCGAGATAGATCGTCTGATCCGCGATGGGCAAGCCTCCCGCGAGCGCTCCGAACAGGA
>DGFE01000249.1:0-8988 GCA_002391525.1 Competibacteraceae bacterium UBA3908
AGATGTGTATAAGAGACAGCACCTGAATCGGAAAAGCGCATGAAGCGTTATAACCTGCTCATCGTTGACGATGAGAAAGACATCCTGCGGACGCTCACGCTCACCTTTGAAGAGGATTACGAAGTATTCACCGCTCAGAGTGGAGCCCATGCGCTGGAGATTCTGCAAAAACATGACATTGCGCTCATTATCGCCGATCAGCGAATGCCGGAAATGACTGGCGTGGAATTCCTGGAAAAATCAATCGCCATCAATCCGTACATCATCCGTATTATCCTGACCGGCTATACCGACACCGCCGCGCTCGTGCAGGCGATCAACCAGGGGCATATTTATCAGTACATCACCAAGCCCTGGGATCGCCAGGAACTCAGGATCGTCGTCAGGCGGGCGCTGGAAAGCTATGAGCTGACCATCGACAATCAACGACTGCTCAAGGAATTGCAAGCCGCGAACGAGCGCTTGCAGAACGAAAATGTCTATCTGAGAAAAGAAATCGACAAGGATTTGCAGTTCGCCGAGATCATCGGGCGCAGCCCGGCCATGCGCCGAGTTTTCGATCTGGTGGCCAGGATTATCGACAATACGGTTACCGTACTGCTCACCGGCGAAACCGGTACGGGCAAGACTCTGCTGGCCCGCCATATTCACCATCACGGACCCCGCAAGGACAAGCTGTTCGTCGAGCAAAATTGCGGAGCGCTGCCGGAAGCGCTGCTGGAAAGCGAGCTGTTTGGCCACCGGCGCGGTGCGTTCACCGGCGCCGTGCAAGACCACAAGGGTCTGTTCGAGGCCGCCGACGGTGGAACCGTTTTCCTCGACGAAATCAGCGAGATGAGCCCGACGCTGCAAGTCAAGTTCTTGCAGGTCTTGCAGGAAGGGCGATTCCGTCGGGTTGGCGACAGTGCGTACCGCCAAGCCGACGTACGGATCATTTCGGCGACCAACAAGGAGCTTGAAAAAGAAGTCAAGAGTGGCCGCTTCCGGGCGGATCTCTATTATCGGATCAATGTCTTTCCGATTCATGTCCCTCCGCTGCGGGAACGTTGCGAAGACATTCCCTTGCTGGCCGAACACTGTTTGAGGAAATACCGGACCAAATTCAACAAACAGGTAACGGGCTTCAGCGAGGATGCCCTGTCCCGGCTATGTCGCTACGATTTTCCCGGCAATGTACGGGAACTGGAGAATCTGATCGAGCGGGCGTTGATTTTGACTACGGGCACCCGGATCGAGGCTGGAGAGTGGCTTCCTCAACTCCATTTCAGCACCAGCGAACTGACCAAACTGGAGCAATTCGAGCGGGCGGAAATCAAGCGGCTCATCGAACTGCATCAGGGGAATCTGGCGCAAGTGGCCAAGGGATTGGGAATTAGCCGCACCACCTTGTGGCGCCGCCTGCGGGATTATCAAATTCAGGTCAGTGACGACCCCCCTGTTTCTGAATGAGGCGGGATTCGGTTCCGCACAAGGGACCGATTCAGCCAATGATCCGTACCCGTTGGTTTGATGTTGCGGAGGAGGCTCCATGACGTTTTCCATCGTCGCCTTCGATCCTGCCAACGGCGATCTGGGCGTGGCCGTACAGTCCAAATTTCCCAATGTCGGTGCCTCCATCCCATTCGCCAGGGCCGGAGTGGGGGCGGTGGCGACCCAGTCCTATTGCAACACCAGTTACGGGCCGCGCGGCCTGGCGCTGCTGGAAAACGGCGCCTCGCCCCGGCAGGTGGTCGAGATTCTGACCGGCGGCGACGAGCAGCGCGATTACCGGCAAGTCGGCGTCATCGACGCCCGGGGCCGCGCCGCCAGTTTCACCGGAACCCATTGCTTCGACTGGGCGGGCGATCTGCAAGGCGCGCATTGCGCCGCGCAGGGCAACACGCTGGCCGGCCCGCGCGTGGTGGAAAGCATGGTCAGGGCGTTCGAGGAAACGCCGGGAGCGCTGGCGCTACGGTTGATGGCGGCCTTGCGGGCCGGTCAGGCCAGCGGCGGCGACCGGCGCGGCCAGCAGTCGGCGGCGCTCAAGGTGGTGCGGGCCGGCGGCGGTTACGGCGGCTTCGATGATCGCTACGTCGATATTTCGGTCTACGATCATCCGACGCCCATCGCCGAACTGGAGCGGCTGTACGCCCTCCATCGGCTGACCTACTTCCGCAGCGATCCCGAGCGGCTGATCAAGATCGATGCCGCCATCGCCAACGAACTGCAACAGATCATGCACGCCCGCGGTTTCTACAAGGGCGCCGTGACCGGGATCTGCGACGAGGCCACGCTCAAGGCGCTGCGGGATTTCATGGGTTGGGAGAACTACGACGAGCGCATCCGCGACGACGATCTGATCGATCTGGAAGTGCTGGCGGACATGCGCCACAAGCACGCGTTCTGGCTGAAGGCGCACGGTCACGGCGGATAGACAAGGCGGCCGCGAGCGGACGGGGGCGCGGCTGGGAACAACCCCGTCCGCACTCCGGGTCGACTAGTCCTCCGCCACGTCCTGCGCCAGCGTGGCGCCAACATTCGGATCGATGTTGCGGCGCTGCTGGATATTCCTGCCCTCGACCAGATAAACGGTGTGCTCGGCGATGTTCTTGCAATGGTCGCCGATCCGCTCCAGTGCCTTGATGATGAACACCACGTTGATGGCGTGGCCGATGGTGCGCGAATCTTCCATCATGTAAGTGATCAGTCGCCGCAAGGCCGATTGAAATTCCTGATCCAGTTCGCCGTCGCGCTGGATGATGGTCAGCGCCTTCTCCACGTCCAGCCGGGCCAGGGCATCGAGGCAATCGTGCAGCATGTCGGCCGCCAGCTCGGCCATCGGTCTCACGTCGCGCAGCAATTTGGCGCTGGGCGGACTGCTGACGCCGTCGTAGATGTGCAGGGTCATCCGGGCGATTTTCTTGGCCCCGTCGCCGATCCGCTCCAGATCGGTCACGGTGTTCGCCAGCGACATGATCATCCGCAGGTCACTGCCGAGGGGCTGGCGCAGGGCGATCAGGCTGATGCAGTCTTCGTCGGCCTTGAGTTGCAGGCCGTTGATGATCCGGTCGCGGGCTATCGTCTCGCGCGTGGCGGTCAGGTCTTCCTCGTCCAGCGCCGTGATGGCGCGCTTGAGCTGGTCCTCGGCCAGCCCGCCCATTTCCAGCACCATGTTGCGCAGATTGGCGAGTTGCACGTCAAACTGCTTGACGGTATGGGCATCTTGACTGATGGGCATCGTCGGGTACTCCGTCGTGTCGCGGTGAAGGATCGAATTCAGCCAAAGCGGCCCGTGATGTAATCCTCGGTCAGCTTGTGCCGGGGATTGGTGAAAATCTGATCGGTGTCGCCGACCTCGATCAGATCGCCCAGGTGGAAGTACGCGGTGCGCTGGGAAACGCGCGCCGCCTGCTGCATCGAATGGGTGACGATGACGATGGTGTAGTTCTCCCGCAGCTCGTCGATCAGTTCCTCGATCTTGGCGGTGGCGATGGGGTCCAGCGCGGAGCAGGGTTCGTCCATCAGGATCACCTCGGGGTTGACGGCGATGGCGCGGGCGATGCACAACCGTTGCTGCTGACCGCCGGACAGGCTGGTGCCCGGTTCGTCCAGCCGCTTTTCGACTTCCTTGAGCAGGCCGGCCCGCTCCAGACTGGCGTATACCAGCTCGTCGAGTTCCGCCTTGTTGTTGACCATGCCGTGAATGCGCGGCCCGTAGGCGACGTTTTCGTAAATGGACTTGGGAAAGGGATTGGGTTTTTGAAACACCATGCCCACCCGGGCGCGCAGTTGCACCACGTCGATACTCTTGTCGTAAATGTCGTCGGCGTCCAGCTTGATCTGGCCGGTGACGCGACAGGTGGCGATGGTGTCGTTCATCCGGTTCAGACAGCGCAGGAAGGTGGATTTGCCGCAGCCGGAGGGGCCGATGAAGGCGATGACCTCGTTGGCGCCGATGTCGAGGCCGACATTCTTGAGTGCGTGCTTTTCGCCGTAATAGACGTTGACGCCGCGGCAGACCATTTTGGGGTTGTCCACCGTGATCCGGCCGACGGTTTGCCGGTTGCTGTAATCGGTCACCTCGACGCTGGATTCCTTGCGGACCCCGGCGGCGGCGTTCAGCGCCCCGTCCAGGGCGGCCTTGGTTTCGATGGCAATCGTGCTCGTATTCATGTACGGAATACCTTGATGGGTTGTAAGGCGTGGCGGTCGAGTCGGTTTTACCAGCGCCGCTCGAAGCGCTTGCGCAGGACGATGGCCAGCCCGTTCATCAGGATCATGAAGCCCAGCAGCACCATGATGGCGGCCGAGGTCCGCTCCACGAACGCCCGTTCCGGCAGGTCGGCCCACAGATAGATTTGCACCGGCAGCACGGTGGCGGGATCCATGAAGCCGCGCGGCACGTCCACGATGAAGGCGACCATGCCGATCATCAGCAGCGGCGCCGATTCGCCCAGCGCGCGGGCCATGCCGATGATGGAGCCGGTCAACATGCCGGGCAGGGCCAGCGGCAGCACGTGGTGTCCCACCATCTGCAATTTGGAGGCGCCCATGCCCAGCGCCGCCTCGCGGATCGAGGGCGGCACCGAGGTCAGGGCGGCGCGACCGGCGATGATGATGACCGGCAGCGTCATCAGGCTCAGCACCAGCCCGCCGACCAGCGGCGCGGAGCGGGGCAGGCCGAAGAAGTTGATGAATACGGCCAGACCCAGCAGGCCGAACACGATGGACGGTACCGCCGCCAGATTGTTGATGTTGACCTCGATCAGATCGGTCCAGCGGTTTTTGGGAGCGAATTCCTCCAGATACACCGCCGTCGCCACGCCAATCGGGAACGACAGCAGGAAGGTGACCAGCAGGGTGTAGAAGGACCCCATCAACGCCCCGCGAATGCCGGCCTGTTCCGGCTCGCGGGAATCGCCGCTGCCGAACAGGAGGGTGTTGAAGCGTTGCTCGACCTTGCCAGCCGCCGCCAGTTTGTCGATCCAGGCGACCTGGTTGTCCTTGATCGGCCGTTCCGTTTCGTCGAGCGTGCGGTCGATGTTGCCCTTGACGAAGGTGTCCACCGTCGCCGAGGCGAGCAGCCAAACCTCTTGCGTGGCGCCGATCAGCGCCGGATTCGCCATGACCGTGCGCCGCAGTTCCTGGGGGGCATCGGAACTGACCAGGGCGTACAGGGTGCGCAGTTCGCCGCGCCCCTGCACGTTCGGAAACACGGCGCGCAGGCCGGCCCGGACCAGAGCGCCGTAATCGGCGCCTTCGATGGCCTTCGCGTCGCGGTTGCCCTGCGGGTCGAGCACGGCGGCATCGAAACTGATCGGCACCTGGACATAGGTCTGCCAGAACGCGGAGTAGCCCTTGCCGATGATGTTGGCGAACATCAACACCACGAACGCCAGCCCGAGGCTGATGGCGATCAGCCCGTACCAGCGGAAGCGGCGCTCGGCGGCGTGCCGGCGCGGCAGGCTGGCGTTGACGATAGTCTTGATGTCCCGCCCGGAGGTCGCCGGCACGGTGGCGGAGTTTGGCTTATTCATACTGCTCCCGATATTTGCGCACCACGTGCAAGGCGATGATATTGAGGATCAGCGTGACCGTGAACAGCACCAGGCCCAGGGCGAAAGCCGCCAGAGTCTTGGGGCTGTCGAATTCCTGATCGCCGGTGAGCAGGGTGACGATCTGCACCGTGACCGTGGTCACCGCCGCCAGCGGATTGGCGGTCAGGTTGGCCGACAGGCCGGCGGCCATCACCACGATCATGGTTTCGCCGATGGCGCGGGAGACCGCCAGCAGGATGCTGCCGACGATGCCGGGCAGGGCGGCGGGCAACAGCACCCGCCTGATGGTTTCCGACTTGGTGGCGCCCAGCGCATAGGAACCGTCGCGCATCGACTGGGGGACGGCGTTGATCACGTCGTCGGACAGCGAGGAGACGAAGGGAATGATCATGATGCCCATCACCAGCCCGGCGGCCAGCGCGCTTTCCGAGGCCACCTGCAAGCCCAGGGCGGTGCCAAGGTCGCGGATGACCGGCGCCACGGTCAGGGCGGCGAAGAAGCCATAGACCACGGTGGGAATGCCGGCCAGCACTTCCAGCGCCGGCTTGGCGGTGGCGCGGAATTTCGGCGTGGCGTACTCGGACAGGAACAACGCCGACATCAGGCCGACGGGCACGGCGACCAGCATGGCGATGCCCGAAATCAGCAGGGTGCCGGTGAACAGGGGCACCGCGCCGAAGGCGCCGGAGGAACCGACCTGATCGGCGCGAATGGCGGTTTGCGGGCTCCACTGCAAGCCGAACAGGAATTCGGTGATCGGAATTTTGCCGAAGAACAGGATGGATTCGAACAGCACCGACAACACGATGCCGACCGTGGTGAAAATGGCGATGGTCGAGCTGACGATCAGAAACAGGTTGACCACCTGCTCGACCCGGTTGCGGGCGCGCAACGTCGGCGAAATGGTCCGCCAGCCGTAGGCGATGCCGGCGATGGCGAGCGCCATGACCACGACCCAAAGCGAAGCGTTGCCAATCGTTTGCAGGTTCCGGTAACGATTGGCGGCTTCCAGAATGGCGGGATTGGGCGTGCTGGACACGATGTTGCCGCTGACCAGGTTCTTGAGGTCGTTGATCACCAGATTCAGGCGGTCCGGCGGCAACTCGCGCAATTCCGGCGGCAGGCCGGCCACGACCAGATCGATGATGACGCCCGGTTGCAGCGTCGCCCAGACCGCGAACACGATCAGTGCCGGCAGGCCGCACCACAGGGCGGTGTAGGAGCCATAGAAGCTGGGCAGCGAGTGCAGGTTGCGGATGTGGCCGTTGGCGACCGCAAAGGCGCGGTTGCGCCCCAGATAGTAGCCGCCGATGCTCAGGAGCACCAGGGTCAGCAGCAGGTAGGACAGCATGACGCAATCACCAGGGGGGTGAAAACGCCAGCCGCGCTGACCGCGGTTGCGGTCGCGGCTGGCATCGAGTGAGGACTGTCCCGTTACGGGGCCAGCGTCTTGAGCGCGTTGGCGTCCGCCGCGACCTGCTTGCGCTGGTCGGCGGGTAGCGGGATCAGACCCTTGCCGGCCAGATAGCCTTCGTTGCCGGCGGCCTTCTCGCTGGTGAACTCGGCGATGAATTCCTTGATGCCGGGGATGACGCCGACATGGGCTTTCTTGACATAGAAGAACAGCGGTCGCGACACCGGATACTTGCCGGAGGCGATGTTCTCGAAGTCGGGTTCGACGCCGTTGACGGCTTCACCCTGAATCTTGTCGAGGTTCTCTTCCAGGAAGCTGAAGCCGAAGATGCCCAGAGCGTTGGGGTTGGCCACCAGCTTGTTGACGATCAGGTTGTCGTTCTCGCCGGCCTCGATGTAGGCGCCATCCTCGCGAACGGTGGCGCAGACCGCCTTGGCCTTCTTCTCGTCGGTCTTTTCCAGCTCCTTGATCGCGGCGAATTCCTTGCAGCCGACATCCATCACCAGTTCGACGAAGGCGTCGCGGGTGCCGGAGGTGGGCGGCGGACCCAGCACCTCGATCTTGTTGGCGGGCAGTTCGGGGTTGACGTCCTTCCAGGTTTTAAGCGTGTTGGTGACCAGCTTGCCGGTGGCGGGGTCTGGAATCTCCTTGGCCAGCGCCAGCCAAATGTCCTTGATGGTCAAGGGCATCGGCTTGGTCTTCTTGGAAGAAGCGACCACGATGCCATCGAAACCGATGTTGACCTCGACGATGTCCTTGACGCCGTTCTTGGCGCAGGTCTCGATTTCGGACTTTTTGATTGCACGGGAGGCGTTGCTGATATCGGGGTGTTGGACACCGACGCCACCGCAGAACAGCTTGAAACCGCCGCCGGTGCCGGTCGATTCGACCTTGGGGGTTTTGAAGCTGCTACCCTTGCCAAACTGCTCGGCAACCGCCGTCGAGAACGGATAGACGGTGGACGAGCCGACGATGCTGATATAGTCGCGGGCGGATTGGGCGTGGGCCGCGCCAGCCAGGACGAAAGTCGCCGCCACGGCGAGAGTGAGCTTCTGTTTGATCACGAAGACCTCCGATACGGTTCGTTAAAGGATAAAAGACAGTACCCAAGGCTGCTCGAAGCATTGGGTGTCAGGTAACGCTAAACCAACATTACTACCGCTTGGCGGCTCTTATATTGCATTTGTATGTCAATTTTATTGCAATGCAGAATCGATGAGCCGTCTCGTCTGGCCAGCGGGTTGAGGCAACAGGGGGTGGAAAAACAGATGTCGCGGACCGATGGCGGGGGATGAAGATGAATGCGAGGACCATTCTGATCACGGGCTGCTCCTCGGGTATCGGTCAATGCGTCGTACACGGTCTGAAATCGAGAGGTTGGCGGGTGTTCGCGACGGCTCGCCAGCCGGCGGACGTGGACCGGCTGCGGGCCGAAGGGCTGGAAAGTCTACCACTGGATTTGCGCGATTCCACCTCCATTCAGGCCGCGGTGGCGATGGTGCTGGACCGAACCGGCGGTGGGTTGGATGCGCTGTTCAACAACGGCGCCTACGGCCAGCCGGGCGCAGTGGAGGATTTGAGCCGCGCGGCGCTGCGCGAACAATTCGAGACCAATCTGTTCGGAACGCAGGAATTGACCAACCAGCTGATTCCGGTGATGCGCCGTCAGGGCGGCGGCCGGATTCTGTACCTCAGTTCGGTGCTGGGACTGGTGGCCTTTCCCTATCGCGGGGCCTATGTCGCCAGCAAGTTCGCGTTGGAGGGACTGGCCGATACGCTGCGGCTGGAACTGGTCGGCACGGGCATTCATGTCTGCCTGATCGAGCCGGGACCGATTCTCAGCCGGTTTCGCGACAATGCCCACGCCGCCTACCGGCGGCATATCCGCGCCGAAATCAGCCCGCATCGGGAGAAGTACGCGGCCTTGGAAACCCGGTTGACCCAGGAGGGACCGACCGCGCCGTTCACCCTGCCGCCGGAGGCGGTGCTGAAGCGGGTGATTCACGCGCTGGAAAGCCCCCGACCCCGCGCCCGCTA
>DGFE01000249.1:9289-14051 GCA_002391525.1 Competibacteraceae bacterium UBA3908
CGAAGCTCGTTTCGGTAATGGACACCACGGATCGTCACGGTCTGTTGCAGCCTGGGAAGCCGCTGCGCTCGCACGGCGGAATCACCGAGCAACGGGTGCCGCCGCTCCTCAATCGTTCTTGCGAAGATCTCCCCGCTGACTTGCCGCTGCGCAACTTCGATGCCTTTCATCCTGCGCTCAACCTGGCGCGTTGAAGGGCGTATCGGGAGCATCGGCTTCGATTTTGCGAGCTTATCCTCGGCCTGGAGTCAACGCCGGCGCGGTGCGGGCGCGCCCCGGGCAAGATGCTGACCGGTCAGCAGATTTACGACCTGCTGGAGCAGCAGTGGAGCGGCTCTCAGCCGTTCGCCCGTAGTCCTGCAGGTCTCGGCCGGCTTCGCTTACCAACACAGCTTCGACGCCACCGACCCGCTCGGTGCGCAATATGGTTGCGACGGCTCGGTCAGGATCGCTGGCGTACCGATCAACAAAGCCGCCAGCTACCGGGTTACCATGAATTCCTTTCTGGCCGATGGCGGCGATAACTTCAGCGTGTTCGCCCAAGCCACCGATCCCTTGGGAGGCGCCCAGGATTTGGATGCCTTGCCAGCCTATTTCCGTCCACCACGGGCGGTAAAGAGGAGAACGGTTGCGCACCAGGCAAGCGGCGGCCTGTGGAATGTCATCAGGAGCGCGGATGCGACATGGCCCGGAGGACCGGACGCAGTTCCAGCCACCACTGCTCCTTGGGCCGCCGGAACGTCCAATCGACCATGTCCGCCATCTGTTTGAGCGGAGCGATAGTTACCTTGCCCTCGACCAGGCCGATGATCGCGCCCTCCGCCGTGCCGCGCTCCAGTTGCCCGGTCAGAAAATCGATGCAGTGCGCGGCCAGCCGGGTCGCCAGGATGCGGTCGTAGGGCGAGGGATTGCCGCCCTGCTGGATGTGGCCCAATATGGCCTGGCGCACATCGAACAGCTCACGGCTTTCCTGCTCGAACAACCGGCAAAGGAAATCGGTGGTGTACTGCGGATTGGCGCGCTCGTTGCGGATCGTCAGATAGAGCCGCCGGCCACCGCGAAAACTCTCGACCATGCGTTCCACGTCGGCTTGCAGGTCCTTGAGGGTGACGCCTTCCTCGTGCAGGTACACCCGCTCCGCCCCGCCGGCCAGACCACTCATCAGCGCCAGGTAACCGCAGTAGCGACCCATCGTCTCGACCACGAAGCAGCGGCGCGCCGCCATGGCCGACTGCTTGATGCGGTCGAGCGCCTCGACGATGACGTTGAGGGCGGTGTCGGCGCCGATAGCCAGTTCCGAGCCGGGCAGGTTATTGTCGATGCTGGCCGGCAGGCAGATCATGGGAATCTTGAACGCCGGATAGCGGTCGCGTTCGCTGAACAGGTTGTGCGCCGCTTTGTAGGCCATCCAGCCGCCGACGATCAACAGGCCGTCGATGCGGTGATTTTCCAGAGCCCGGCCCACGGCGTAGAGCTGCTCGACCGTGGGGATCTGCCGGCTGGTGCCCAGTTCGGCGCCGCCCAGACCGGTCCAGCCTTCGACATCGCCCCAGGTGAGTTCCACGATCCGGCCATCGATCAGTCCCTGGAAACTGCCATGCACCCCCAACATCGTATGGCCGCGATCCAGGCCGAGCCGCACGGCGGCGCGAGCGGCGGGATTCATCCCCGGCGCCAGGCCGCCCGCGTGAATGATCGCCAGTCGATGGGGGCGGACCGGCGGCGCGACGCTGGGCAACGCTTCGGCCATCAGATTGAAAATCCGGAACATTTCGGTGAAGCTGCCGCCGCGCAGCGTCATGGCCCCGGCATAGTCCTGGTCGGCGATCATTTTGGCGACCGCGTGGGTTTGCTCGACGCACTGCATCAGCGGAGCGTGCTGGATACGGTTATAGCGGATGCCGATCAGTTGCGGTTCGCTGTCCGGCGTGGCCGCCAGCACTTCCTCGACGGCGGCATGACCGAGCAGCGTGCTCATCCAGCGGTCGAAGGCGCTGGGTGTGCCGCCCCGCTGGACATGACCGAGGATCGTCACGCGGGTGTCCTCGCCGAGCCGTTCCTCCAGGACCTGGCGCACGTAGTCGGCGCTGATCGGGTTGCCCGCGCGGTCGCACGCGCCCTCGGCGACCACGACGATGCTGTCGCGGCGACCGGCGGCCCGGCCGTTGCGCAGCAGTTCGCACATGCGTTCTTCCCAGCCCTCGGGCGGGGGATTCTCGGGGATCAGCACGTAGTCGGTTCCCCCGGCGATGGCGCTCATCAGGGCCAGATAGCCGCAGTGCCGGCCCATGACTTCGACCACGAAGCTGCGCTGGTGGCTGGCGGCGGTGCTGGTGATGGCGTCGATGGCTTCGACGATGCGATGCAGGGCGGAGTCGGCGCCGATGGTCATGTCGGTGCCGACCATGTCGTTGTCGATGGAGCCGACCAGGCCGGCGATCATCAGCGCCGGATGCCGTCGGGCGGTGGCCTCGTCGATCTCGCCGTTCTGACGCAGTTCCGCCACCAGCTCCGGCCATTCCCGGCGGAAGGTGTCGGCGCCGGTCAGGCTGCCGTCGCCGCCGATCACGACGAGGCCGTCGATCCCGTTCTTGATCAGGTTGGCGACGGCGCGCACGCGTCCTTCACGGGTGCGGAAGTCGGCGCTGCGCGCTGTGCCGATGACCGTGCCCCCCAACTGCAAGATGCCGCCGACGGCGTTCCAACTGATCGGGCGGATCGCCTCACCGCCCATCACCTGTCTCTTANNGTCAGGCTGCCGTCGCCGCCGATGACGACCAGCCGGTCGATGCCATGCTCCAGCAGATTGCGGGCGGCGCGCAGCCGGCCTTCCCGCTCGCGGAACCGGGCGCAACGGGCGGTGCCGATGACGGTGCCGCCCCGGTGCAGGATGCTGCCGACATCGTCCCAGGACAGCGGCCGGATGCGGTCGCCGCCATCCACCATGCCTTGATAACCTTCGTAGATGGCGTAGACGGCGGCGCCCCGGTGCAGCGCGGCGCGGACGGCGGCCCGTACCGCGGCGTTCATGCCCTGGGCGTCGCCGCCGCTGGTCAGGATGCCAATGCTTTTTTGCTCGGAACTGGCCATGGTCTGGTATCCCCCTGCTGAACGATGACATAAAAAGCTTAATTCATGTTTGTAAAATTTAAGCATCCACAGTTTTTGGTTTTCCAAAGCCTGGCACGTTTTCAAATCATTTTAATAATAAAAAATTATAAATTTATGGTTAAAAAATTCTTTATTCGCATATAAAAGCGGTGGTAGTGTTTTTGCCTTGACTTGCCCAAGGCGAACTTGACCGGGATGGGGCAACCGGACCCACAGGCGGGGGCTGACGACCATGTACCAGTACGACGCATACGATCAGACGCTCGTGGACGAGCGGGTGGCCCAGTATCGAGGCCAGGTCCGGCGTTACCTGGCCGGCGAGCTGAGCGACGACGAGTTCCGTCCGCTGCGGCTGATGAACGGTCTCTACATCCAGCGCCACGCGCCGATGCTGCGGATCGCCATCCCTTACGGTCTGTTGTCCTCCCGGCAACTGCGGACGTTGGCCCACATCGCTCGCCGCTACGACAGGGGCTTCGGCCATTTCACCACCCGTCAGAACATCCAGTTCAACTGGCCGAAGCTGGAAGAGACGCCCGACATCCTTGCCGAACTGGCCCGAGTGCAGATGCACGCCATCCAGACCAGCGGCAACTGCATCCGCAACGTCACCGCCGACCATCTGGCCGGGGTCGCCAAGGACGAAATCGAGGACCCGCGCATCTACTGCGAGATCATCCGCCAGTGGTCCACCTTCCACCCGGAATTCTCCTATCTGCCGCGCAAGTTCAAGATCGCCGTGACCGGCGCCGTGCACGACCGCGCGGCGGCCCAGGTTCACGACATCGGCCTGAATCTGGTTCGTGGCGAGCGGGGCGAGATCGGTTTCCGGGTTCTGGTCGGCGGCGGATTGGGCCGCACCCCGATGATCGGCCAGGTCATCCGCGAATTCCTGCCCCGGCGCGATCTGCTGTCCTATCTGGAAGCCATTCTGCGGGTCTACAACCAGCACGGGCGGCGCGACAATCTGTTCAAGGCGCGCATCAAGATTCTGGTCAAGGCGCTGGGCGCGGACGCATTCCGGGAGCAGGTCGAGGCCGAGTGGGCACAGATCAAGGATTCCGGTCTGATTCTGGATCAGGCGGAAATCGAACGGGTGCGCCGTTGCTTCGCTCCGCCACCCTACGAGTCGGACGCCGCCCGCGACTCCGGTTTCGAGCAGTGGCTCAGGAGCGACAAGGCGTTCGCGACCTGGGTGCGTCACAACGTCGCCGAGCACAAGGTGCCCGGTTACCGCAACGTGTTCGTGGCGCTGAAAGAGCCGGGCGTTCCGCCGGGCGACATCGACGCCGACCAGATGGACGCGGTGGCCGATCTGGCCGACCGTTACAGTTTCGGCCAGATTCGCGCCACCCATCAGCAAAACCTGCTGCTGGCCGACGTGCGCCAGGCCGATCTCTACCCGCTGTGGCACGCCTTGAAGGGACGGAAACTGGCCGCGCCGGTGATCGGCACGCTGGCGGACATGATCTGCTGTCCCGGCCTGGACTATTGCAGCCTGGCCAATGCCAGTTCCATCGCGATTGCCCATCAGATCAACGAGAAGTTCGACCGGCTCGACTATCTCTACGACCTGGGCGAGCTTCGACTCAACATGTCCGGCTGCATGAACGCCTGCGGCCACCATCACGTCTGTCTCTTATACACATCT
>DGFE01000175.1:0-5283 GCA_002391525.1 Competibacteraceae bacterium UBA3908
AGATGTGTATAAGAGACAGCCGCTGAAGAGATCGCCGTGTTCGAGGCGTATTTCAAAGCGCAGGGACTGTTCGGCATACCCAGGGCCGGCGAGATCGCCTACAGCCAGGTCGTCACCCTGGACCTGGCCACGGTCGGGCCGTCGCTCGCCGGTCCCAAGCGTCCGCAGGACCGCATCGAAATCGGCCAGGTCAAGCCGACCTTCACCCGGCTGTTCGGCAATCCGGTCACCGCGCCAGGCGCCGAGAGCGGCTTCAATCAGCCGGCCGAGAAGCTGAACCAGGTCTTCAAGACGAGCAACGGCATCGAGATCCGCAACGGCGACGTGCTGATCGCCGCGATCACCTCCTGCACCAACACCAGCAATCCGGGCGTGCTGCTGGCCGCCGGCCTGCTGGCGAAGAAGGCGGTCGAGCGCGGCCTGACCGTCCGCAAGCACATCAAAACCTCGCTCGCCCCCGGCTCGCGCATCGTCACCGAATACCTGACCAAGACCGGGCTGCTGCCCGGTCTGGAGCAACTCGGCTTCGCGGTGGCCGCCTACGGCTGCACCACCTGCATCGGCAACGCCGGCGATCTGGCGCCCGAACTCAACGAGGTCATCACCCGGAACGACCTGGTCTGCGCGGCCGTGCTGTCCGGCAACCGCAACTTCGAGGCGCGCATCCATCCCAATCTGAAGGCGAACTTCCTGGCCTCGCCGCCGCTGGTGGTCGCCTACGCCCTGGCCGGCACGATGTTCAAGGACCTGACCACCGAGCCGCTGGGGCAGGACCAAGACGGCCAGGACGTGTGGCTGCGCGACCTCTGGCCGTCCTCGGACGAAATTTACGCCCTGCTGAAGCACGCGATGGATCCCCAGGCGTTTGCCGCCAACTACGGCAAGGTCAAGTCCGAGCCGGGCGAACTGTGGCGGCGGATCGAGAGCGTGACCGGCCAGGTGTATGCGTGGCCGCCGTCAACCTACATCGCCGAGCCGCCGTTCTTCCAGGACTTCGCGCTAACGCCCGACGCGCTGCCGGTCGTGCGGGGCGCCCGGGTGCTGGGCCTCTTCGGCGATTCGATCACCACCGACCACATCTCCCCGGCGGGCTCGATCAAGGAAACCTCGCCCGCCGGCCAGTGGCTGATCGCCAACGGCGTCACCAAGGCTGATTTCAACAGCTATGGCGCGCGCCGGGGTCATCATGAAGTGATGATGCGCGGCACCTTCGCCAACGTGCGGATCAAGAACCTGATGCTGCCCCCCGAGCCGGACGGCTCGCGCATCGAGGGCGGCCTCACGATCCACCAGCCCCGCGGCGAGCGGATGGCGATCTACGACGCGGCGATGCGCTACCTCCGGGAGGGCGTGCCGACGGTGGTCTTCGCCGGCGAGGAGTACGGCACCGGCTCCAGCCGCGACTGGGCGGCCAAGGGCACCCAGTTGCTCGGCGTCAAGGCGGTGATCGCGCGCAGCTTCGAGCGCATCCATCGCAGCAACCTGGTCGGCATGGGCGTGCTGCCGCTGCAGTTCAAGCCCGGCGACTCGTGGGAAAAGCTGCGAATCCGGGGCGACGAGACGATTGACGTCGTGCTGCCGCAGACCCTCCGCCCGCAGGGCGATGCCGCGCTCGTGCTCACGCGCGCCGATGGCCAGAAACTAACCGTCACGGTGACGTTGCGCATCGATACCGCCATCGAGATCGAGTACTACCAGAACGGCGGCATCCTGCCGTTCGTGCTGCGCCAGTTACTCGCCGCGTGACCGCCGGACCCAGGCCTTGTTGCAGGCCAATCGCGAGCTTGCAAATGGAGCAGACAACGCCATGCCAACCTTGACTCCTGCGGACCGGGTCCGGGGCGCCCTGTGGGGAATGTTCGTCGGCGACGCGCTGGCGATGCCGGTTCACTGGTACTACGACGTGGCTGTCCTGCACCGGGACTTCGGTACGATCCGCGACTACCAGGCGCCGAAGGATTTTCATCCCAGCTCCATCATGGCCGTGGCCAGCACCAGCCGGGCCGGGCGCGGTTCGCAGGACGGCGAAGTGGTCGGCGGGGTGATCCTCAAGGGCAAAAAGCCGTATTGGGGTCGACCCAACACCCACTACCACCGGGGAATGCAAGCCGGCGACAACACGCTGAATCTGCTGTGCGTCCGGGTGCTGATCCGGGCCATGAATGCAGCCGGGCGCTACGATCCGGCCGATTTCCTGCGCGATTACGTGGCCTTCATGACCGCGCCAGATAGCCACAACGACACCTACGCCGAATCCTACCACCGCGATTTCTTCGCCAATTACGCCCGTGGCCTGCCGCCGGAGCGTTGCGCCGGGGCGGAAGGCCATGACACCGCCTCCATCGGCGGGCTGGTGGCGCTGCCGCCGGTGATATTCGCCACCTTGCGGTCGGGCGACCGGGCGGCGGTGGATATGGCGTTGCTGGCCCAGTTGCGCTTGACCCACCGCTCTCAAAAACTGGAACGCTACGCGCGGGCGCTGGGCGAACTGCTGGCGCGATTGGTCCAGGAGTCCGATTCCCACATCGGACCGCTGGCCTGCACCCTCGCCGAACGGCTGGGATTTCCGGCGGCGGCGGTGATCGCGCAAGTCGAGCGCAAGCGTGGATCCGATCTCGACGTGATCGGCGGCCGCCTGAGTCCCGCCTGCTACATCGATCAATCCTTCCCGGCGGTCCTGTATCTGGCGGCGCGCTATCCGGACGATTTCGAGGCGGCTCTGATCGCCAACACGAACGCCGGCGGCGACAACTGCCATCGCGGCGCGGTGCTGGGGGCGATTCTGGGCGCGGCGCTGGGCGACGGGGCGATTCCCAAACGCTGGATTGACGGCCTGCGGGCGCGCGCCGAACTGGAAGAGGAAATCGAGACCTTCATCGCCCGGTTCGTTCCATGAGATAGGCGCTTGTGGTCGCCGCCAGGAGCCAGGCCAGCCAGAGAACCATCGAGAACAGCCCTGGTTTCGTCTTCATCGCCTCATCCACCCTGGCCCGATTCACCCGCTGCCGAGGCCGCTTCAGCAGGAAGCACACCCGGTGATGACGGAGACGATTCCCACCGCCCGGTCAGGTCGTACAGCAGCCCCATCAGCGCCGGCACCACGGTCGGCGTCAGCAGCGTGGCGAACGCCAGCCCGCCGGTCAGCACCACCCCTAGGCCCTGATACAGCTCCGCGCCCTGGCCGGGAATCACCGCCAGCGGCAACATCCCCAGCACGCTGGTGGCCGCCGCCATGAAAATCGCCCGCAGCCGGTCGCGGGTCGCCCGATACAGCGCCGCGTCGTGGTCCTCCCCGAACTGGCGTTGCCGTTGCAGGGCGCGATCCACCAGCAGAATCGCGTTGTTGACCACGATGCCGGTCAGGATGATGAAGCCCAGCGCGGTGATCATGTCCACCTGTACCGTCATGCCGAATATCCGCTGGGCGATGATGAGGCTCAGCAGGGAACCGCTGATCGCCATCGGCACCGTCGCCATGATGATCAGCGGATACCGGAACGAGCGATACAGCGCCACCAGCAACAGATAGGTGATCAGCACCGACAGCGTGAAGGCCGACGCCAGTTGCCGCAGCGTTTCCGCCAGCCGGTCGGCGGTGCCGGCCAGCCGGACCTGCGCCCCCGGCGGCAGTTCGGCCCGCAACGGAACCAGCACCTCCCGTTCGGCCCGCTCCACCAGCGCGCTCAGCGGCGCGTCCTGGGCCAGCGAGGCGATCAGGGTGACGGAACGCTCCAGATTGATATGATGAATCGCGTCCGGCCCGGTGGTTTCGCGCACCTCGGCCACGTCGCCCAGTTGAATCGGCTGGCCGCGCCCGGTGTACAGCGGCAATTGCCGCAACTGCTCCGGGGTTTGCGCGAACACGTTTTTCAGTTCCACCGACACGTCCAGTTCGTTTTTGCCTTCCAGGAACTGCGAAGCCAGCCGTCCACCCAGCGCGGTTTCCACCAGCGCGCCCACGTCGGCCTCGGCCAGTCCCACTTCGGCCAGCCGTTCGCGGTTGGGGATGATCCGCAACTCCGCCGCGCCGGTGATGAAATTCGAGCGCACGGTGCGCACGCCCGGTAGTCGCCGCAACTGATCCGACGCCTGCCGCTCCAGTTCGCCCAGCCGGTCGAGATCGTTGGCGACGATATCCACCTCGAACTCCTTGCCGGGATCGCGGAAGATGGAGGGGCGGGTCGCCACCAGAAAGCGATAACCGGCGAAATCGTTGCTCCGCGCCCGCAACCGCTCGACCATCGCATCCAGGCCGGCGGCGGTGGCGAATTCCGGTTTGAGCACGCTCAACACCCCGCGCATACCGCCGGGCCGGTCCACGAACCAGGCGCGTTCGATTTCGGGTTGGGCGCGAATGAATTCCTTGAGCGGTTCGGCCTGGCGGACCGCTTCGGGCAGGCTGGTCCCCGGCAGCGGTTCGGCCCGCCAGATCACCAGATTGCGGTTGCCGTCGGGCAGGAAATCGGCAGGCGGCAGCAGGGCGAAGCTGACGCCGATCAGCGCGACCGGAATCGCCAGCACCAGCAGGCGGCGCAGGATTCGGCCCGGCCCCAGCGCCCACGCCACGGTCGCGGCCAGCCCGTTTTCCAGCCCGCCCTGCACCCGGCGAAATACGGCGGAGGCTCGGGTCACGGCGCGGCGCAACCCGTTGCCGCCCGCTCTGTCGCCCGCCGCCTGCACCTGGCGGGCTTCGTCCGGGCTGAGGAACAGACCGGCCAGCATCGGCACCAGCGTCAGCGCCGCGAACAGCGCGAACAGCGTGGCCGCCGACAAGGCAATCGCCATGTCGGCGTACAGTTGGCCGACTTCGCCCGTCACCAGCAGCAGCGGGATGAATACCACCACGTTGGTTAAGGTGGAGCCGAGCAGCGCCGGCCATACTTCCACCGTTCCGTCGATGGCGGCGCGGACCGCGCTCTTGCCGCGCTGCAAGTGAGTGAACACGTTCTCGATGACCACGATGGCGCTGTCGACGATCATCCCGACCGAGAACGCCAGCCCGGCCAGACTGATGATGTTCAGACTTCGCCCCAGCAGCGCCATGACGCTGAACACGCTGATCAGCGTCACCGGAATCGTCACCACGACGACCGCCACGGTGCGCAGCGATCCTAGAAACAGCACCAGCGCCAGCGTCGCCAGCGCCGCGCCGGTCAGCAGGTTGCCCCACACCAGTCGCACCGCCTGGCCGACGTATTCGCTTTCGTCGTAGTTGTAGACGAAGTCAATGCCTTCGCCGGCGCGGTCGAACTGTTCCTCGAGTTCGGCGATGGCCGCCCGCAC
>DGFE01000175.1:5380-8954 GCA_002391525.1 Competibacteraceae bacterium UBA3908
TGGCCGCCCGCACGCCCCGGGCGACTTCCGGCACGTTGGCGCCGACCTGCCGGATCACGCCGACGGCGACGGTCGGCTGATCCCGGAACACCACGACGCTGTCCGGCGGCTTGCGGCCGAATTCGACGCTGGCCACGTCGCGCAGATACACCGCGCCCGCCGCGTCGCGCCGCAGCACGAATTGCTCCAGTTGCGCCAGATCCTGCGAGCGGCTGACGGTGCGCACCCGGTATTCGCGCCGACCCAGCGTCATGGGGCCACCGCGCACGTCGCGGTTGTTGTCGCGCAATACCCGCGCCACGTCGCCGATGGTCAGATTGCGCACCGCCAGCGCCTTGGGATCGACTCGTACTTCCACTTCGCGTTCCTGCCCGCCCGGCGTGAAGAACTGCCCGACGCCCGGCACCCGCCGCAAGCGGGGCAGGATCACGTTGTCCACCAGATCGCGATAATGGTTCGGATCGCTTTGAAATCCCGGCTTCGGCGCCAGCATGATCCACATCATCGGCGAACTGGCCCCGCTGACCATTTCCACGTTCGATTCGCCCGCTTCCGGCGGCAGGTTGTCCACCTGCTGCAACTGGTTCAGCACGTCCACCATCCGCTCGCTCAGCCGGCTGCCGTCCACGAACTCCAGGGTCACGCTGCTGCCGCCGGCGCGGGAGGTGCTGCTGATTTCCCGCACGCCCAGCACTTCTTCCATCCGTTCTTCAATCGGGCGGGTCACCAGATTTTCGACCTCCACCGGACTGGCGCCGGGATAGCGGGTGGTGATGGTGATTTCCGGGCGGTCGCCGCCGGGTTGCAATTCCAGCGGCAGGCCGCTCAGGGCGATCCCGCCGAACACCGCCAGCAGGCAGAACAGGACGAAGGTGCCATGCCGCCAGCGGACGGCGGTCGCGATCCTGCTCATGGCGCGTTCCCCACGATTTTCACCATCGCGCCGTCGCGCAGACCGTCGCCGCCGCGCACCACGATGTCCTGGCCCCGCCGCAAGGCATCGTTGTAAATCGCCACGGTTTCGCCCATGTCAGCCACCAGCTCCACCTGGACTTGCCGGGCCTTGCCGTCGGCCACGGCGAACACGAACCACTGGTCGCGGCGCAGGGTCAGGGCGTCGCGGGAGATGACGAAGGCGGGCGTGTTCAGGGGGATGTCCAACTTGCCGGCCACCGCCATTCCGGCCAGCAGGCCCGGCGGGGCGGGGTCGAGTGCGATGCGGATCGATTGCCGCCGCGACGCGGCGTCCGCCGCCGGAATCACCCCGGTAATCGGCAGCGATTGCCGCCAGTTCGGCAGGGCGCGGGCGCTCAGTTCGACCGGCATGCCGGGCAGAATTCGCCCGCTCAAGTCCTCGGGAAGGGCCAGAAACACGTCCAGGCGGTCGCTGGCGATCAGGGTGACAATCGGCGCGTTGACCTGCGCGTAATCGCCCTGACTGACCAGCCGGGTCTGCACCACGGCGCTGGACTGGGCTTTGATGCGGGTGCGCTCCACCGCCAGTTGAGCCTGATGGACGGCGGCCTGGGCGGCGGCGACGTTGGCGCGCTGGGCGGCGATTTCCTCCGGCAGCGGCCCGGCCTCGGCTTCGGCCAGCGCCGCTTCGGCGGAGGCACGGGTCCCCGCCGCATCGTCCACGGCGGCTTTCGCCTCCACCAGCGCCCGCTCGGTGATCGCGCCTTTCCGGACCGACTCGCTGGCGCGCTTGAGGTTATCGGTGGCTTCCTTCTCGCGGGCCTGGGCGGAGCGCAATTCGGCCTGGCGGCGGGCGATGATCTCGCGCCGGGTGCCGGCTTCCAGCCGCGCCAGTTGGCTGCGCGCCTCCGCCAGTTGCGCCTGGGCGCGGGCCAGCGCCAGCTTCTGATCGGTATCGTCCAGCACGGCCAGCAACGCGCCGGGGGTAATGCGGTCGCCGGGCTGCACCCGGATGTCCTGCACGATCCCGCTGGTCTGGGCGCGGATGGTCGCCTGCTGGCTGGATTCGACCTGGCCGATCAGCAGCACCGAGCGGATGCCGGTTCCCTCGGCCAGCGGCACGGTCTCGACCGGACGGGGTGGCGGTGCGGGGGTGGTCGCCGACGAGATTGGCGGTGCTTGAGTCGACGAAGCCGATTGCGGCGGCTTAGCCGGCACGAAGGCTGGACTCCACAGCGGCCAAGAGAGGATGGCGGCCATTGTGGCCAGCACGCCCAGCAACAATACGATGCGAGTGGCGCGAGCGGAAAGGATAGCCGCGGATTCAGGCGTGGATGCGGTCATGGGAGCATTCCAGGGTGCGAACGACGAAAGGCGACTACGCCTAACGACAGATACAACGCCGCGAGGTTCAGCTTCGGGTGCTCTACACTTGAGGTAACCGTTCAGACCTCCTTACCCGGGGTAAGGCCGCGGCGCATGCGTCGCTGTCATCGCACCGCCCGCGCGATCCCGGTCGGCGGGCGGTCCTTCAACTTCAACCTTCATCGCGGAAAACCCGATGACAACAGCGAAAAACGTACTCGGCGGCAGGCTGGAAAGCTGCTGTACTTCCCCAATGACCGGCTTCACCCGTTCCGGCAAGTGCGAGACCGGGCCCCAGGATATCGGTCGCCACGTGATCTGCGCCCAGGTCACCGCCGACTTCCTGGCCTTCAGCCAATCGCGCGGCAACGATCTGGTCACCCCCAGACCCGAATTCGACTTTCCCGGCCTGCGTCCCGGCGACCGCTGGTGTCTGTGCGCCGCCCGCTGGCGGGAAGCGCTGGAGGCCGGCATGGCGCCGCGCGTGCTGCTCGCCGCGACTCACGAGGCAGCGCTCGAGGTCGTATCGCTGGAACAACTCAAGCGGTACGCCCTCGATCTGAATTGAGGCGACAGGAATCCCCGGTCGGTGATCGGCCTACTTGGCCAGATTCACCGCCGACGGCGCCCGCCTCTCGAATACTTCCCGATAACTGGCGTATATCGCGCAGACCGTCACCGGCCCCAGAATCAGGAACCCGAGTCCGAACGGGATGACCGCCACGACCGCCAGCACCAGATAAATCAATCCGAACACCAGGAGCGGCAACACGTTGCTCCAGCAGGCGGCGATGCTGTCCTGCGCGGCTGGCCAGGCATTCTGGCCGGCCAGCATCACCAGGGGAACGCCGTAGAACAACAACATGGCGATCAGAAACCCGATCACCACGATGACGAGCAACGCAATCAGGCCGGCGCCGATGAACAGCCCGCCCATGGCCTCGGGTGGAGCAAGCGCACCGGTACTGTCCATCATCGCCCCCATCAGCAAACCGCCCCCCATGAACACCATGACCACCAGCGCCATCAGCACATAACCCGCCACGCTGATCAAACCGAGCATGACCAGCGGCCCCAGGCGCTCCTGATCCTGAAAACCCCGGAACAGATGGACGATCTCCAGCGTCTCGCCCCGCGCCAGTGCCGCCGCCCCGAACACCATACCGCCCGCCAGCACCGGGCTGAGCAGCGCATGAGCCAGCGGACCGACGAAGGGGATAAACGACAGCACCACGCTGATACCGAGGTAGATCAGCAGGATCACGATCCACACTCCCGGCGCCTTGACGAACAA
>DGFE01000109.1 GCA_002391525.1 Competibacteraceae bacterium UBA3908
CGCAGGTCGCCGGTTTCGATGCGGCGGCGCAGGTCGCGGATGACTTCGCCGTGCAGGGCGATCTTGTCGATGACGATCTTCAGACCGTTGTATTGCGGCGGGTTATGGCTGCCGGTGACCATCACGCCGGCATGGCTGGAGCCGAGCGTGTGGGTGGCGTAGTACAGCAGCGGCGTCGAGACCGCGCCGAGATCCAGCACGTCCAGTCCGGCGGCGCGGATACCGGCCTTGAGCGCATCGCACAGCGCGGGGCTGGACAGCCGTCCGTCGCGACCGACGATCACCTGGGTTTCGCCCCGTTCGGCGGCGAGGCTGCCGACCGCCTGGCCGATGTCGCGTACCACTTGCGGGGTCAGGTCGCGGTCTACCACGCCGCGAATGTCGTATTCCCGAAAGATGGACTTCTTCATGCCGGCTTCAATGCCGCCCGGAATGGCCAAAGCCACCGGCTCCACGCGCGCTGGGCGTGAATTCGGATACAACGGCGAACTTGGCCCGGACCACCGGCACGATCACCAGTTGGGCGATGCGTTCGCCGATGGCGATGGTGAACGGCGTCTGGCCCCGATTCCAGCACGACACCAGCAACTCGCCCTGATAGTCGCTGTCGATCAGTCCGACCAGATTGCCCAGCACGATGCCATGCTTGTGACCAAGGCCGGAACGCGGCAGCACCATCGCCGCCAGCCTGGGGTCGCTGATGTGGATGGCGAGGCCGGTAGGAATCAGATGGGTTTCGCCCGGTTGCACCGTCAGCGGTTCCGCCAGGCAGGCGCGCAGGTCCAGCCCCGCCGAGCCGGCGGTGGCGTAGTCGGGCAGGGGGATTTCCTGACCCAGGCGAGGGTCGAGAATTTTCAGTTCGATGGTTTGGGCGGTCATGCCGTGTCCGGCTCCATGCTGTTGAGGAGGCTCCGGCCATTCGAATCCCGGCGGGCGATGGTCAACGCCCTGGATGGGCTATAACCTTATCAAAACTCGCGCGGCGATGCTGCTCCGGGTATATCCCGAACTGGAGCCGGCGGGCATCCGGCAATACCTGGATTTCGCGGCGCAGAGCCTGGCGTTGACACTTTCGATCTGGACGCCGCGTGATCCTCAATCGTTACCGCTCCCCCTCCACAACCGATACCGCTCCGCGATCAGCGCCATCAGTTGTTGCCCCAGCAGCGTTTTATCCGCCAGCGGCAACACCCGTTCTCCACCTTCCCAAAGCACGTGTAATTGGTTCCGGTCGCTCTCGAAACCGCTGCCGGCCACGCCAACCCGGTTGGCGGCGATCAAATCCAGATTCTTGCGGCGGCGCTTGTCCTCGGCGTAGCGCACGACATCATGCGTTTCGGCGGCGAAACCGACCGTGAACGGTCGGTGCGAACGCAACGCGGCGACTTCCGCCAGAATGTCGGGGTTGCGTATCAGTTCCAGAGTGAGCGTATCGCGGGTTTTCTTGATCTTCTGTTCGGCGGGACTGGCGGCGCGGTAATCGGCGACGGCGGCGGTGGCGATGAAGATGTCCGCCCGCTGGACCCGTTCCATCACCGCCGCGTGCATTTCGACCGCGCTTTCCACGTCGATCCGCTCGACGCCGGGCGGGGTTTTCAGACCGACCGGACCACTGACCAGCACCACCCGCGCGCCCGCCACCGCCGCCGCCGCCGCGATGGCGAAGCCCATTTTCCCGGTGCTGCGGTTGCTGATGAACCGCACCGGGTCGAGCGCCTCGCGGGTGGGGCCGGCGGTGAGCAGCACGGTCAGTCCTTGCAGGTCATAGGGTGAGAGCGGCGCAGCCGGGGACTGCTCCGCCATGGGCCGTTCAGCCCGGAATTCCGCCGCATCGTCCCGCATGCCGAGTTGTTCGATGACGAGCGTGCACAGTTCCACCGGTTCCAGCATTCGCCCGGCGCCGATTTCGCCGCACGCTTGTTCGCCGACGCCCGGACCCCAGATTTTCACCCCGCGCCGCGCCAACAGCCGGCAATTGTCCTGAGTCGCGGCGTTTTGCCACATCAGCCGGTTCATGGCCGGGGCGACGGCAATCGGTTGGTCGGTGGCCAGGCACAGGGTACTAAGCAGGTCGTTGGCCATGCCGTGCGCCAGCCGGGCGAGGAAATCGGCGGTGGCGGGGGCGATGAGGATCAAGTCGGCCCAGCGCGCCAGTTCGATATGGCCCATGCCAGCTTCGGCGCCGGCGTCCAGCAACTCGGTGTGGACCGGCTGCCCGGATACCGCCTGAAAAGTGAGCGGGGTGACGAAGGTGGTCGCCGCCGGGGTCATCGTCACCCGCACCTCGCCACCGGCTTCGCGCAACCGGCGGACCAGATCGGCGCTCTTGTAGGCGGCGATACCGCCGGTGATGCCCAGCAAAATGCGTTTCTTGACCAGAGCTTGCGGCATGGCGGAACTCCACGGCGAAGCGGGGAAATTCAAGCAAGCTTAGCGCAGCTTGGACGGGCGCGACAGCCGAGGGAATGGGCAATGCGGATGACCAATAAAAAGGGCGTCCGAATCGCGTATCGTGGTGACGCGCGACCGGACGCCATTGTCCGCGACGGCGGCCCCCGTTAGCCGCCCGGAATCCGCGCTCTCCCCAGGCTACCGTGAGCCGGTGAGCGCGAATTCTTGATCTTGATAAAGCAACTAGATTGCCAATTTATTTAAGATGCTGTCTTTCATATATTAAACTGTTCATGGCCATGCGGGTTCATGGGTTGGAGGCGGGCGCCATGCATCAGGGTGGTGCTTCGGGCGACAGGATTGCCCCATGACAAGGCGCAAGGATCGATTTTGTTTGGAGCGTTGGCCAGTCCGTCTTGACTGGGGATCGTCTGGCTGCTTGCTCGGACCACCGTTCGCGGCCATGCTTGGCTGACCTGTCTGGTAGAGGAAATACCCGATGTCGATTCGCGACTGGCCCGACGACGAGCGCCCCCGGGAGAAACTGCTGCAACGCGGAGCCGCCGCCTTGTCCGATGCCGAACTGCTGGCGATTTTTTTACGGGTGGGGGTGCCGGGCCGCAGCGCCGTCGATCTGGCCCGCGACATGCTCAAGCAACACGGCGGCCTGCGCACGTTGCTGGAACTGGATCAGACCGCGTTCTGCGCGACGCCGGGCCTGGGTCCGGCCAAGTACGTCCAGTTGCAGGCGGTGCTGGAACTGGCCCGCCGCCATCTGGAGGAAACCTTGCAGCGCGGCGACGCGATTCAGAGCGTGGCCGACACCCGCCGTTATCTGATGGCTCGCATGCGCCATCATCCGCACGAAGTGTTCTCCTGCCTGTTTCTGGACAACAAGCACCGCGTGATTCAGTACGAGGAACTGTTCTTCGGCACCATCGACAGTTCCTCGGTGCATCCGCGGCAGGTGGTGAAGCGCGCGCTTTACCACAACGCCGCCGCCGTGATCGTGGCGCACAACCATCCCTCCGGCGTCGCCGAACCCAGCCGCGCCGACGAGACGATCACCCTGCGGTTGAAGGAAGCGCTGGCGCTGGTCGATGTCCGACTGCTCGATCATATCGTGATCGGTGACGGTCAGGTCGTGTCGCTGGCGGAGCGCGGCGTGCTGTAGCGCCGGCTCGTCGCCGCGACCTCAGAACCCGCGTGCTTCCCGGATGCGCTCGTAGGCGGCGGTGAGTTCGCGGGTCTTTTCGGTGGCCCGCTTCAGCTCCGCCGAGGAGGCGTTGCTGGCCACCAGCTTGTCGGGATGATGGCGCTTGAGCAGGCGGCGGTAGGCCAGTTTGATTTCGTCCGGGCTGGCGTCGCGGTTCAATCCCAGCACTTCATAGGCTTGTCCGAGTGAGTTGACGGCGGTGGCCGGGCGCGGACCGTGCGTCCGTTGGTCGTGGGTCCAACCGGCGTCGTCGCCGCCGGGCTGGTTTTGCCGCTGCGCCCAGCGCTGGGCGCGAAACAGGTTGTGCAGGGCTTCGAACTGCAAGCGGGGTAGACCCAGCCGTTCGGCGATGGACACCAGCCGGGCGTGCGTTTGCGGATGCAGGGCGCCGTCGGCATAGGCGACGTTCAACAGCAGTTCCAGTAATTGCTGCAGCGGCGCGGAACGACCGGCGCAAACGCGCAGGAACGTTTCGAGCGCGACATCCACGGCGAAATCCGCCTGTTTGCCTTGGGTGAAACAATCGATGGCGGCGCGCCGCTGGCTGGCGCTCAGTCGCAAGTGATCCATGATGGCGCGGGCGGCGGCGATTTCCCGTTCCGACACCCGGCCATCGGCCTTGGCGAGGTGGCCCATCAACTGTCTCTTATACACATCTGACGCTGCCGACGAAGAGGATAATGGAGAACTCGGTGGTGGCCGGGTCATCT
>DGFE01000111.1 GCA_002391525.1 Competibacteraceae bacterium UBA3908
TGCTTGATCGCCCGCGGCGGCAGTTCGGCCAGAAATTCCGCTTTTTTGAGCACGTCCTCGCCGGGATAAATCAGCGGATCCCGCAAGAACTTCGCCGGCAGGAATCGTTCGGCGGCCTTGTTGGGCGTGGCGAAATAGACGAAGCGGGCGTTGCGGGCGGCGGTTTTCGGTTCGTTGAGGAAGTTGATGAAATCCAGGGCGAGTTTCTGGTTCGCCGACGAGCGCAGCACCGTCAGATAGTCGATCCAGAGATCGGTGCCTTCCTGGGGCACCACATAGGCAATTCGGTTATCCTGCTCTTTGAGTTGAAGCGCGTCGCCGTTGTACAGCATGGCGGCGGCGATCTCACCCTTCACCAGTTCCGATTCGGCGCCCAGCGACACGTAGGAATACCCTTTCACGTAAGGCTTTTGCGCCAGCAACAATTGTTCCGCCTCGGCCAGTTCGCGCGGATCGGCGCTGTTGGCCGAGTAACCCAGCGTTCTCAGCGCCGCGCCGATGACATCCCGCGCCGCCTTGACCATCAGGATCTTGCCGCGCAGCGCTTCGGGCGGCTGCAGGATCTGCCGCCAGCGGGTGATCGGCTCCGGGACCAGGTCGGTCCGATAGGCGATGCCCGTGGTCCCCCAGGCGTAGGGAGCGCCATAGCCCGTCGCCGCCGGCAGCGCGTTCTTCCAGCGCGGGTCGATGTGCGCGAGATGGGGAACCTCGGCCTCGCCGATCGGCAGCAGCCAGTCGCGCCGGCGATAAAGCGGGAAGGACACGCTGTTGACCACCACCACGTCATAACCGCGACCATCGGTTTCCGCCAGCATGTCGTCGCGGACGTCGTCGGTTTCAAAGTAGACCGGCCTGACCTTGGCCTTGAACTTCCGCTCGAATTCCCGGATCACGGCCGGGTCCATATAATCGGACCAGGTCAGGAACAGCAGCTCCCTGGCGGGCTGGGCGGCGGGGGGCTGGCCAGCGGCGTTGGCCAATCCGCCGCAAAAGGCGGCGAACAAAGCGAACGCCAAGGAATGCCGGATATCTTTTATCAATTTTGTCAACATCTTATAGATACTCTGGGTAACACGATGCTCTACTGTGAGTCACGGCTGTTCGCGACGACTGGCTGTCTACAAAAACATCATAAGAGCCCATTTTCACGATTGTAAATACTTTGAGTTAGAAAACGGGACTGACCAATCGGCATTTCCCCTGCGCCGCTCTTGCCGGATTTCGCGGGTTTTCTTATTCTATCAGCATGATTGAAAAAGTATTTTTTTGGAAAAGCGCGTCGCGGTGGTGAATGCGCCCGCCCACTTGAAAGGGATCGGTCCGCGCCATGCCGAGCGGTTGGCGCGACTCGGCATCCATACCCTGGCCGATGCCCTGTTCCATCTGCCGCTGCGTTATCAGGACCGTACCCGGATCGTGCCCATCGCCCGGTTGCGGCCCGGCGACGAAGCGGTCATCGAGGGTGGGATCACCTTCAGCGAAGTCGTGCGGCGGGGACGGGCCATGCTGCTGTGCCACCTCCAGGATGGCAGCGGTTCGCTGGCGCTGCGCTTCTTCCATTTCAACTCCAGACAGGAGCAACTCTTGGGTCCGGGCAATCGGCTGCGCTGCTTCGGCGTGGTGCGGGAGGGTCGTTTCACCCTGGAGATGACCCACCCCGAATGGCGGCTGCTCGGCGAGGAATCGCCGCCGCTGGAGCGGCACCTGACGCCGGTCTATCCCACCACCGAGGGCCTGCATCAGGCGGCGTGGCGGACGCTGATCGGGCAGGCCCTGGAGCGGCTGGGCGAACCCGGACAACCGACCTTACAGGAATTGTTGCCCGAAACCCTGCGCCGACCGTTCGGACTGCCGCCGCTGGCGGAGACGCTCTCCCTGCTGCACCGACCGCCACCCACCGTCGCCCCGACGGCGCTGCTCGACGGGCTGCACCCGGCCCGGCGGCGGCTGGCGTTCGAGGAACTGCTGGCCCACCAGCTCAGCCTGCGGCGGCTGCGCGAGCGAACGCAACGGCAAGCCGCGCCGCCGCTGGTCGGGAGCGGCGGGCTGAGCCGGCGGTTTCTGGAACGGCTGCCCTTCGCGCTCACCGCCGCCCAGCGGCGAGTGCTGGCGGAAATCGCCGCCGATCTGGCCCAACCTCGCCCGATGCTGCGGCTGTTGCAGGGCGATGTCGGTTCCGGCAAAACCGTGGTGGCCGCCGCCGCCGCGCTGCGAGCGGTGGAAACCGGCGCCCAGGCGGCGCTGATGGCCCCCACCGAACTGCTGGCCGAGCAGCATTACCACAATTTCCAGACCTGGCTGGAACCGCTCGGCATCGAGGTCGCCTGGCTGACCGGGCGGTTGACCGGACGGGCGCGACGGGCGCTGCTGGAACGACTGGCCGCCGGCGACATCCAGGTCGCGGTCGGCACCCATGCGCTGTTTCAGGAAGCCGTCGCCTTCGCCGAGCTGGCGCTGGTGATCGTGGACGAGCAACACCGCTTCGGCGTGCATCAGCGGCTGGCGCTGCGCGAAAAAGGCCAGCGGGGCGGTCGCTGCCCGCATCAGTTGATCATGACCGCCACCCCCATCCCGCGCACCCTGGCGATGACCGCCTATGCCGATCTCGATACCTCGATCATCGACGAACTGCCGCCGGGCCGCCAGCCGGTGAAGACGGTCGCGGCGCCCGACAGTCGGCGCGCGGAAGTGATCGCCCGCATCCGTCAGGCGTGTCAACGGGGCCGGCAAGCGTACTGGGTCTGCCCGCTGATCGAGGAATCGGAGACGCTGCAATGTCAGGCGGCGGCGGTTACCGCCGGGCAGCTGACCGCGCTGCTGCCGGAACTGCGGATCGGTCTGGTGCACGGCCGCCTGCCGCCCGCCGACAAGGAAGCGGTGATGACCGCCTTCAAGGCCGGGGCGCTCGACCTGCTGGTCGCCACCACCGTGATCGAGGTCGGCGTGGACGTGCCCAACGCCAGCCTGATGATCATCGAGAACGCCGAGCGGCTGGGGCTGGCGCAGCTACATCAATTGCGGGGCCGGGTGGGTCGTGGCGACACCGACAGCAGTTGCGTGCTGCTGTACCGGCCACCGCTTTCGCAAATCGCCCACGCCCGGCTGGCGGTGCTGCGGGAGTGCAACGACGGTTTCGAGATCGCCCGCCGCGATCTGGAACTGCGCGGTCCCGGCGAGGTGCTGGGCACCCGCCAGACCGGCGAGCAGAGCCTGCGCATCGCCGATCTGCTGCGGGATCAGGATTTGCTGAACGCCGTCCGTCATGCCGCCGACCGGCTGCTGCGCCAACATCCGGATTGCGTGGAACCGCTGATCCGGCGCTGGATCGGTGCCGGCGCGCGTTACGGCGAGGTGTAGCGGCAATGTACGCGGCGCATTTTGGGCTGCGCGAACCGCCGTTCGCCATCACGCCCGATCCGGCCTATGTCTACCTGAGCCGCCACCATCGGGAAGCGCTGGCGCATCTGCTGTACGGCACCGGCGAGAACGGCGGTTTCGTGCAACTGACCGGCGAGGTCGGCACCGGCAAAACCACGCTGGTCCGCACCCTGCTGGAGCAGCGGTTGGAGAACGTGGACATCGCTCTGTGTCTGAATCCGCGCCTGACGGTCGTGGAACTGCTGGCCACGGTCTGCGACGAGCTGGGTGTGGCGTATCCGCGCGAGTATCCCACCCTCAAACCGTTGCTGGACGCGCTCAACGCCCACCTGCTGCGCACGCATGCCACCGGGCGGCGCACGGTGCTGATCATCGACGAGGCGCAAAATCTGAGCCGCGAGGTGCTGGAGCAGGTCCGGCTGCTGACCAATCTGGAAACCGCCAAGCACAAGCTGCTGCGGATCATCCTGGTCGGCCAGCCGGAATTGCGACAGTTGCTGGCGCGGCCCGATTTGCGGCAACTGGCCCAGCGCATCACGGCCCGCTATCACCTGCCGCCGCTGGAACCGCGGGAAACCGCCGCCTACATCCGGTATCGACTCCAGGTCGCCGGTGGACGCGAGGAACTGTTCAGCGATGGCGCGCTGCGGGCGGTCCACCAGCGGTCCGGCGGCATCCCGCGTCTGATCAACATCATCTGCGACCGCGCCCTGCTGGGCGCCTACGGCCAAAACGCGCGGCGGGTCGACGCGGGGCTGGTCTGCCAGGCGGCGCGGGAAGCTCTGCAGGGCGGACCGGGCAGCCCAGCTGCGCATCGCGGTTGGCGGGCGCTGGGCATCGGACTGGCCGGGCTAGCCATGATCGGAGCGGTTTGGTGGCTGGCGGCGAACACCGATCTGCTCTCACGGTCCACCGAGTTCATCGCGGGCGGTCCCGCCGCCATCATCCCGGTTCAGCACGTGAACCCGGCTGGTCCGCCCGTCTCTCCGACAACCCCGGCAACCCCGGCAGCCCCGACCGCCAAGGTCCCAGCCCCCCCCGCTCCACCCACCGCCACGCCGGACCTGCGAACCCTGTTGCGGCAGGCCGCCGGCGACAACGCCAACGACCGGCTGCTGGCGGTCTGGGGCATCGCCCAACCCCCGCCGGGCAGGGCGCCCTTTTGCGAACAGGTCAAGGCGCACGGACTGCGCTGCCTGGCGGGTCGCGGCGACTGGGACGCGCTGCGCCGCTTCGATCGTCCCACCGTGCTGCGGCTGACGCAACCCGGCGGCGTTCCCACGCCGACTCTGCTCCGCGCGCTCGCCGGAGACCAGGCGACGCTGGAGGTCGCCGGGCAGGCCGTCACCGTGCCCCTGGCGCAACTCGCGCCCTTGTGGACCGGCCATTATCTGCTGCTGTGGCGACCGCAGGTCGATCAGCGCGTGATCGGCCCCGGCAATACCGGCGAGGCCGTGCTCTGGCTGCGCCGGCGGCTGGCCTTGGCCACCGGTCAGCCCGTCCCCGAACCGCTGTCCGCAACCTTCGACGCCACCTTGGCCGAACAACTGCGCGCGTTTCAGCGGGAGCGCGGCCTGCGCCCGGATGGACTGGCGGGAGAACGCACGCTGGTCCTGCTGAGCAATCTCGCGCCGCCGCCCGGCACGCCCGTGCTCGGCCAGCCGCTCCAGGAGCCGTGAGATGTCCTATATCCTCGATGCGCTGCGCAAGGCGGAGCACGAACGTCATCTCGGCCAGCCGCCGAACCCGATAGCCGCGCCGCCGCCGAGCCAGCCCACCCGGCAACGGTTCTGGCTCCGGCTGGTCGCGTGGCTGACGCTGGGCGCCAACGCCGCGCTGCTGGTCTTTTTCCTGCTTTGGCCGCGACCGGCACCCCCACCGGCCACCGCTCCGCCCACGACAGCGGCGGCGCCGATGCCCACTCCGGCGACGCTCGTCACCCAGCTGCTCCCGCCCGCGCCGCCGGTCGCCGCCGCCCGCAAGGCGCCCGCCGGCAAACCCGCCACCCCAGCCGAACCGGCGCGCCCGGCGGTGACGACGGGCCGGGAACGGCGTCCGGAGCCGCCACCGAAGCCGGCGTCCGCTCCAGCCGTCGCCAGCGGGCCGGAACCGGCCCCGCTGCTGGATACGCTGCCCGCCGGCGCGCGGCGCGGCCTGCCAACCCTGAATCTCGATCTGCACGCCTACAGTCCCGACGCGGACAAGCGCTTCGTGGTGGTCAACGGTCGGCGTTATCGGGAAGGCGAACGCCTGGGCGAAGGCCCCGTGCTGGAAGCCGTGACCGTCAACGGCGCGATCCTGCGCCAGGGCAGTCAGCGGTTCCGGCTGTCGGTGCGCCGCTAGCCGCCGCCCGGCGGTTCAGCGTTTACTCCGGTGATCCGCCTCGATCTGAAATCGACCCTCGCCGGCCGCTCGCGGCGGCGACCGCTTGCTCTCCAGCTTGATCCGCAGTCGCAGATTGTTGGCGGAATCGGCATGGCGGATCGCGGTCTCGTACCCGATCCTGCCGGCTTCGTACAGCTGGAACAGCGCCTCGTCGAAGGTGACGATGCCCTGCTCGCTGGAGCGCGCCATGATCGACTTGATCTCCTTGACCCGCCCCTGAAAGATCAGCTCCGCCATCAGCGGCGTGTTGAGCAGGATCTCCACCGCCGGAATCAGGCCGGGCTGGTCTTCGCGCGGCAGCAGCCGCTGCGAAACGAACGCCTTGACGTTGAAGGACAAGTCCATCAAGACCTGCTCGCGCCGCTCTTCCGGGAAAAAGTTGACGATGCGGTCGAACGCCTGGTCGGTATTGCTGGCGTGCAGGGTGGTCAGGCACAGGTGGCCGGTTTCGGCGAAATTGATGACCGCCTGCATGGTCTCCCGGTCCCGCACCTCGCCGATCAGAATCACGTTCGGCGCCTGTCGCAAGGTATTCTTCAGGGCCGTCTCGTAGGAATCGGTATCCACGCCGACCTCGCGCTGATCCACCAGGGACAGCTTGTGGCGATGGAAAAATTCGATGGGATCCTCGACGGTGATGATATGCTCCCGACATTGGCTGTTGCGAAAATCCAGCATGGCCGCCATGGTCGTGGTCTTGCCGCAGCCGGTGCCGCCCAGGAAAATCACCAGACCCCGCTTGGTCAGGGCGATGTCCCGCAGAATCGGCGGCAGATTGAGTTCCTCGAGGGTCGGGATCCGCTGCTGGATCAGCCGCAGCACCATGCCGGCGCTGCCGCGCTGGGTGAAGGCGCTGACCCGAAAGCGCGCGACATCGGGGAAGTTCAGGGAAAAATTGACTTCGCGATACTGATCGAAATCCCGCGCCTGCCGGTCGTTCATGACCGAGCGCACCAGCAACGCGGTTTGCTGGGGATTCAGATTCTGGCCGCCGATCCGGCGAACCTCCTGGTTGATCTTGAGCGCCGGCGGGCTGCCGGCGGTGATGAAAATATCCGACCCCTTCAATTCCAGCAGCTTGAGCGCCAGTTCATAAAGATACTGGGTCGCCTTGTCATGATCGTTCACGATCCGTTCCGCAGTCTGTTCCATGTTCATTTCCTCTCATCGCTCACCCGCGCCACATCAACCCGCCCCCGGCAGCGGCCGGACCCGGCCACTCGCGCCGATTCCCGCCACTATCACCGCATGGGTCTCTTCCGAGTATCGCCAACTATTTTATACTGCGCAAATCGCGCCGCCTTCCGGACGTTTTGAGCGCCGTCATTCAACCGCCCCTTCCGTTTCCCGGCTATCGCGCCGGTCGTCACCACGACCCCCGGCAGCCCGCGTCCATACCCTCATACCCGCACCCGCTTCAGGAGATCATCGTCGCCATGAGCTGTTCCCGTCGCCGCCTGCTTCCACTGTTCATGCTGTTGCTGCCGTTGTGCTGGATGGTAGCGACTCCGGCGCGCCCCGCCGAACCGCAGCCCCTGCCGGATTTTCGCAAGCTGTTCAGGCAAAACGAACCGGCCGTGGTCAACGTCAGCTCGACCCAGACCCCCAGCCGGCAGAGTTCGCCCCGCGCACCCGGCCTGCCGGAACTGCCGGGCAAGGAAAACCCCTACCTCGAATTCTTCCGGCGCTTCTTTCAAGAGCGTCCCGAACTGCCGGGCGAGCGCCAGACCAATTCGCTGGGATCGGGGTTCGTCATCTCGCCCGACGGCTACATCCTGACCAACGCCCACGTCGCCCAGGATGCCGACAAGATCATCGTCCGGCTCAGCGATCAGCGGGAACGGCCGGCCAAGGTCATCGGCGTGGACGATCTGACCGACGTGGCGTTGCTCAAGATCGACGGCGAGAACCTGCCGGTCGTCAAGATCGGTGACTCCGACGCGCTGGAGGTCGGCGAATGGGTGGTGGCCATCGGTTCACCGTTCGGGCTGGAGCACACCGCTACCCAGGGTATCGTCAGCGCGGTGGGCCGCAACCTGCCCAGCGGCACTTACGTGCCGTTCATCCAGAGCGATGTCGCGGTCAATCCCGGCAGTTCCGGCGGGCCGCTGTTCAATTTGCGCGGTGAAGTGGTCGGGATCAATTCGCAGATTTACAGCAGCACCGGCGGCTACATGGGGGTGTCGGTCGCCATCCCCATCCTGTCTCCTATTCACATCTGACGCTGCCGACGCA
>DGFE01000051.1 GCA_002391525.1 Competibacteraceae bacterium UBA3908
AGATGTGTATAAGAGACAGCTCCTGGTCCGCTTGCCGCTGCTGAATGATGGTCTGTTGTTGGACCTGCTCTCGTTCGATCCATCGCCTGGCCCGCTCCTTGTCGGCTTCCTGGCGTTGTTCCTCCACAGCTTGTCGCCGCTGTCTCAGGCGCTCCTCAACCCGCGGGCGCTGTCCGTCCCGCTCCTCGAGCTCAACCGGGCGAGGGTCTTTCGGAAAGCGTCGATCCGCTCCCGGCCATTCCGTGTGGTTCCATCGATCCTGCTCCCGATCATCGGTCCGGTATCTCCCCGGGATCGTACCCGGAGCCCACCGTTCGGAGCGGTGGCCAGGTTGGACCTCCACGCGCGGGGCTCGGACCGCCGGCGGCGGGGATGCCGTCGTGTTGACCACCTGAGGCCGAAACAGCGTTACCCGCCCATTCCGCACTGGCGTCTCCCTTAGCATCGGCCGGTCGATTTCCTCGACCCGATACCGCTCCACTCGGGTCCGAGTCTCCCGTTCGAAGCGATCAAGGTCGATGCTGCGATTCACCACCCGCCGGTTGATCACGGCGTAATGAGTGACATTCATCGTATTGTTGATTATGGCGACATTGCGGGGGGGAGGTACGATGACTTGCTCGATATTGCGACTGAGAAATCGAGTTGTCGGGACAAAACACCAGGAATGCCACCCGACGCCAAAATCGAAGCCGGGCGGACCAAAACCGACGCCGGGCTCGAACACCACCTCGGGCGGCAGCGGCGCCCAACCGATGAAACCGCCCCCCCTGCGCCAGCCGACCCAGGCGGGCCCCCACTCCGTGCCAGGCACCCAGGCCCAGCCGCCGTAGTCCTCGTCGTAAAACCAGCGTCCGTAGTGAAAGGGAATCGAACCCCAGGGATCCGTGGAAATCCAGGTCCAGCCATAATCATCGGTGAACACCCAGTAACCGAACGCATAGGGCCGCCAATCCTCCGCCACGTCCGGATACCAAACCCAGCCATAGGGTTCAAGCTGGCGCCAGTCGCCGTAAGGGGCCAGCTCGTTGTAGAAAAAGCCGAAGTCGACGCGAACCGCGGCGTGAGCCGTTACCCCACCCAGCAGCGTCAGTCGAGGCGAATCGGCCGGATTGAATCCGACGTTCATCAACAGTCCGGCGGCGACCAGAGTCAGCAATACTTTCGCTTTCATGCGACACCTCGCATACAGCCGTTCGCGATGCTGTATATCATCGACTTGAAACGATAACCGGACCCGACATCGTAGTTGACAATCCGTTGTAAGTGCTTGAACCATCTTCAAGAATCCAATCGTCCGAGATTTGCGTAAATTGAAGCAAACAGGGACTGAATCCAGCATGAACGAGCCTGCTTTCATCGCCCGCGTCATTCTCTCGACAGCCGGCAACCGTGCCATAATTATTCGCCATGCCAAAATCAACAATCACGAACCATCATCTTGCACTCTGACCACCTCGTCCTCCCCGATCCCTCGCTGCGCTGGCATTCTGGTTCGCGGTCGTTCCTGCGCGACGCACCCGTCGGTCTGTTCGCCTGGCTGCTCGACACCGGGTCGTTGACCCAGCGCTTGCGCCGCGCCTGCGCGGGCCGGTTCCGAGTACATGTGCTGCATCAGGGTTGGATGCACCCCAGCCGCGACGAGGCGCGCGCCCTGCGCTTGCGTCCGGACGCCCGAGCATGGACCCGCGAGGTCCAATTGTTTTGCGGCGAACAACCCTGGGTCTTCGCCCGCACCCTGATCCCGGCAAAGACCTTGCGGGGCTGTGGCCGCCGGCTGACCCGGTTGGGCGCCAAACCCCTGGGCGAGGTGTTATTCGCCGACCCTCGCGTCCGCCGCGGTCCCGTCGAAATCGCCCGAATCCCAGCCGGCCAACGTCTGCACCGACGAGCCTTCGCCGGCTTTGCCGAACCGCCGGCAACCATCTGGGGACGTCGATCAGTGTTTTGGATCGACGATGGTCCGCTGCTGGTTTGCGAGTTTTTTCTACCCGATCTGCCGGCATCCCCGCCCGCTTTCGACCGGATTAACCTTCGCCATGAACATTGATCGTCTTGAAAATCGCCTGCGCGAATACGCCCAATTGATGCGCCTGCACCGCCCCATCGGTATTTACCTGCTGCTGTGGCCGACGCTGTGGGCGTTGTGGCTGGCGGGAAACGGGCAACCGCCGCGCGGGGCCGTGCTCGTTTTCGTGCTGGGCGTGGCGTTGATGCGCTCGGCCGGCTGCGTCATGAACGACATCGCCGACCGCGATTTCGACCCCCACGTCGCCCGTACCCGCGACCGGCCGCTGGCGGCGGGCCGCGTCGGACTGGGGGAGGCGGTTGGCCTGGCCGTCACGCTGTGCCTGCTGGCCTTCGCCCTGGTGCTGACCCAGAACGCCCTGACCGTCAAACTGTCCTTCATCGGGCTGGCGCTGGCCCTCAGTTATCCGTTCATGAAACGGTTTCACCATTTTCCACAATTCCACCTTGGCGCGGCGTTCGGCTGGGGCATTCCGATGGCCTACGCGGCGGTGACCGATACCCTGCCTCCGACGGCCTGGTTATTGTTCCTCGGCAACATGATTTGGTCGGCGGTTTACGATACGCAATACGCGATGGTGGACCGGGAAGACGACCGCAAAATCGGGGTGAAATCCACCGCCATCCTGTTCAGCGAACGGGACAAACGCATCATCGGTTATCTGCAACTGCTGCTGCTGGGGCTGCTCGCCGTCGTCGGACTGCTGACTGGTCGCGGCTGGATTTACTATCTCGGACTGTTCGTGGCGGCCTGGTTCGCGTTGTACCAGCAATACCTGATCCGCGACCGCGAGCCCGCCGAATGCTTCAAGGCGTTTCTCAACAACAACGGGTTCGGGCTGGTCATTTTCTGCGGCCTGTTGCTGGATTTTCTGCCAGGAACTCCTGACTGAATATTTGGGTGTAGGGTGGGCATTGCCCACCTTACGGATGTAGGGGTGTAGGGTGGGCATTGCCCACCTTACGGATAGCTGCTGCCACGCCTAAAGGAGCATAGATCCATGTTGATCGTCCAGGTCTTCGTCCACGTCAAACCGGACTGCGTCGAGGCGTTCAAGGCCGCCTCGCTGGAAAATGCCCGCCACAGCCTCCGGGAACCCGGCATCGCCCGCTTCGACGTGATCCAGCAGGTCGACGACCCGACCCGCTTCGTGCTGGTCGAGGTCTATCGCAGGATCGAAGCCACCGCCGAACACAAGGAAACCGCCCATTACGCCCGATGGCGCGACGCCGTGGCCGACATGATGGCGGAGCCGCGCTCCAGCGTGAAATACGCCAACCTGTTTCCAGCCGATGCGGGCTGGGACTATCCGCCGGGCGTTTGAGAGGCGGCGCCAATGTCGGCGGAACTGGAATTGCGGACGCCGCACCTGCGGCTGACCGCCCGGGTCTGGGGGCCAACGGACGGCATTCCGGTGCTGGCGCTGCACGGCTGGCTCGACAACGCCGCCAGTTTCGATGCGCTGGCGCCGCTGTTGCCCGGCGTGCGGTTGGTGGCGCTGGACCTGCCGGGACACGGCCATTCCGACTGCCGACCGCCTGGAGTTCACTACCATTTTGTCGATTTCATTCCCGACGTGGTCGCC
>DGFE01000028.1:0-14516 GCA_002391525.1 Competibacteraceae bacterium UBA3908
ATGAGAGCCAGCCTCTACGCCCTGGCGGCGGCATTCTGGATTTTTGGCTCCGATCATCTGGTCCTCTGGCTGAACCTGAATGCCGAAGCCAGCACGCGCCTGCAAACGGTCAAGGGCTGGGCCTTCGTCGTCGCGACGACCCTGCTGTTGTACTTTCTGCTGCGGCGGCTCGAAACCGAAAAGCAGCTGGAACCCCGGTCCGAACCACCGCCGCGCACCCCCTGGCCGCCGGTTGCGCTGCTGGTGCTGCTGACCCTGCTGACCCTGATAACGGGAACCCTGGCGTATCGCGAGGTGATCGAGCACTTCGGCGAGGCGGCGGTCAGCGCGCGCTTGCTGGCATGGGTCGGTTTCGTGCAGTTGTTCGCGCTCATCACCGGCGCGGCGTGCATCCTGTTCTGGTGGCGCAACGTCAGGGCGCGCTTCATGCTGGAACGCCTCCGCGTCGAACTCGAACGGACCCAGCTGCGTTCCCGTTACGAGGCCCTGATTCGGCAATCCCTGGATGTGGTAGGGCTGCTGGACGAAGAGGGCAACATCATGGAAATCAACGACCGCGCCGTGGACTACTATGGCCGTACCCCGAACGAACTGCGGGGTCGCCACGTGCGGGAACTGCGCGCCCCCGAGTCGCGGGACGCGGCGGCGGACGATTACCGCCGGGTCATCGAGACCGGTGGAGCCGTATTCGAAAGGGCTCACCTGCGGTGGGATGGTACTCCGTTCCCGGTCGAGATCAGCGCCCGGGCCATCACCCACCAGGGTCATCGCTATGTTCAGTCCGTGGTCCGCGACATTTCCGAGCGCAAGCAGGCGGAAATCGCCCTGGCCGCGCAGGAACGCCGCTTTCGCGGAACTTTCGAACAGGCGGCGGTGGGCATGGCCCATGTCGCGCCCGATGGCCGCTGGCTGCGGGTCAACGACCGACTGTGCGAGATCGTCGGATACCCGCGCGAGGAACTGCTGCAAAAGACCTTTCAGGACATCACCCATCCCGACGACCTGGAGAAGGATGTGTGGCTGGCCGAACAGGTGTTGATGGGCCAGATCCCGACCTACTCGATAGAAAAGCGCTATTTCCACAAGGACGGCGCCATCGTCTGGATCAATCTCACGGTCTCGTTGCTGCGAGACGCCGAGCGGCGGCCCGACTACTTCATCGTCGTGATCGACGACATCACCCCCCGCAAGCGGATCGAGCAGCGTCTGGCCCGGATCACCAAGTTCTACGCCGCGCTGAGTCTGACCAATCAGGCCATTCTGCGCAGCGATGCCAACGACCAGGTGTTCGAGGAGGTCTGTCGCATCGCGGTAAAGTGCGGCGGGCTCGAAGGTGCCTGGATCGGACTGCGGGAAGCGGACGCCAATCCGTTGCGAGTGGTGGCCGCTTACGGCGAACTGCGCGGTCGGCTGCTTTCGCAGGGGGAACCCGTCACCGAGGAGTCGGCGCTACCGTACCAGCCCGCGCGCAGGGTGCTGGACAGCGGCGTGCACTGGATCGGCGACGATCTGCTCCACAGCCGCGACGAGACCACCGACTGGCAGGTCCTGGTGGCGACCATGGGGGTCCGCTCGTGCGCCGCGTTCCCGCTCAAACGCGCGGACGCGGTGATCGGCGTGCTCGGCCTGTACGCCTCGGAACCGGATTTCTTCGACGCGGAACTGGTCAGGCTGCTCGACGAGATGGCGGCCGATGTCTCGTTCGCGCTGGAGAACTTCGAGCGCGAACGCCAGCGGCGGCGCGCGGAACAGGAACTCCGCCTGGCCGCGACGGTTTACGAACGGAGCGCCGAGGGGATCCTGATCTGCGACCGGGATAACCGGATCCTCATGGTCAACCGCGCCTTCACCGAAGTCACCGGCTACCCCCTGGACCAAATCCGGGGGCAGAATCCGCGGATTCTCGCCTCCGGCCGGCACAACCGCGACTTTTACCAGGCGATGTGGGCGTCCCTGCTGGAAATCGGACACTGGCAGGGAGAAATCTGGAATCGCCGCAAGGATGGCGAAATCTACCCCGAATGGCTGGGCATCACCGCACTGCGCGACGCCGAAAACCGGATCGTCAATTACATCGGGATTTTCAACGATATTTCGGTTCGCAAGGCGGCGGAGGAAAAAATCCGGTATCTCGCCCATCACGATCCGCTCACCGGTCTGCCCAACCGAATCCTGTTGCAGGATCGCCTGCAACAAGCCCTGGCGCGAGCGGCGCGGTATCGGCAACTGGTGGCGGTGGTGCTGCTCGATCTGGATCGTTTCAAGACCATCAACGATTCCCTGGGCCACACGGTCGGTGATCGACTGCTCCAGGATTTCGCCCAGCGGCTGAACCAGCTCATCCGGGAGGGAGACACGGTGTCCCGGCGCGGCGGTGATGAATTCGTGATCGTATTGACCGACCTGCGCCGCCCCGAGGACGCGGCCCAGTTGGCGGAACAGATTCTGGGCGCCCTGGCTCAGCCCTTCGCGAGCGATGGCTACGATCTCGCCAGCGGCGCCAGCATCGGCATCAGCCTGTTCCCCACCGATGGTCAGGATGCCGAAACGCTGCTCAGGAACGCCGATCTGGCCATGTACCGGGCCAAGGAGCATGGCCGCAACAACTTCCAGTTCTTCACCCCCGACCTCACCGCGGGCACCCTGGAGCGGTTGCACATCCAACATCGCTTGCGACAGGTGATCGAGCACGGCGGGTTGACGCTGCATTACCAGCCGCAGGTGGCACTGACGACCGGCGACATCGTGGGCGTGGAGGCGCTGGCGCGCTGGACCGACCCGGATCTGGGGGCGATCCCGCCGGCGCGGTTCATCCCGGTCGCCGAGGACTGCGGACTGATCGCGCCTCTGGGACGCTGGGTGTTGCGCACGGCGTGCCGCGCCGCCCGCGACTGGCAGGCGCGGGGTCTGCCGCCCGCGCCGGTGGCGATCAACATTTCTGCCTTGCAGTTCGCGCGCTCCGACTTCGTGAACGAGGTAGCGTCCGCCTTGACCGAAGCCGGGCTGGAACCACGCTGGCTGGAACTGGAACTGACCGAGTCCATCCTGATGGCCGACATCGAGCAGGTATCGGAAACGCTGCGGGCACTCAAGCGACTGGGGGTACAGTTGTCAATCGACGATTTCGGCACCGGCTATTCGAGCCTGAGCTACTTGCGCCGGTTCGCCCTGGACAAGCTCAAGATCGACCGGTCGTTCGTGGGCGAACTGGGGCAGGACGGTAACGGCGGCGCGACCGCCATCGTCCAGATCATCATCGCCCTGGCCAGGAATCTGCGGCTGGCGATCATCGCCGAGGGCGTGGAAACCGTGGAGCAGTACCAGGCGCTCCGGGATTACGGTTGCGACGGGATTCAGGGCTATCTGATCAGCCAGCCCTTGCCCGGAGACGCCATGAGAGAATATCTGGGCGCCAGGCTGCCCTGGCGACCGCCGCGTCCAACCGCGGCCCGCTCAGGCCGCGAACCCGCGGAATGATGGCGACTTGGTGAAACTGGCTACCGGCGCGCGGGAACACTACACTTGCATGACCGTTGGCAATCGCAGGGTCGCCATGCTGGAACCCGCGGGCGCGGTCCGCGCGCCCGGAAACCACACCGGAAAGGCAACACCTTGAGCAAGCTGTACATTTGGCAAAATCGCGGTTTTTTCATGGGTCAACTGCCGGATATTTCCGAACACCGGCTCGGTTCCGCGGCGCTGTGCGTGGGCATCGACAAACCGTTCCGGGTGCTGGAGAGCGAGAGCGGCGTCTGGCGGGAAGGCCGCAGCGTGCTGGTTCCGCCGGGCTGTCTTCACGAAATCCAGGTCGGCGGCGCCATCATGGCGATCCTGTTCATCGAACCGGAAAGCGAGGATTACCCGGCGATCCAGGACGCCATGCTCGATGGCGAATGGCAGTGTCTATATGGCCTGGTCGACGAGGCGGCGGTGCTGGCCGCTCTGCGGGAGGCGTGGGAGCGCCAGCCGGACGCCGCCGCGATTCAGGATCTGCTCGACCGCCTGATCCCGCCGCGGAACCCGGCAAGCCGCCAACAGCCGCTGGACAGCCGGATTCAGCGGGTGATCCGGCTGATGAAGGAGGACCTGACCCACAGCTACTCGATGACCGAACTGGCCGAGTACGTGAATCTGTCGCCGACCCGGCTGGTGCATCTGTTCAAGGAAGAGGTCGGCGTACCGATCCGCCGCTTTCGGCAGTGGCACCGGATGCGGGTGGTGGCGGCGCTGATCGCCAAGGGCGATACGCTGACCGACGCGGCGCTGGGCGCGGGCTTCGCCGATTCCTCCCATTTCAGCCGGGCTTTCCGCAACATGTTCGGCATCACCCCCTCCTCGGTGTTCGGTCGCGCCGCCAACGTGCGGATCGTCATCGCCTGACGGGTGAGCGGCGATGCTCGCCCTGATCGACAGCCACAACCACTTCGACGACGTCAGCTTCGATTCCGACCGCGACGACGCTTACCGACGGGCGCGCGCCGCCGGGGTGGAGACGCAGGTGCTGGCGGCGGTCAGCGCCCGGCTGTGGCCGAAACTCAAGACCGTCGCGGCGCGTTACCCCGGCCTGTATCCCGGTTACGGCCTGCATCCCGCCTATCTGGCCGAACACCGGCCCGAGCATCTCGACGCGCTGGCCGACTGGCTGGCCCGGGAGCGCCCGGTCGCGGTCGGCGAATGCGGGCTGGATTATTATCTGCCGGACCTGGATCCCGACGCGCAGGCCGACTATTTCACCGGCCAGTTGCGACTGGCCCGCCGTCACGATCTGCCGGTGGTCATGCACGCCCGCCACGCGGTGGACCAGGTGATCAAACTGGTCCGGCGGTTTCCGGGCGTGCGCGGCGTGGTGCACAGCTTTTCCGGCAGCGCCGATCAGGCCCGGCGCTTGCTGGACCTGGACATCCTGCTCAGCTTCGGCGGACCGTTGACTTATCCGCGCGCCACCCGGCTGCGCGGCCTGATCCGCTACCTGCCGCTGGACGGCTTCATGCTGGAAACCGACTCGCCCGACCAGCCGCTGAGCAATCATCGCGGCGCGCGCAACGAACCGGCGTTCTTGCCGGAGGTACTGGCCTGCGTCGCCGAGTTGCGCGGCGTCGATCCCGCCGAAATCGCCGCCGCCACCACCGCCAACGCCCGCCGGCTGTTCGGAATCCCGGATGTCGCATCCCCAGGCCCGCACTGAAATCCTGGTCGGCGCCGAGGGATTGGCCCGGTTGCGGGCGGCGCACGTGCTGGTCGCCGGGTTGGGTGGAGTCGGCGGCCATGCCGCCGAGGCGCTGGGCCGCGCCGGGATCGGCCGGTTGACCCTGCTGGATCACGACGTGGTGACGCCATCCAACCTCAACCGCCAGCTGCTGGCCCTGCACTCGACCCTCGGTCAAGCCAAGGTCGAACTGATGGCGGCCCGGCTGCGCGACATCGATCCTACCCTCGAACTGATCCTGATCGGCGAGTTTCTGCAACCGGACGCCGCGGAAACGCTGATCACGGCGACCCGCTACGATTACGTCGCCGACTGCATCGACAGCATCGCCTGCAAGGCGGCGCTGGTCGCGGCCTGTCACCGTCGCCGGATACCGGTGATTTCCGCCCTGGGCGCCGGCAACTGCCTGGACGCGAGCCGGGCGCGGGTGGCACGATTGAATCAGACCCAAACCTGTCCGCTGGCCCGCGAGCTGCGCCGGCGCCTGCGGGCGTTGAACGTGCCGCTGACCTATCCGGTGGTCTACAGCGACGAACCGCGCCAGCCGCCGCTGCCGCATCAACCGGTCGAGGGCGGTACGCCGGGCCGACCGCGCGCGATCAACGGTACGATTTCCTACCTGCCCGCGCTGTTCGGTATCCTGCTCGCCGGGCATATCGTCCAGAGGCTGCTGGCGGGCGCCGAATAGGGCGATGACCGCTTTTTCATTTTCTTCAACGTTTCAGCCGCGAGTTACGAACCCTCATGAACTGGTCCCAAACCCCGCTGACCGAACGACTCGGCATCCGCTATCCCCTCATTCAGGCGCCCATGACCGGCGGTCCCGGCACCCCGCACCTGACGGCGGCGGTTTCCAACGCCGGCGGCCTCGGATCGCTGGCGGGCAGCTGTCTGCAACCGGAGCGCCTGCGGCAGGCCATCGCCGAAGTGCGCGCGCTCACCGACCGGCCCTTCGCCGTCAATCTGGCAGCCACCGCGCCAACTCGGATCGATGGCGACCGCATCGCCCGTGCCCGCGAATTGCTGGCGCCCTATCGCGCCGAACTGGGATTGCCGCCGGAACCTCCCGCACCGCCGGAGCCCCCCGATTTCGTCGAGCAACTGGATGTGGTGCTGAATGAAAAAGTGCCGGCGCTGAGCTTCAGCTTCGGCGTGCCGGACACCCTGTATCTGGAGTTGCTGCGGGACGCCGGGATCGCGACCCTGGGCACCGCCACCCATCTGCTGGAAGCCATCGTGCTGGAAGAGAGCGGAGTGGACTTCATCATCGCGCAGGGCGCCGAAGCCGGCGGGCATCGGGGCACGTTCATCGGCCACCCCGAGCAGGGGCTGGTCGGCACCCTGACGCTGACGCCGTTGCTGACCAGGCATCTTCGGGCGCCCATCGTCGCCGCCGGCGGCATCATGGACGGGCGCGGCATCGCCGCCGCACGGGTGCTGGGCGCGGCCGGGGCGCAGATGGGCACCGCCTTTCTGGCCTGCCCGGAAAGCGGCGCGCATCCCGCCTACAAGGCCCTGTTGAGTCAGGGCAGCGAAATCGCCACCACCCTGAGCCGGGTTTTCACCGGTCGCTACGGTCGCGTGCTGCGCAATCGACTGGTCGACGACTTGCGTGCGCACGAAGCCGAATGGCCCGGCTTCCCGCTGCAACTGTTTCTGACCGAGGAGTTGGGGCAGGTCGCCGCCGAACGGGGCATGACCGATTTCATGCCCTTGTGGGCCGGTCAAGGCTGCCATCTGTGCGAGGCCCGGCCCGCGGCCGCGCTGATCGCCGGCTGGGCGGAACAGGCGGCGGCGCTGCTGGAGGGCGGAGAGCATTGGCGACCCGTCCGGCGGGACCCCGCCCGCCCGGAGCCGCCGACGGACGAGGTCCCCGACCCCGCCTGCGTCATCTAGCGGCGCCGGCATCGCCCAACAGCCGGCGCAAGCGCGTCCAGTCGAACGCCGGTCCCGGATCGGTCTTGCGACCCGGCGCGATGTCGGCATGGCCGACCAGCCGGTCGGGTCGAAGGGCGGGATAGGCGTCGCGCAGCGCCGCGATGACCGCTGCCAGCCGCGGATATTGGCGGTCGTCGTAGGGCAGGTGGTCCGCGCCCTCCAGTTCGATGCCGACGCTGAAGTCGTTGCAGCGCGGGCGTCCGGCGTAAACCGACGCGCCGGCGTGCCAGGCCCGCCGGTGAAACGGGACGTACTGCACCAGCTCGCCATCCCGGCGGATCAGCAGATGCGCCGACACCCGCAAGCCGGCGAGGCCCCGGAAGTAGGGATGGACGCCCGGATCGAGGGCGTTGGCGAACAGGGCGTCGATCCACGGTCCACCGTATTCGCCCGGCGGCAGGCTGATGCCGTGGATGACGATCAGGTCCACCGCCAGGCCGGCTGGCCGCTCGTCGCAGTTGGGCGAGGGCCGGTACCGCGCCGCGTCCAGCAACCCCGTCGCCGGTTCGACGCGCATCGCCGCTTCAAAACACCACGTGCTGGAAGTCGTAGCTCATGTCGGTGTGCGGTCGTTGCAGGAGAAAGCCCTGCACGTAATCGATGCCGCAGGACCAGAGCGCCGGCAGGATGGTGGCGTCCTCGATGCCGGTGAAGATGGTGGTCACACCCAGGGTGGCCAGGCCGCGGGCCAACTGGCCGAGTTCCTGTTGGCGGACCTTGTCGTTGAGCAGGTCCTGGGTGAAACGGCTGTCCAGCTTCACATAATCGATCTGCAGCAGTTGCACCAGCGCCTGCGCGCGTTCATGGCCGCTGAAACGATCCAGGGACAACCCGCAACCCAGTTCCTTGAGGCGCCGCAGGAACGGCAGCAGGGTCTGTTTGTTCACTTCGGCGGTGGTCTCGGTGATCTCGAACACCAGACTGGCGGCGGGCACCCCGGTTTTGTGCAGGCCGCTCTTGAGCCAGTTGAACAATTCCTCGTCCCGCAGAATGGTGGGGGAGATGTTGATGAACAGGATCGCCGACTGGCCGCGCGCACGCCGCTCGCGCAGCAGCCGAATGGAGTGGGCGATGACCCAGCGGTCGAGCACCATGCCGATCCGGTGGCGCTTGACCAGGCCGAACACGGTTTCCGGCAGCACCTCCCAGCCGTCGCGGTTGCGCATCCGCAACAGAACTTCGTAGCGCTCGGTGGTATCGCCGCGCAGGCTGACAATCGGCTGAAACAGCAGATTCATTCGCTGCTGCTGCACGGCCTCGCGGATTTCCTCCAGCAGCTTGCGCTGCCGCGGACTGTCGGCGTCCTGCTCGGCGCTCTGGTCGTGATGGACGTGGATCCGGGCATCCTTGCTGTCCCGCGCCATGCCGCAGGCCAGATCGGCTTGCTGGATCAGCAGGGCGGCTTCCTGTCGGGTGGAGCTGGCGATGCTGATGCCGATGCTGGTGCGCAACTGGATGTCGCCATCGTTCAGCCGATACGGGTCGGTTTCCAGGCTCGCCTGCACGGCGCGCGCCGTGGCGAGCAGCGCTTCCTGGCTGGTGAAACCCAGCAGGACCGCGAAAACGGCGTCTCCGAATCGGGCCGCGATTGGATCGACGCCCAAAGTGGCTTGCAGGCGCTTGGCGGCCAGTTCGACGATTTCGTCGGCCGCGGCCACGTCCAGGTTTTCGATGAGGCGCAGGTTGTCGAGCGTGATCAGCATCACCGCCACGGTCTGGGTATTGGCCGCGGTGGCGACCAGCGCCCGTTCCACGTGGGCCAGGAAGTACGGCCGGTTGTACAGGCCGCTCACCGTGTCCCGATTGCTGAGTTGACTGAGCTTGCGGTACAGGCCGTGTCCCCGCCGCCGCCGCTTGGCGATGGCCGCGAACAACAGTTCCGGCTTCAGAGGCTTGTTCAGCAGCGTTTCGCCGCTCAGTCCCGCGACGGAAAGCCGCTGGCCGATATCGGCTTGCTCCGACAGCAGGATCAGCGGCAGTTCCCGGAACAGTTCGTGCTGCTGGATGGCCTGGGCCAGCGCGAGGCCATCGGTTTCCTTCAGGTCCAGACTCATGATCAGCAGGCTGGGCTGAACGTTGCGAAGCGCCTGCAGGATCTGCAGAGGTTGGGCCAGCACTTGCGTCACCAGGCCCCGACTGTCCAGCCAGCGGGCGATTTCACGGGCGGCGGGCAGCGCGTCGTCGACGATCAGGATGTGGTGATCGTGTCTTTTCAAGACCCGCTCGTCCAGCATTTCCAGCAGCAGCGGAATATCCACCGGTTTGATGAAGTAACCGGCTCCGCCGGCTTCCACCGCATCGAGCCGGGCGCTGATATCGCCGCGGTCGGCCAGGAACAGCAGTGGAATTTCCGGGGTCAACAACTGTCGCAGGGCGGCGATCTGTTGCGGAATCGCCTGGTTGTCGGCGACGTAATCCAGGTCGATGACGAGGGCGACGGGTTGCTGGGACTGGGCGAGCAAGGCGCGGACCTCGGCCAGGCCGGCGCAGAATCGAACCTGAAAGCCGCCCCGTTGCGTCAGCTTGCGCGCCAGTTCGCGCATGGAGTCCGGCGCCACCAGCCAAACCGTTGCCTCCGCGGCGGTTTGACCGCCAGTCGCCAGGGGCGACCATTCGTCCTTCTCCCATTTGGAAAACAGGGGAGTGGTCAACGTCTCGGTCGATTGCCTGGCGCCCGCTTCGGCGGCATGGGCCGAATCGCCGCCGAGCGTCGGCGCCGTCCGGCAGAGCGCGTCCACGACAGCGATCAGGCGCTCCCGTTCCGCGCCCCTGGGCAATTCACCTTTTTCCAGGCATTCGCCGACCTGTTGTTCGAGCCGTTCGGCCAGCAGCACGATTTTCTGGCACTCGGGCCGCGGGCGGGCCAGGTTCAGAATGTCTTGCGTCGCGCGCTGCAACAGCACGAAAAACTCCCGGCTCCATTTGATGTAAACCAGCTTCTCAGCCAAATCCTCGATGCGCTGGAGTTTGCCGACGAGCGGTTCTGAACGGGCGGGTTTCGGTTCCATGGCGAAAATCTTCTCGCGGTGCTGTCACTTGAGGCGGTTGACAATAAGGATAGTACTTCAGACAGGCAAGCAGTATGCCCGGCGCGACAAGGGGGCGAAAACGCGAGGATACAGGCCTCGCGCATCGCCCCCGGGAATTTTGAACGCTCTTCCCCCCGCTGCCGAAGGTGCGAACGAACCGCTATCGGCGTCCGGCGACTGATTACCGAGTCACTGAGCTTCGAGATGATAGGAAATGATACGCTCGACCTCGTTCCGGGAACCCAGGATCACCGGACAACGCTGATGCAGGCCGGTGGGCTGCAGCTCCATGATTCGCTGCGTGCCGGTCGTGGCCAGGCCGCCGGCCTGCTCGACGATGAAGCCCATCGGATTGGCTTCGTACATCAGGCGCAGCTTGCCTTCCTGGTTCTTGGCGCGCAGTTTGCGGTCGATGGGATACAGGAACACGCCGCCGCGCATGAGCACCCGATGCACATCGGCGATCATCGCCCCGGTCCAGCGCATATTGAAATCCTTGCGCCGCGGCCCTTCCCTGCCGGCCAGGCATTCGTCGATGTAACGCCGCACCGGCGGATCCCAGAAGCGCAGGTAGGCGGTGTTGATGGAGAATTCCTGGGTATCCTCGGGGATTTGCATGTTGGGATTGGTCAGGATGTACTCGCCGATGCGCTGGTCCAGGGTGAAGCCGTTGACGCCGTGGCCGGTGGTCAGCACCATCATCGAGGACGGTCCGTACAGCGCGTAGCCGGCGCAGACCTGCCGGTCTCCGGGTTGCATGAAATCGTCCTCGGTCGGTTCGCCCACCGCGTCCCTGGCGCGGCGCAGGATCGAGAAGATGGTGCCGACCGGGCCGTTGACGTCGGTGTTGGTGGAGCCGTCCAGCGGATCGAACACCAGCAGATATTTGCCGCGGGGATACTGGCTCGGCAAATGATAGACGTCGGCCATCTCCTCGGACGCCATGGCGGCGACGTGGCCAGCCCATTCGTTGCGCTTGATGAACAGGCTGTTGGAAATGACATCCAGTTTTTTCTGGGTCTCGCCCTGAATGTTCTCGGTATCGGCGGTGCCCAGCACGCCCACCAGGCTGCCGTAGCGAACCGCGCTGGAAATGGCTTTGCAGGCGATCACGATGTCGTTGATCAAGGAGGTGAAATCGCCCGAGGTTTTGATCTGCCGTTGTTCTTCGATGATGTATTCGGTGATGGTAGTGCCGATAGGCATGGCCGTTGTCCCTGGGTTGTGCGAATCGATGCGGCGCGGCGGCATGGAAGCGCGCCGTCGAGCCGATGGCTATTATAGCCATTTGACACAATGTATTCGGGGTTTTTGGCTTGGCTTATGTCGCGATGCAACATTTGTTGTTATACTTAAATCGTTTATATCACCTGGATCGGGAGAACGTCATGAACGAGATATCTGTCACGGCCCTGGAGCCGTTCAAACCCCTGTTCGCATCGTTGACGAGAACTAACCAGGCGGTGGTCGGGCAACTGGAAAAGTGGGTCGCGCTCCGCATGGACAGCCTGCGGGCTTACGTGGATTTGGGCCTGGCGCAGGTCAAGGTCGCCCTCAAGGTAACCGACCCGCACAGCCTGCACGAATTCACGGACAGCCAGTTCGCCGTGCTGAGCTTCGTGGGCCATCGGATGCTGGATGACAGCCGGGCGCTGGCCGAATGGGGAAACGATTGCTACAGCCAGGCCAACCGCCTGACCCGGGAAAACATGCTGCGTCTGTTGTTCAAACATTGACCGGCCACGCCAGCGGCTGGGCGCCGCTTCGAGGATGGCGTCCAGCCGTGGTCCAGCCGTGGCCGATTCCTCGCGATCCCACCCCCGGCGCAATGGCGACTGGGCGCGGTTGTCGTTCACCGAATCCGCCGCAGCCAGGCGCGTTCTTGCGGGCCCCGGGCGCGCTCACCACCACGCTAGAAAACCCAGCGGAGAATGCGTCACGGCGACGCTGACGATATAACCGAACACCGCCATGGCGGCGATCCAGGCCGTGGCGCGAATCGGTTTGGTCGATCCGCGTTTGAGGGCGACGCTGCCGAGGACGATGTAAAGAGCCAGAGCCAGGACCTTGGCGGTCAACCAGCCGTGCACGAACGGATACTGCCGCAAGACCACGGCCAGGCCGATGGCGCTCGCCAACAGTACGGTGTCGATCACATGCGGCACGATCCGCGCCCAGCGCCGTCGCAACCGCGGCGAATCGGTCAGCATCCACGCACCGCGCAGCGCGAACAAGCCGAAACTCAGGATCACGGTGGTGATATGAAGATGTTTCAGGGCGATGTACACGGTTTGCCACTCCGCTCTCTTGCATTCGTTGGGTGGTGATCGGATTCTCGGACTGGACCACGGTCAGCCGATGCCGGATCGGCGGGCGGCTTGCGTCCGGCGGGTCGGCGTCGCGGTCCAGGGATCGTCCGGCCAGGGATGCTTGGGATAGCGACCCTTCAATTCCTTCCTGACCTCGGCGTAGGTTCGTTCCCAGAACCCGCGCAAATCCTGCGTCACCTGAATCGGTCGCTGCGCCGGCGACAGCAGATGCAAGGTGACCGGAATCCGGCCACCGGCGATGCGTGGGGTATCGGCCAGCCCGAATAGTTCCTGCAATTTCACCGACAGCACCGGCGGTTCGCCCGGCAGGTAGCGCAGCCGCAACCGCGAGCCGCTGGGAACCTGTAAATGGGTCGGCGCCAGCTCGTTCAGCCGCGCCCGCAACCGACCGTCGAGCAGGCCATGCAGCGCCGCCGCCAGATTCAGGCGTTGCAGATGTTCGCGCCGGGTCATGCCGTCCAGCCACGGTTCCAACCAGTCGTCCAGATGCTCGGTGAGCCAGACGTCGGACAGGTCCGGCCAGCCAGCCTCCGGCAACCAGTGCCGCAGCGACAGCACCCGCGCCTGCCAGTCGCGCGATTCGCGGCTCCACGGCAGACTGGCGAGACCCAGTTGACGCACGCCCGCCAGCATCGCCCGACGCGACAATGCCGGGTCGACATCGGTCAGCGGCGCGCCGCTCAACGCCAGCGTGCCCAGCCGTCGTTCCCGGTGGGCGACCACTGCCGCTTGCCGCTCGTCCCAGGTCACCTCCTGGACGGTTCGGACGCGAGCGGCGAGATGCGTCTCCAGATCGACCGGATCGACCGGTGCGGCCAGCCAGATCCGGCCATCGCCGACGCCGGCGTCCAGTTGCGCCGCCACCAGCCAGTCGCGATTCAGCAAGGGATCGCCCTCCGCCAACCGCGCGCCGCGGCCATTGGCGAGTCGATAGCGATCCGCGCCGCTCACGCGTCGTCGCGCCACCCGGTCGGGATAAGCCAGCGCCAGCAGCAGACCGACCGTCGTCGCCAAGGCCGGTTCGGCATCGCTATCGCTCGTAAGCCGCAAGAGCTGCCGCCAGCGCCGCGCCGCCTGCTCGACCCGCGCGCAGACGACCGGATCGGCCTGCCAGCGCCGCGCGCCGTCGCGCCCTTCGCGCCGAAACGACCGCAAGGCGTCCAGTCGCACCGTGAGATCGCTGCCGAACCCATGCTCGCCGCGCAGCGGATCGCGTTCCTCCAACAGGGCGGCGAGATCGGCGGCCAGCGCGCCCCAGCCGAGCGCCGCGCCGCGTCGCAGCAGATGCGCCAGCCGGGGATGGGTGGGCAACTCCGCCAAATCCTGGCCGACCGGGGTGACGCGGCCCTGCTCGTCCAGCGCCTCCAACTCGGTCAGCAGCGCGCGCGCCTGGGCCAGCGCGCCGGACGGCGGTGGATCGAGCCAGGCGAGGGTATTGGCGTCGGTCACGCCCCATAGCGCCAGTTCCAGGGCCAGCGGCGCCAGATCGGCCTCGAGAATTTCCGGGATGCGGCGCGGTCGCAGCCGGCTTTGCGTGGCTTCGCTCCACAGCCGGTAACAGACGCCGGGGCCCAACCGGCCCGCGCGACCGGCGCGTTGCTCGGCGGCGTCGGCGGAAATCCGCACCGTCTCCAGCCGGGTCAGGCCGCTGCGCGGATCGAAGCGCGGGATGCGGGTCCAGCCGGCATCGACCACCACGCTCACGCCCTCGATAGTCAGGCTGGTTTCGGCGATGGGCGTCGCGAGCACGATCTTGCGGCGACCGCCGGGATCGGGCCGGATGGCGCGTTGCTGGTCGACGTCCGGCAGATCGCCGTACAGCGGCAGCAAAACCAGGCCGGCGCAGGCCGGTTCCGCCTCCAGCCGGCACAGGGTCTGGCGGATTTCGCCACCACCCGGCAGAAACACCAGGAGATCGCCGTGATGCCGGCTCAAGGCGGTCAGCACGGTGCGGACCACGGCGTCGGGATCGACGCCATCGGAATCGCGCGGCAGATAATGCCGGTCCACGGG
>DGFE01000028.1:14783-17505 GCA_002391525.1 Competibacteraceae bacterium UBA3908
CCGCAGGCCGCGCTGACTGTCCAGGCACAGCGCCAGCGCCAGATCCGCGTGCAGGCCGCGCTCGTGGCACTCGTCGAAAATGACCAGTCCCACGCCCTCCAGCGCCGGGTCGTGTTGCAGGCGGCGGGTCAGGATGCCCTCGGTCAGCACCTCGACCCGGGTTCGGCGCGAAACCCGGCTGTCGAAACGGACGCGGTACCCCACGGTTTGGCCGACCGGTTCGCCCAGCAGGCTGGCCATGTGCGCCGCCGCCGCCCGCGCCGCCAGCCGCCGCGGTTCCAGCAGCAGGATGGCCTTGCCCGCCAGCCAGGGCTCGTCCAGCAGCGCCAGGGGCACGCGGGTGGTCTTGCCGGCGCCTGGCGGCGCTTGCAGCACCAGGGCGGTGGCCTGGCGCAGGGCGGCGCGAATCGCCGGCAGCACCGGTTCGATGGGCAGTTCGGCAAGCGCGTCGGCTGCCAGCGACGGGATGGTTTCGGTCACGGTTCGGTCAGGGCGACGGGGCGCTGCTCGGCGGGTATTCGATAAGTTGCGGCGTGCCGCGTGAATTTCCGAAAAGCTTTGACTATGGTTTGAGAAAAATCGTGGATCGGGCTTCGGGTGAATTCGACGTCTGGCCGCGCCCGTCCATCATACGCCAACCACCTTCGAGGATCGTGCTGGATGAGCATTGTGACCGACCTGTTGGCCAAACCCGGCGTCGTCGCCGCCGGCGAATACGCTTATCGGGGCGACCGATTTTCCTATCGGGGCGCCCTGACCGAGGACCACGCCCGCATGGCGTCCATCATGTGCCGCGCCACCACCATGGGCGCCAACATGGAAGGCCGGATGCTCGCGGCCTTCCAGCCGGGCAACGGTTTGCAACCACCGCGCGGTTGGCTGGTGCATGGTCCCGCCTATACCGTGTGCGTGATGGCCAACGTGTTTTGCCTGCTCGAAAACACCAAGGGTTCGATCAACGATGTCGTCGGATTCATGCGCCAAGCGCTGGCCAATGTTCCCGCCGACTTGATCTGAACCCACGCTCGATGCCAATTGGAGAGCCGAGGAGGAACGACCGATGACGACAATCGAAGAACTGATGGGCCTGCCGGGGGCGATGGCGGCCTTCGAGTTCCGGGGCAGCGGCGAGATGCTGGAACATCGCATCGCTTACCCGGACCGGATCAACGAATCGACTCTCGACCTGCTGGCCCACATGTGCGCGGCCAACATGAGCATCGCGACCATGCAGGCGCGCGGCTGGGAAAAAGCGACCACCATGAAAGGCTTCTATCCGGTCCAGGAGTTCACTCTGGTCGGGTTCGACTGGTCCGTGGTGGTCAGCGGCCTGAACCGGGAACAGTACAAGCAGTCCGGCAAGTTCAGCCTGCCGCCGTTCATGGGCGTCGTGCTGGCCAACGAAAAGGCCGATTACGAGGCCACGTTCAAGATCCTCGAACGCCAGGAGCCAGACCAATGAGCATGATCCGGCGGCTACTGGCGTTGGACGGGGTCAGCGTCGTCTGCCATTTTCGGGACGACGGCTACCTGATCGAGGGTTACGGTCTGATGAGCCACAACGACATGGGGCGGTTGGCACAGTTCGCGCACGATTTCCGACGCATGATCCAGGGTAACGCCGATCAACTGGCGATGTTCACTGGCATGAGGGGGTGGACTCCGCCCCGCGGCTGGATCGTCCGGGGCGCCACTCAATCGATGTGCGGGGTCGCCAATCTGGTCTGCATCGTGGACAGCATCGGTGCGCCGCTGAACGAAATCCTGCTGGAATTACAGGAGGTTTCGCATTGGTAGCACTGGAATCATCGACCGATCTCATTATCTAATCGACTATGCGGTGGTTGAGGCTGAGCGGTCGATAGTTTGTTGTTTTATGCGGCCTAATTAGTTGCTATTTTGATACTTTGTTGGTATGCTGATACGATATTGTGCGTCATCTCCAACCGTCAGGCTAGTTGTGTCCATGTCCAAGCGGATCGTTTTTCCCATAGGGGTTTGCTCCCTGGTGAGTGCCTGCGCGCTCAACACCATGCTGGTAAACGCGCAAGTTCCGGGTGAGCAGGCTGGCGCTCGGCAGGGCGCCGCGAGTCAGGCGACCGAACCGGTTGCGAGCCAGGCTGTGGCCAGTTTACAGACCGACCCGGCCTTACGGAACAATGAAGAGGACGCCGAGCCGGATGTCGCACCCGTCGAGCCCAAGGCGGCGGAAACCGAACCCGGACCACCGCCGTTGCCACCCTGTCCCGAGCCTGGTGGCGGTATTCAGAATCAGACCGCCGGGCGGATCTGCCAACAGATCCGCTTCGATCCACCGCCAACCAGTCTGAAGGTCGCCAACCGTCCGTTGCGCGCGCTGGACTTCCTGCTTCCCTTCTACGCGCAACGCGCTTACCGGCCGGCCTGGCTGACCGCCGCTGGCCAGCCGCTGCCGGCGGCGGAGGAGCTGCTCAAGGCGCTGGGTGAAGCGAACCGCGAGGGCTTGCGAGCCAGCGACTACCACCGCCCCCAGCTTCGCAAGCTGCTCACGGCGCTTCAGCAGGGCGATGGCGCGCCAGATGCCGGGCAACAGGCCGATTTCGATCTGCTGTTCACCGACGCGTTCCTGACTTACGCCTCCCATCTGCTGTCGGGCCAGTTGGCGCCCCGCAAGGTCGATCCCGATTGGGCGATCAAGCCCCGTTCCCGCGATCTCGCCAAAGTCTGTCTCTTATACACATCT
>DGFE01000087.1:0-15478 GCA_002391525.1 Competibacteraceae bacterium UBA3908
AGATGTGTATAAGAGACAGGCTTCATCCTGGGGGTATTCAGCCTCATCCTGGCCGCCGGCGTGCTGGTTTCCCTGAAGCTGGGCACCGTTTACACCGCCGAGGCCCGGGTGCTGGTGCTGCCCAGTCGCGATTACGTGCTGCGGCCCGAGGTCGGCGATCTGGGGGTGAACATGGCGATGGGCGACGACCGCATCGTGCGTTCCGAAACCGAGATTTTCAAGAATTCCCAGCTGGTCGAGCGCGTCATCGAGGAGATCGGGCTGGACCAGTTCTATCCCGACAGCGGCGTCAACGGCTCGGAAGCCCGGGATTCCTGGCTGGCCCGGCGCTGGCGCGCGCTGCGCGGCCTGTTCGGCGGCGCCGAGCCCGCCACCGGCGCAGCGGGCGATCTCGGTCCCGATCCGCTCGCGGAACAGGAGCGCAAGCGCCTGGATCAGGCGGTCGTGCGCTTTACCGCCAGCCTGGACGTACTGCCGGTCAAGGATTCCAGCGTGATTCACCTGACCTTTTCCGACGAGAATCCCGGCATCGCCGCCGACGCGCTCAACCGCCTGATCCTGGTTTATCTGGAGCAGCGCCGCAGCGTCTTCGAACTGTCCCGCTCGCAAGTGTTTATTCAGCAGCGCGACAATTTCGCCCAGCGCCTCAACAGGGCGGAGCAGGATTTGGAGGCGTTCAAGCTGAAATACGACATCAGCGCGTTCGCCGACCAGAAATCGCTGTTGCTGCGCCAGCAGGCGGAGGTGCAGAACGACAAGATGGACACCGCTACTCGGCTGCGCGAGGTCGAGGGGCGTCTGAACACGATCCGCAACCAGCTGGTCACCGTCCCCAGGGAAATTCCCCTGTTCGCCGAAAGCGGCCAGCAGGACGCGCGCGACACCGCCCGCGCGACCCTGGTGACGCTGGAGGCCCGGCGCAACGAACTGCTGACCAAGTTCAGCGAGACCAGCAAGTTCATCACCGATCTGGATGATCAGATCGTCAAGCTGCGCGCCATCGTCACCGCCACCCCGCCCAAGCAGTCGCTCAGCCGCCGCTCGGGCCGCAATCCGCTCTACGACGAACTGAATACGGACCTGGTCCGCCGCGAAAGCGAAGCCGCCGCGCTGGGAGCGCGGCAAAAGTCGCTCGATGCGCAGTTGACGCGGCTCACCCAGCGCCTGGCCGAGTTCGACCGCCTGGAGCGCGATTTCAATGCCCTGATGCTGCAACGCACCCTGTTGGAAAAAAATCTGCAAACCTATGCCCAGAAGGCCGAGGAAGCGCTGATTCAGGAAGAGCTGGACCGCCAGAAAACCGCCAACGTGCGGGTGATCGAACAGGCCCAGACGCCGCGTCAGGGCCGCAGCCTGCGGATGATCGTGCTGGCTCTGGCGCTGGTGGGCGGTCTGGTGATCGCCCTGGCGCTGGCCTTCCTGAAGGACTTTTTCCGCGAGGTGCTGATTTCGCCGGAGGATGCCGAACGGGCCTTGAGGTTGCCGGTGCTGGTGGCGGCGCCGCTGAAAAACATCCCGTCGCGGTCGGCGCGCGCCTGAACGGGACGTCCGACGATGGCGCCGCCCCAACTTCAGCGCCTGCTGGCCGGTTACCTGCCCATCAATCTGGTGCAGGCCTTCGTTACCCTGGGCGCGGTGATGGCGTTCAGCCGGCTGCTGACGCCGGGCGAGTACGGCTACTACGCATTGGCGACCACCGCGGCGCTGTGGGCGCAGGGCCTGCTGTTCTATTGGCTGCAAACCGGCATCGCGCGTTTCCACGAAACCGCCCGCGCCGCCGGGCGACTGCCCCAGCTGCTGACCACGGCCTACGCCGCCGCCATCCTGCTCGCGGCGCTGGCCGCGGGCCTCGGCCTCCTGGTCGCCGGACAGAGCACGCATCAGGCGTTGCTCGTCGCCGGGCTGGCCGCCCTGCTGCCGCGCGCCCTGCTGATCATCGGGCTGGAGTTTCATCGGACCGCTCACCGGGTACGCCGCTACACCTGGCTGGAAGGCGCGCAGTATGTGCTGAGCCTGCTGCTGGGGGTCGTGTTCGCGGCGGGCTGCGGCTGGGGCGCGCTGGCGCCGCTGCTGGGCGTCGCCGTGGCCAACCTGGTCGTGCTGCTGGTGGATGCGCCCTACCTGGCGCGTCAGGCCGGACGTTTCGCCGGCTCGCGGCAGGAACTGCGCGCGCTGGCCGGTTACGGTCTGCCCCTGACCGGCTCGTTCCTGCTCAGCCTGGTGGTGGCCGGTTCCGACCGCTTTTTCATCGCCTGGCTGCTCGACGAGCGCGCGGTGGGGGTGTATGCCGTGGCCTACGCCCTGGCCGACCGCAGCCTGTCCATCGTGTTCAACTGGGTGGGGATGGCCGCCGTGCCGCTGGCGTTTTCCGCCCTGGCCCGGGGCGGCGAGGAGGCCGCCCGCCAGGTGATGGCCGACACCGCCAGGAATCTGGCGTTGCTCGCATTGCCCTGCGCCGCCGGCCTGGCCGCCGTGGCCACGCCGCTGGCGACGGTCCTGGTGGGGGCGGAATTCCGCGCGGCGACGGCGCACATCGTGCCCTGGATCGCCCTGGCGGGCCTGTTGAACGGCGCCATGGCCCACTATGCGGCCCATGCCTTCCTGATCACCCGGCGTACCCGGGCGCTGCTGGCGACTACCGCGCTGGCGGCGGCGGTCAACGTCGCGCTCAACCTGCTGCTGATCCCGGTCTGGGGGCTGGACGGCGCCATCGCCGCCACCCTCGCGGCGTATGCCATCGGCCTGGCGGCGCGCCTGCTGTTGATGCGCCGCCGGTTTCCCATCCCCCTGGCCTTGCCCGACCTGCTGAAGAGCCTCGCCGCCTGTGCGCTGATGCTGGCGGTGCTGGGGGCGGTTTCCTGGCCGCCGACACTGGCGGGCCTGCTGGCCGCCATCGGTTTGGGCGTGGCGTGCTACGGAGCGGCGGCCCTGGCGTTGAACGTCTCCGGCGCGCGCCGTCTGTTGCCGGTTCGCTGGTTTCGCCGGGGGACCGCCTGATGGCGGCGATGGCGCCACCCCGGCGCTCCACCTTTCTGCTCCGCCTTCCCGCGCCGGTGGCGGAGCGGGGCGAACGGCTCGACGAAGCCGCGCGCTGGCCCCTGGCGCTGGCCTGCCTCGGCCTGACGCTGTATTTGCTGCTGTCCGACAACCTGCTGGTCACGCTCGGCATTCCCTACAACGTTCCTCAGGGAGCCTTTCCGTTCAAGATCCATCCAGGCACCTATTGCATCGCCCTGGGCTTCGTCCTGCTGTTGCGCGGCAATCCCTGGCGGCGGCTGGTCGAACTGTTCCGGCTCTCGCCGGGATTGACCAGCCTGGCGGTCGCGACGACGGCGACGATGGTGTACGCCCTGGTCCGCTTCGGGGCCTCCGGCAGCGGCTTTTTCATCGATACGCTGCTGGCCCCGGCGCTGTTGGGGCTGATCCTGCTGCGCGCGCCCGTCGCCTGGCGGCCCAGCGTCTTCTGGATCGCCCTGAGTCTCCTGAGCCTCAACGCCGTGATCGGCATCGGCGAAGCCGCCACCGGCGCCCGGCTGGTTCCCTACCTGGCCGGCGACCAGCCGCTGACCGAGGAATTCTTCCGGGCCACCGCGCTGGGCGGCCATCCCCTGAGCAACGCCCTGCGCACCACGATCCTGCTGTTCGCCGCGCTGGTGCTGCCCGGTGGTTTCCGGTTGGCGCTGATCCCGTTGTTGGTCATCGCCCTGCTCGCGTTCGGCAGTCGGACGGCGCTGGCCACCAGTATGCTGTTGCTGCTGGCCTGGGGGGTGGTCGCTTTCATGCGCGGTATGGCGAGCCGGCGCTTCGATCCACGGCTGACGCTGGGCATCGCGCTGCTCGCGCTGATCCTGCCCGCCGCCGTCGGCCTGGCGGCGCTGCATCTGGGGCTGGGCGAGCGCGTGTTTCGGGAGTTCTATTGGGATACCAGCGCGCAATCGCGCCTGCTCGCTTTCCAAATCTTCGATTTTCCCAACCCGGAGGAAGTGTTGGGAGGCATGGGGCCGGCGCGCATCGAATGGGCGCTGGATCTGCTCAGACGCACCACTACCCTGAACGACATCGAGAATTTCTGGATTCTGCTGCTGTTGCAGGTAGGGCTGGTGCCGTTCCTGTTTCTGGCCGGCTCGCTGTTGGCGACGGTGATCGGTCTGGCCCGTCGGGGACCCGCGCCGGTGCGGCTGGCGGCGCTGGCCTTCCTGGTGCTCGCCTCCAGCAACAACTCGCTGGCGACCAAATCCCAGAATCTGGCGATTCTGGTGGCGGTGCTGATCGGCGCGACGGCCACGGTCCGGCGCGAAGCCAGGCAGGGGGCATCCTCTTCACCGCTTGATCCCCGGCCACTTCCCGCCGGCCCGCCGCCCGCTTCATCCCGCCGTGGCGGTTTCCAACTCCTGCTCCGGCCCGGTTGGCGCGAGGACGCTCCGTGAGCGCCGGAGCCGGGCCGTTCAGTCGACCTTGTTGTCCCACAGGTTGAACAGGTCCACGTTCATCCGATAGTCGCCGTCCAAGGTCTGGACGATCAGTTCCAGCGGGGTATGACGGGCGGCGAGCACGCCGTCGTCGCCGATGAACAAATCCACCACCTCGTGGCGCGGCGGATTGAAGCCGGCGATGCTGCCGTTGGCCTGATTGACCCGCCGGCCGTTGTGGATCACCTGCAACAGCGGGTAGGAACTGTTCGGCAGGGTATCCCACTGCCGAAACGGCGGATTCCTGGTGCGCAGGATCAGCGCCGTCAGGTAATAGCCGCCGCCGCGCCCGATATAGAATCCCAGATTGCGGGCGTTCAGCCGCAGCCAGGTATCGGGAATGCCGTCGCCCGTAAACGAACGGGTGGCGGACGCGAAGTCGCGGCCAATGTCGCGTCCCACCAGATAGACGAAAGGCGGCGACGGGTCCTGCTGGTCGTCGCGGCCCACGAACGAGTGCGAGCGCCGGGGCGGATCGGGGCTGAGCGCGCCTTGTACGTCCTGGCGCACGTCCAAGGGCTGGACCGGCAGGGAGAGCGGCGCGTCGTAGCCGGTTCGGGCCTCGTCCACGAACCGGTCCCGGGTCTGCCCCAGCGCGGGATCGCCCGGAACCCAGCCGGCCAGCGCCGCGCCCGCCAGGCAGGCGTGGACCCACGGTTGGCCAAGGCGCTTCATACCCGGCTCAGGAAACGATAGACCCACTGGGGGATGTAAAAGCGCCGCTTGTTCAGGATGACTCCGGCCAGCGGCGCACCCTGCGCCAGCAGTTTGTCGCGCAATTCCACGATCACCGGGATCCGGGTGGTCTCCGCCGCCGCCACCAGGATGACGGCGTCCATCGAACCGCACAGGACGATGCCGTCGAAGGACCGCGCCGCCGGGGGGGCGTCCACCACCGTCAGCGCGACCGCGCGGCGCAGCTCCATCCAAAACTCCGGCTGGTTGGCCACGCGCGGCGCGGCGGTCGCGGCGGGCGTCAGCCGGCTGACCACCAGGGGCGTCTCGCCCAGGGGGTGCAAGGTCAACGGCGGCTGGCGTGCTTCGGCGCCGGCCTGATTCGGCAGCCGCAGCAGCCGGCCAAAGTCCAGGTCGAGCGTCAGCGGCGGTCCGGGGGCAAGCGTGGGATCCTCCCGGGCCGCGGCCTGAAAAAAGGCGTGATGGCCGCCCCGTTGCCCATCCAGATCGAGCAGCAGCACCCGTCCATCCACGTATTGGGTGGCGATCAGGGCGAAGTCCCGCGCCAGGGTGGATACGCCCTCGCCGGGATTGGCGCTGATGAATTCCACGACCAGGCCCTCGCCGGGTACGAATACCGGATTCATCAGGCTGAACAGCCGTCCACTTTCCGCCGGGTTGAAGAGCAGTCCCTGCAAGCCCCGCGGCGCGGGCGCGGGCGCGGGGAGGTCGGTCGGCGCGGAGGTGGCGGCCATGGCGTGCGTTCCGGGTCAGGCGGAGGTGGCGAACGCGGTTTTGACGCCGCTGAGGCGAATGCGCAGGTCGTCCGCCGTATCGGCGCCGCCGAAGGGAATGCGCGGCAGGGCGTGCAACGGAGCGCCGGCGCGCAGCGGTCCGCCATAGGCCAGCACCGCGCTGGCGAACCCGCAGGCCCGCGCCAGGGCGACCGCCTGGACGTCCACCGCCGGCGCATCGCCATAAGGATACGCGAAGTGCCGCACCGTTCGCCCCAGCCGCTCCTCCAGCCGTTGCCGGCTTTGCGCCATCTCGGTCCGCGCCGTGATTTCCGGCAGGCCACGCAGCACCGGATGCGAGACCGTATGCGCGCCGAATTCGACCAGGCCGCTCGCCGCCAGCTCCCGCATCATCGCCCAGTCCATCATCCGCTCCCGGCTGAGCGCTATGAAATCGACGCCGTAATCTCGCTCCAGTCGCGCCAGCGCCCGATGACGGTCGTCCGGCGCGGCGTTTCGCAACAACGCGCAAACTTGCCGATAGGCTGCGTCCCGCGTGGCGGGATCGGCGGCGGAAAACGAATGGCGCCGTCCCGCCAGGTGCAGGTCCAGCGCCGGACAGCGGACCAGAATCGCTTCGACGCCATGCCACCAGGCCGGCGCCTCGCCGTCGACGAAGCCGGTGGTGACGTAGATCGTGGCGGGTGCGGCCAGTCGGCGCAGCACGGGATACAGCAGCTCGTAATTGTCCCGGTAGCCATCGTCGAAGGTCAGGCAGGCGAAACGCGGTTCCGGTCGCGGCGCGGCCAGCCGCTCCAGGGCGGCGTCGAGCGATACGATCTCGTAGCCTTCCGCCCGCAGGGTCGTCACGACCGCCGTCAGTTGGCCGACCGTGGTGACCAGGCCCGGATCGCCGCGCCAGCCCGCCGCGTCGTCATGCCGGAGGCCATGCAGCATCAGAATCGCCCCGCGTCCGCCCCACAGGCGCCGCGCCCAGCGATCCACCCCGAGCGCGGTCACCGCGCGTCGCCAGCCGCCCCCGTTCACGCTCCGCTCTCCCGGCCCGCGCCCGCCCCGTCTCGCCGCATGTCTCCGCTCGCGTTTATTATGGATTTGACATAAAGGCTATATGCTATTCGCGATTCCAACAACCCGGCCCGATTCCGCGCTCCGCTTCGTTCATGACCGCCATTGCCCTGTATCTGCCCAATCTCGCCGCCGGCGGCGCCGAACGCACCTTTTTGCGGCTGGCGGCGGGGTTCGGCGAGCGCGGCTGCCCGGTGCGGCTGGTGGTGGATCGCGCCGAGGGCGGCCTGCTGGAGGCCGTGCAAGCCAGCGGGCTGCCTCTGGAATCCCTGCGCGCCGCGCGCACCCTGACGGCGCTGCCGAAATTGAGCGCCTGGCTGCGGCGCAACCGGCCCGACGTCCTGCTGTCGGCGATCACTCACAACAATCTCATCGCGGTGTGGGCGCGGGCGCTGGCCCGGAGCGGGACGCGCGTGGTGGTTTCCGAGCATACCGTGCTCTCGGCGCAGACCGCCATGCAGACAGGCTGGCAGTATCGGGTGCTGGCTCCGCTCTGCCGCGGGACGTATCCCCGCGCGGCGGCCATCGTCGCGGTCTCCGCCGGTGTGGCCGACGATCTGGCCCGCTACGCGGGGGTGGCGCGGAACCGCATCGAGGTGATTCCCAACCCCGTGGTCACGCCCGACTATCCGCAACGCGCCGCCGCGCCCTGTCCGCATCCCTGGCTGACCGACGGAGGGCCGCCGGTGGTGGTCGCCGCCGGTCGCCTGGTGCCGCTCAAGGATTTCCCCACCCTGCTCCAGGCCTTGGCCGTGGTCCGCCGACGAATGCCGGCCCGGCTGCTCATCCTGGGCGAAGGACCGGAACGGGGCGCGTTGCTGGCCCTGCGCGCCCGGCTGGGACTGGACGGGGTGGTGGACTTGCCCGGCTTTTACCCCGATCCGCTGCCGCTGTTCGCCCGTGCCGCCGCGCTGGCGGTCAGTTCGCGGTTCGAGGGCTTCGGTCTGACCCTGGTCGAGGCGCTGGCCTGCGGCACGCCGGTGGTGAGCACCGACTGCCCCACCGGTCCCGCCGAGATTCTCGCGCAAGGCGATCATGGCCGGCTGGTTCCGGTGGGGGATGCGGACGCGCTGGGCGCCGCCCTGCTGGCCACGCTGACCGCGCCGCCCGACCGCGACCGGCTGCGCCGCCGCGCCCTGGACTATACGCAGGCGGCGGTGGTCGAACGGTACTTGACTCTGTTTCACCGCCTGGAGTCCTCGCGATGAATCCGTCCCGTCCGGTCGCCGTGGTGGTCGGGGTCGAGATCAACGGCCTGGGACTCCTGCGCAGTCTGGCGCTGGGCGGCGTGCCGCTGATCGCCGCCGATCCGGATCCGCGCCAGCCCACCATGCGCACTCGTCACGGACGCAAGATCAGGCTGCGCGCCCTGTCCGGTCCCGAACTGGTGGACGATCTGCTCGCGCTGGCGCGGACGCTGGACCCGCGCCCGGTGCTGTTCGTCACCCGCGACGAGACGGTCGCCACGGTGTCGGCGCACCGCGAGGCGCTGGCCGGGCATTACCGGTTCCAACTGCCGGCGCCGGATATCGCCACGGCGCTGAACACCAAGGCCGGGTTTCAGGCGCTCGCCGCACGGGGCGGTTTTCCCATCCCGCCCGGCGCGCACATCGCCCGCGAGGCCGATTTGCTCAAGCTGGCGGATTTGCCCTATCCCTGCGCGCTCAAACCGGGCGAGCGCAACGCGGCTTACGACCGCCGGTTCGCCAAAGCCTATCGGGTCGAATCGGCGGCGGAGGCCGGGCGGCTGTGCCGGCGGATTCTGCCGGTCATGCCCGACCTGCTGGTCCAGGAATGGATCGAAGGCGGGGACGACGCCATTTACTTCGTGCTGCAATACCATCCGGGCGGTGGTCGTCCGCCGCTGTCGTTCACCGGCCGCAAGACGCACGCCTGGCCGGTGCTGGTCGGTCCGACCGCGCGCTGCGGTCCCGCGCCCGAAGCCGCGCCGGTTCTGGAACCGCTCACCACCCGTTTTTTTCAGGATCACCGCCTGCAAGGCTGGGGTGCGATGGAGTACAAGCGCGACGCCCGCGATGGCCGCTGGCTGATGGTGGAGCCGACGGTGGGCCGCAGCGACATGCAGATCGAAGTCGCCACCCTCAACGGCGTCAATCTGCCGCTGGCCGCCTATCTGTGGCTGATCGGCGAGGAGCCGCCGCCGCCGCAAGCGCGGCCCTGCACCCTCTGGCGGCGCGACTGGCTGGCCGCCACCGCCGCCGCCCGCGCGCAACCGGAGGTGGGACGCTGGCCGCCGGCGGACGCGCCCGTGGTGGACGGGTATTGGCGGCGCGACGATCCCTTGCCGGCGCTGTATGCCTATCCGGCGCGCGCGCTGGGCGCCCTGTGGCGGCGGTTGCGGCGATAGGCCGCCCCCCGGTCGGTGAGTCTACACGCGGTTCGCCGGCGGCGCGGCGCGCTCCGTCTCGGGCCACCACCGCCAGCGCCGCCCGCCCGCCGTTCGCTGGCGCATGAAGAGCCGATACAGCACCGGGATCACGAACAGGGTCAGCACCGTGGAGAAGGCCAGTCCCCAGACGATGCTGGCCGCCACCGGTCCCCACAGCAGCGACTTGCCCGCCAGCCCGAACGCCAGCGAAAACAGACCGGCGATGGTGGTGCCCGAGGTCATCAGCACGGCGATCACCCGGCGGCGGGCGGCGTAGAGCGTGGCGTGCAGGGTGGACATGCCGGCGGCGCGGCGGGCGTTGGCGGCGTCGATCAGCACGATGGCGGCGTTGACCGCGATGCCGGTCAGCGCGATCACCCCGTACAGCGTGTACAGCGACAGCGGATTGCCCGACACCAGCAGGCCCAGGGTGACGCCGGTGAAAGCCAGCGGCACGGTCACCAGAATCAGCAAGGGTTGGAAATAGCTGCGGAACTGCGCGGCCAGGATCAGATAAATCAGCCCCACGCCGAGCAGGAACAGCGGCCCCATGGCATCGAGCGATTCGTAGATGTCGTCCAGTTCGCCGGAAAAGTCGAGATCCGTGCCGGGGTAGCGGGTCCGGATCCGCTCCCACTCCGCGCGCAGCACGTTGTTCGCGGCCAGGGTATCGGTTTGCTCCTTGTCGAGATCGGCCTCGACGGTGATGGCGCGGCGCAGGTTCCAGTGCCGGATCAAGCCCAGACTCTTGCGCTCCTCGGCGATCAAGAGCGCGCCCAGCGTCGTCGCGCCGCCGCCGGGCAGGGCGATGGGATCGTCGAGCGCCTCGCGAATCCGGGTCACGGTGCGCGGAACGGCGCGGACCCGCAATTCCACTTTTTCGCCCCGGTCGCGCAGATCGGCCACCACCTCGCCGTCCACGTGCAGCCGCACCAACCGGGCGACCAGGCCGGGATCGAGCCCGGCGTTGCGAGCGGCGGTCACGTCCACCCGCAGGCTCAGCTCGTCGCGGCCCGGCGTGTCGTTGTCCACCACATCGCGGGCGCCGGGGATTTTCGCCACGATGGTCTTCACCGCATCGGCGGCGGCGCGCAACTCTTGGCGGTCGTCCGCCCGCACCTTGACGCTGATCGGCTTGGCGGTCGGCGGGCCGCCGGAGAGCTTGAGAAACGAAATCGTCGCCCGGCCCGGCGTTCGGGTGACGGACTCGCGCATGTCCTCGATGATGTCGTCCAGCCCGCGCACGTCCGGCGCGGCCGGGTTGAGCGACACCGCGATCTGGCCGTACTGGTCGCCGTACAGCGGTTCCATCTCGGTGAATTTGATGCCGGCCAGCGAGGTGACCGAGCGGGCCTCGCCTGCCCGGAGTCCGGTGCGTACCCGTTCCTCCACCGCCAGGGTTTGCCGCAGGGTTTCCTCGATGGGCGCGTCCGGCGGCATGTCCACGTTGACGTAGTACAGCCGGATCGGGTCGAAGGCGAAAAACTGGAACTTCACCAGCCCGCCGCCCACCGCTGCCGCCGCGCCGAGAAACAGCGCCAGCGCGAGACCCAGATAGACCCGCGGATAGCGCATCACGTGGATCAGCAGCCGGGTGTATTTGACCCGCAGCAAGTGCGTCCACTTCTCGCGCAGCGCCTGGGTGCGCGAGTGGCCGATGGCGTGCTTTCCCAGCGCCACGACGTGCGCCGGCAGCATCCAGAACGCCTCGATCAGGCTCACGACGAGGCCGACCGTCACCACGAAGGGGATGACGAACATGAATTTGCCGACGATGCCCGGCAGCAGCATCAACGGCAGGAAGGCCGCGATGGTGGTGGTCACCGCCGCCAGCACCGGCAGGCCCACCTCGCGGATGGACTCCAACGCGGCGGTCAGAGCCGCCATCCCGCGCTCCATCCGGAAATACATGGCCTCCACCAGCACCACCGCGTCGTCCACCAACATGCCGAGCACGATGACGATGCCCAGCAGCACCGAGACGTTGAGCGTGAAGCCGACCGCGTCCAGCAGCACGAAGGTTCCGGTGACGGAAAACACCACGCCCAGCGCCACCAGGGCGGAGATGCGCGAGCCGAGAAACAGCCAGCAGGTGCCCAATACCAACAGCAGGCCGAGAATGGCGTTGCTCTGCATGATGCCCAGCGCCTCGCGGGTGGCCACGGTCTGATCGTCGGCCAGGACCAGCTTCAGGCCGCTGTCGGCAAGCACCGCGTTCTTGCGGTCGAGGTAATCGCGAATGCGGCCCACCAGTTCCAGGGTGTTGGTGTAGCCGATCTTGTTCACCGACAGCATCACCGCCGGTCGCCCGGCCATGGCGGCGAGCTGGCGCGGATCGTCGCGCCCGCGCCGCACCTTGGCCACGGCGTCCAGCGGCACGCGCGCGCTGGTTGCGCCGGACGGTTGCACGTAGAAACCCGCCAGCAGTTCCGGGTCGGCGGTGGTGCCGCTCACCCGCACCAGCCATTCGCCGTCGCCGGTTTTGACCTTGCCGGCGAACACGTCGCGAAACCACAGCCGCAGCGCCTCGGCCAGATCCGCCGCCGTCAGCCCGCGCGCGGCCAGCGCCGACGGGGTGAATTCCACCAGCAGTTCCGGTTCCTGAAAGCCGAGCGCCAGCACTTGGTCGACGCCGGGAATCTGTTCCAGATCGTCCTTCACCGTGCGCGCGGCGAAGCGCAGGGGCTCGTCGTCGGCCTGACCGGTCAGCACCACCATGGCGGTGGGGAAGCCGTTGGAGGTGGTGATTTCGAGGATTTCCGGGTCCAGCGTCTCCACCGGCAGTTCGGCATTGGCCTTGTTCTGGATTTCGCGGCGCAGGTCGTTGATCCGCTTGTCGAATACCCGAATCGGGATTTCGCGAAAGCGTACCAGGATGTTGGAGACGCCCTCGCGCGAGGAACTGACCACGAATTTCACGTCCTGGACGTTGCGGATCGAGTCCTCCAGCGGATTGGTGACGCGCTTTTCCACGTCTTCGGCGGAGGCGCCGGGCAGGGCGGTCGAGATGTTCACCCAGTTGAAGTTGATCTCGGGGTCCTGTTCGCGGGGCATGTGCGCATAGGCGAGCAGGCCCATCATAATCACCACCACGAAGGCGATGTTGGCCAGCGGGTGGTTGGTGATCAGGGCGCGGACGAAGCGCATCTCAGCGCGCTCCGTCGACCACGGTCACCGGCTGGCCGTCGGTCAATCCCTGCTGGCCGCGCGTCACCACCGGCGTTTCGGGCGGCAACGCCACGGCGAACGGTCGGCCTTCCTGAGCGGCGGGCGCGGGCGTGAAGCGGGCGCGGCCGTTCTCCACCACGAACGCGCCCAGCGCCTGTTCGCGCTTGACCAGCAGTTCGGGCGGCAGCAGCACGCCCGGCGTCAGCCAGCGCAACGTGCCGCTGCTGCCGGCGGGAGCCGCCGGCCCGGTGAACGCCAGCCGCGCGACGCGGGTGCGGGCCGCCACGTCCACCACCGGCGACAGTCGCAGCAGCCGGGCCGGGTAGGGCTTGCCCTGGTTCTCGAACGCGATTTCCGTCGCCCGTGGCAATTCGTCGGCCTGGGCTGCCTGCACCTGGGCTTCGATCTCGGGCGGCGCCAGATCCACCAGCCGCAGCAAGACCGTGCCCGGCGTGGCGGTCGCGCCGACCTGGGCCTGCCGTTCCAGCACCACGCCGGCGAACGGCGCCACGATGCGGCATTTTTCCACGTTGCGCGCCGCCACCGCCCGCTGGGCCTGGGCCACGTCGAGATCGGCCTCGGCGGCCTGGACCCCGGTTTTCAGTTCCAGCACCGCGTCGTCGGAGACGAACTGTTTTTTGCGCAGCGTCAGCGCTTGCCGTTGCCGCTGTTCGGCCAGCGCCACCCGCGCCCGCGCCGCCGTGACCTGCGCGTCGGCCTGGGTCAGCGCCAGCCGATAATCGGCGTCGTCGAGTTCCAGCAACAGTTGCCCGGCCCTGACCGTGCCGCCGACCTCGGCGTGAACTCGCGCTATCCTGGCGGTCACTTCGGCGGCGATCCGGCTGTCGTTGGGGGCGATCACGCTGGCCGGCGCCGTGCCCCGGTCGGGCAGGGCCGCCTCGCGCAGGGGTCGAACGCCGACCTCGACCGGTGCGGCGGATTGGGCCAGCGCCATGGAGCAGAGGAGCAGACCGGCGGGAAACAGGGCGAATCGCGACATAAAACGACATCCCGAGAGTTGAATCGAGCGGCGCGAGTCTGAGGGGAATGGTGGAGCCGCGCAACCCGGAAGCGCTATAACGGCTCGAAAGTCAAACGCATCGACTCCGCCATCGCGCCCAGACGTTTGTCCCGGGTCCACAAGCGCACGGTTCCGGTCAGGGACATCGCCGCCAGCAGGTGCGCATCGATATAGCCGATGCCTCTGCCCATCAAGCCGTGTCGCTCGATGAAGAACAGCACCTCGTCGTCGGTGGCCAGCCGAGCGGTCGGCAGTTTCCGCAATAGTGACAAAACCGTTTTACGGTTATTGAGGTTGCCGCAAGCCAGCTCGCCGATGATGAACGGGTGAACCAACACCCGGTTGGTATCGAGTAGTTCTACCAGCAGCAGTTCGCCAGCGCGCAGGTGGTCGATCCAGACGGACGTATCGACCAGGATCATGAAGGGTCGGACTGTCTTCTGGGGATTGGTTGCAATTGTGGTTCGCTGCCACCCAGCCGCGCCAGGCGCCGGGCGCTCTCCCGCTCGATCAAAGCCTTCAGGGCTTCCCGAACCAGCGCGGTCTTCTCGGCCAGCCCGGTTATAGCCTGCGCCTCGGCCAGAAGTTGGTCATCGATGTTCAGTGTGGTTCGCATGGAACGGGTCTCGTAGTCAGGCTTATGCGCATCGATTATACATCATTAGATGACAATTTTGATGCTGATACCGCTAGACACCAGGTGTCGAATCGGAAACGGCGTCATTCGGGAGCGCGCGCCTGGACCGGTACAATGTGAATTGAACCTTGGGGTGGATCGGGTGATTGGGCGAGAACCATCGCTGATATACAGCGAAGCGGTTACACTGAATTTCATGAAAACCGATCCCTTCATCTATACCTTTCTCGCCACCGACCCGGAGGCTTTCCGGGTGTTGAGCGGGGGCCTGACGCTGACGGGCGAATACGTCTTCCGCTCGCTGACTCTCAAGGGTATCGAGCGGCATCTGGACGGTCTGTACGAACCCCAGGGGCACGAGGGACCGGTGTACGTGGTCGAATTCCAGGCGCAACCGGTCGCCGGCGCCTGGTACAACCTGCTGACCAAGATCGGTCTGTATGGCGAGGAACACCCGGACCGCGACGTGCGGGGTCTGCTGATTCTGCTCCAGGAAAGCGACTTGCCGCGCTGGCCGAGTCGGGTGGGCGGCCCGGACGCCGTCGCCACGGCGGCGTGCCTGGAGCGATTCCTGCCGCAGTGGCTGGAGCGGGAGCCGGATAACCCGTTCGTCGCCGCCCTGGCCCCGCTGGTGCTGACGCGGGACGAGGATTTACGGGGACGCGCCCCCCGGCTCTGGCGGACCATTCAGGAGGCGCCGGTCGCGCCGCCGGTGCGTGCGGCGCTTTCGCAAATTCTGGAGTACTGGTTGTTCGAGCGTTTTAAATCGCTCACCGAAGAGGAGGTTTGGGCCATGCTGAATATCTTTACCCCCCTGGAGGAAACCCGGGCCTACCAATCGATTTTCGCCAAGGGCGAAGCCAAGGGCAAAGCCGAGGGCAAGGCCGAGGATTTGAAGCGCCTGCTCGCCCGCCGCTTTGGCCATCTGCCCAAGTGGGCCGCCGCCCGCATCGACGCGGCGTCCATCGACCAGATGGACGCTTGGCTGGACGGCATTTTCGACGCGGAAACCCTGGATGCCCTTCTGGGTCCCCCGCCCGCGCGCCGACGCAAGCAGGCCGGGTGAGCCGGCGTCGATTCGTCGGGCTGATTGAATTGATGAGCGGATTTCCACGAAGCCCACGAAGGGGACCAGATCCTCGCAGGGATGAATAATTCCTGAGTAATTTACACTTATTTTATTTATGGTATTCATGTGTTATAAGGAGTGCCAAACTAAAACCAAACCTATCGCAAGGTAGGGACAGAAAGTCGCGGATCCTGAGCATGTCAGGAAAGCCGGACTGCCGACGGTGACCA
>DGFE01000087.1:15607-15815 GCA_002391525.1 Competibacteraceae bacterium UBA3908
GGACTGCCGACGGTGACCAGCGTCAAGGTCACTTAGGCGGTTCGGCTTTTTTGTTTGGAAACAAAAGGACAGTTTCCATGCCAAGAGGCGCTTAATAAGGAGAAACCGTGCTGACCCCAACGCAGTGTTTCCATCATACATAGCGAATGAAGGAAAGGTGACACTATGAAAAATAACAGATTTATATTGGGGATGATCCTACACATCT
>DGFE01000179.1:0-9393 GCA_002391525.1 Competibacteraceae bacterium UBA3908
TTTTTTTTTTAAGTGAGGCGGCGACCCCGAAGTTTTCCCTTTCCCCCTTCGTCGGCAGCGTCAGATGTGTATAAGAGACAGGCGAACGCCCACGCCGATTCGGCCTATCTCGCCGATTTGACGCGGCGTGCCGAGGCCGCCGATCTGGCCGGTCGGCGGGAATGGCGGGCGCTGCTGCATTACCGTCCCACCGCCGCTGGCGGAGAAGTGGTCAGCGACGCCGACGATCCGCGTTTCTTCCTCGCCCCGAACGGCAAAATCGACCCACGCGCGGAACTCGCCGCCACCCTGGGCGCCTTGTTCAAACCCGATCCGGTCGGCGGCGATCCACAACCGGCGCAGTGCGCCTTCGTCGCCCGTTACCACTGGCTAAAGGCGGAACTGGATTTCGACGACCGCCGCCTGCCGCCGCAACCCTGCGAGCGCTTCGAGCGCTGGTTCCGCGAACTGGACGCGGAAGCGGCGACCCTGGTGTTCGCCTCGGCCTATCTCAACAATCCCGCTTCGCTGTTCGGCCATACCCTGCTGCGGCTGGATCGGCGCGGCCAGACTGAGCGAACCCGATTGCTGGCCTACGCCGTCAACTACGCCGCCGACGATGCCGGCAGCCACGGACTGATGTACGCGGTGGACGGCATCGCCGGCGGGTTCAAGGGCAGGTTCGACGTTCAACCCTATTACAAGCTGGTACGGACCTACGGCGATCTGGAAAGCCGCGACCTGTGGGAATACCGGTTGCGATTGAGCGAGGCGCGATTGCGGCGCTTGCTGGAACACGTCTGGGAGCTGCGCGGCATCGAGTTCGATTACTACTTTTTCCGGGAGAACTGCGCCTGGCAACTGCTGACCCTGCTGGAGGCCGCCGACCCGGATTTGCGGCTGAGCGAGGAATATCTGCTCTGGACCCTGCCGGCGGACACGATTCGCTTGCTGGTCCGACAGCCGGGTTTGGTAGGGGAAGTGACCGCCCGCCCGGCGCGCGGCACGGCCATCAACCGCCGCTACCAGGCGCTGACCGCCCGCGAGCGACGCCTGGCGCGGCGCTTGCGGAACGATCCGGCAGTCGCCACCGCGCCCGAGTTTGCGCGACTGACCCCGGAACGGCGGGCGCTGCTGCTGGAACTCGCTCTGGACGAGCGCCAGCATCGCCGGACCGGCGAGAGCGGGAAGGACGCCGAAGCGGCGGCGGACGCGGTTGCCTACCGGTTGTTGACCGCCCGCAACCGGCTTGCGGTCACGGCCACGCCAGTCGTGATCGAGCCTTACGCCACCCGCCCGGAAACCGGTCACGCCTCGCGGCGGGTCGGGATCGGGAGCGGGCAGCGGGATGGGGCGGCGTTCGTGGAACTGAACGCGCGGGCCAGCTATCACGATTTGCTGGAACCCGACGCCGGCTACACGCCCGATGCCCAGATCGAGTTGTTGAGCATCGCGGTCCGCCGGTACGCGGATAGCGGCCGGCTGGCGCTCGACCGGCTGACGCTGCTCGACATTACCTCGCTGCCGCCGATCAACGGACTGACGCTGCAACCGGCCTGGCGGATTCACGCCGGCTGGGAGTCGTATCCTCGGCCAGATTGCCGCGATTGCGTCGCCTTCAGTCTCGGCGGTGGACTGGGCCTGGCGGCGGAAACCCGCTGGCCATGGCGCACGGTCTGGTTCGCGCTACCAGGGCTGGCATTCGCTTACGGCGATGCATTCGCCGACGATTATCGCGCCGGACCGGGGCTGACGGTCGGGGCGTTGCTGCAACCGGCGGCGCGCTGGAAAGTACTGGCCGGTGCGGACTGGCTGGATTACCGTCTGGGCGAAACCGGTACGGCGACGCGGGCGGTAGTGCGGCAGAATCTGGCGCTGGACCGGGACTGGTCGCTCGGCCTGGATTGGCGCTATCTGGAAGGAATCCACGAGTTCGGGATCGGCTTGCGGGTGTATTTCTGAGCGGCGCCGCGGTCCGGCCCGGCTTGACGGAGGAATGGGTGGATCTGATTTCGAACCTGGTTTTGATGGGGCTGATCTTCGGCGCGGCGGTGCTGTATTCAGCGGTCGGCCACGCCGGGGCATCCGGTTATCTGGCGGCCATGGCGCTGGTGGGAGTTTCCCCCCTGGTGATGAAACCGTCGGCGCTCGTCCTGAACATCCTGGTCGCCACGGTGGCGGCAACGAAATTTCATCGGGCCGGTTGCTTCTCGTGGCGGTTGTTCTGGCCCTTTGCCGCCGCCTCGGTGCCGCTGGCCTTCGTCGGCGGAATCATCACCATTCCCGGTCACGCCTACAAGGTCCTGGTCGGCATGATGCTGCTGTTCGCGGCTCATCGGCTCTGGTTTGGCGCTGCCGCCGCCGCGGAGGGCCGCCCACTGCCGGTGCCGCTGGCGCTGATCCTGGGCGGTGGGATTGGCTTGTTATCCGGTCTGACGGGGGTGGGCGGCGGGATATTCCTCAGTCCCCTGATGATGTTGCTCGGCTGGGGTGACTACCGGCAAATCTCCGGGGTGTCGGCGACTTTCATTCTCGTCAATTCGGTTGCCGCCCTGCTGGGGTACGTCGCGAGCCTGTCGGCCCTGCCGCCCGAAGTCGGCCCGTGGGCCGTGGCCGCCATTGCCGGCGGCTGGATCGGGGCCGAATACGGTAGCAGGCGGCTGACCGGCGGGACGATTCGCCGCCTGCTGGCCGTGGTGCTCGCCGTGGCCGGGGTCAAGATGATGCTGGTTTGATCCTTATCTTGCCTTGGCGGATGGGGTTGCTGTCGTGCTGTTTGAGAGTCGTTTAGCGGCCAAAACGCGCGGCCTTGCCGAGTTCCCGTTCGATCTCCAGCAGCCGGTTGTACTTGGCGATGCGTTCGGAACGGCAGGCCGAGCCGGTCTTGATCTGGCCGCCCCCCATGGCGACGGCGAAATCGGCCATGAACGTATCCTCGGTTTCCCCGGAACGATGGGAGATCACGAAGCCCCAGCCCGCCTTGCGGCACAGATGGATGGCCTCGATGGTTTCGGTGACGGTGCCGATCTGATTGAGCTTGATCAGCACCGCGTTGCAGGCTTTTTCCTCCACCGCCCGGGCGATGAACTTGGTATTGGTCACCAGCAGATCGTCGCCGACGATCTGGATGCGGCCGCCCAGTTCCGCCGTCATGCTCTTGAATCCGGCCCAATCGTTCTCGTCGTGACCATCCTCGATGGACACGATGGGGTACTTATTGATCCAGTCCTTGAACAGAGCCACCATCTCGTCGGCGCTCTTGTCGTCCTGGCCGCTGCGGGACAAACGGTACTTGCCGCCTTCGTAAAAGGAACTGGCCGCCGGGTCGAGCGCGATGGCGATGTCCTGGCCCGGCCGGTAACCGGCCGCCGTGATCGCTTCCACGATCAGCTCGCACGCCTCGTCGTTGCTCTTCAGTTGCGGGGCGTAGCCGCCTTCGTCGCCGACGCTGGTGCCGTAACCCCGCGCCGCCAGGATCTTGTGGAGGGCGTGGAAGGTTTCCGCGCCGTAGCGCAGCGCCTCGGCGAAGTTGGGCGCGCCCACCGGGAAAATCATGAACTCCTGGAAATCCATCCCCGAATCGGCGTGCTTGCCGCCATTGAGCACGTTCATCATCGGCACCGGCAAGCGCACCGCGCCGGCCCCGCCGAGATAGGCATACAGCGGCAACCCGCTGGACTGGGCGGCGGCGCGGGCCACGGCCTGGGAAATGCCCAGCATGGCGTTGGCGCCCAGCCTGGCCTTGTTCTCGGTGCCGTCCAGTTCGATCATGCGCTCATCGATCTCCGCCTGCCGGCGCGGGTCCATGCCTTTCAAGCCGGGCGCGAGAATCTTCTCGATGTTCTCGACGGCGTGGCGCACGCCCTTGCCGCCGTAGCGGCTCTGGTCGCCGTCGCGGAGTTCGACGGCCTCATTCTCGCCGGTCGAGGCGCCGGAAGGCACCGAGGCGGTGCCGACGATGCCGTTGTCGAGATGGACGTTGACCCGGACGGTGGGGTTGCCGCGCGAGTCGAGGATTTCCAGAGCGTCGATGGTATCGATGCGGATTTTCATGGATCTCTCCTTGGGTTGAAATTCAGCGTTTGAAGGCGGCAGCAGTGGTTGGTTAAAAAAACGCTAACCTGCCCGTGTCGACTCGGCGGGTTAGCCTCACGACCGCAAAGTCGCTACAAGCCGCCGGGGATTCCGGAGCAGATCCAATGCGGAAAACACATCCCGGACCACGACATCAGCCGCCATGATGGTAGCGGTGGCCGCGCCTTCCTCGCCCAGAACGGCGATACCCAGGGCGGCCTGTTCGAGCATCAACTGGTCGTTGCGGCCGTTGCCGATGGCGATGGTCGCTTGCCCGCCCAACTGGCGAACATAATCCGCCTTGGCCGCCGCCTGGTTTCCGGGAGGCAGGATGATCACTCGGCAATCCATCCCATCGAGCGCGTGAGTCGCTTTTCCAAAGGTGTCCGCCGTGACCACGTGAATGTCGAGGCTGTCCACCAATTTGTTCAAACGGGATTTCACGCCTTCGATCAGGTCGCCGTTCACGGCCAGGGTGCCGTTGTAGTCCAGCACCAGATGGTAAAGCAGGAGCACCTGGAAACCCGGAATCTCGATTTCGATCACGGCTTTCTCTCCGCAACGGGGGTAGTAATGGCAGCAGTGGTCGGGATCACATCCCGCATCACCCAGTAACGCAGCAGCAGGGCGGCCAGCAACGCGCAGCCCGCCGCGACGCCGAACGCCAGCGCGGGACCGGCGCTTTGCCACAGCCAGCCGAACAGCAGGGAAGCCGGCAACAACAGCAGTCCCGTCGTCAGGTTGAACCAGCCGTAAGCGGTGCCCAGCAGGGCGGCGGGCGCGAGGTCCGCGACCAGCGCTTTTTCCGCGCCCTCGGTCGCCGCCAGGAACAGGCCGTAACCCGCGAACAACGGCCACAACAGCCAGGTCTGGCCGCCGTTCAACCCCAATATCAAATAGAACACCCCGTAGATGGCCCAGCCGGACAGGATCAGCCGTTGCCGACCCAGGCGGTCGGACAAGGCCGACAGCGGCGTGGAGAACAGCATCGCCACGGTCGAGACCAGCGCCCACAGCAGCGGAACCTGGACATCGGGCAGGCCCAGTTCCCTGGCGCGCAGCAGCAGGAACATGTTGGACGAATTGCCCAGGGTGAACAGCGCCAGCACCAGCAGATAGCGTTTGAAGGCAGGCGGGAAACCCTGAAGCGTCCAACTGAAGGGAATCCGCAGCGATGGCTTGGCGTGGGACGGTTCCCGGATGCCCAAGGCCAGCGCGATGGCGATGGCTCCCGGCACGGCGGTCCACAGAAAAATGTCGCGCAGCGGCAGATTGAGCGCCAACAGCGTCGTAGCCAGCAGTGGCCCGATCACCGCGCCGGCGTTGTCCATCGCCCGGTGCAAGCCGAACGCCAGACCGCGTTGCGCGGGATCTACGGACGAGGCCAGCAAGGCATCGCGCGGCGATGTGCGCAAGCCTTTGCCCACTCGGTCGGCGAAGCGCAGCGCCAGCATGGCCGGCCACGCGGCGGCGAAGGCCATGAGCGGGCGGGCGATGGCGGCCAGACTGTAACCACCGACCACCCAGGGCTTGGTGGAGGCGGTTTTGTCGGCCAACACCCCGGAGAACAGCTTGAGCAGGCTGCTGGTCGCCTCGGCGATGCCCTCGATAATCCCCAAGGCTTTGGGACCGGCCATCAACACCGAAGCCAGGTACAGCGGCACCAGGGGATAAAGCAGTTCGCTGGCCGAGTCGTTCATCAGGCTGACCAGTCCCAGCAACCAGACAGTGGCGGGTAGGGCCAGGATGGATCTCAACATGCGGGTGGCTCCTTCGGCGGTCGCCGCTTACTCTCCGTTGATTACGCCGTATTCCGCCGGCATCAGTACGTAAAAGACATGAATGTTTTCCTGTTCGATCAACTTCAGGAGTTGCGCGGCCTCCTCGTCGCTGATCATGAACACGACCTCCACGGTCAGGTTGCCCGCCAGCTCGAAAAAGTGATCTTCGTGCAGGACGCCATGCCGGCCGAACCCGGCGATGGCGCGAAACGCCGATCCGCCGTGGATACCCAGTTTCCTGGCGCGTTCCAGCAGCCATTCGTACAGCAAAATCCCGTGGTGTCGGCGATGCTCGTGGACATAGAACTTCAGATAGCTCCCCTTCATGGCGCCCCCATCGCGGTCAACAGCTTCATGGTCAAAATTCCCAGCAACGTCATGGTGACCGAACCGATGACATGCATCAGGACGATAGCCGACACCCAGAGGTACTCCTCGCGCAGCAGCAGGGTGACGGTTTCGGCCGAGAAAGTGGAAAACGTGGTGAGTCCGCCCAGAAAGCCGGTGGTGATGGTCAAGCGAATTTCCGGAGGAAGAACGGCGTGTTCGAGAAGAAACTGCATGGCCATGCCCATCAAAAACCCGCCCAGCAGATTCGCGGCCAGCGTCCCGAGCGGCAGCGTCGGAAATACGGGATTGAGTAAAAGACCCAAGCCCCAGCGCAGCCAGGCGCCCGCCGCGGCGCCGATGCCGATGGCCAGAAAAGCGTAGAAACCCATGTCATCCCGTGCGGATCGTCGTCGTTGCGTGACTCGGGATGGTGGTGGAGCGGGGGAGCGTGGACTTACCGAAATACGCCCCCAGCTTCCCGTTCCCGAGGAAGTCGGTAGGCATCATCAGCCGTGGCGGCGGTTGGAGGAGGAATGCCATCTCCTTGTTTCTGAAAGTACCTTAAAATGCCGCCGGCAGCAACCTTGGATGGCGTCCCCGGGTTTCCGCCATGAATGGATGCGTGGGCCTCCGCGACGGAAACGGGCGGTCGAGCGCGTGATTCACTACTCTTTCCAGTCTGGAGCATGCAGAAGAGAAACCGAAACCCATGACTGAAACCGCCGGCGTCACGCCGAAGATCGCCTGGATCTTCGGCTGCATGATCCTGTATTGGGCCTACTGCATCGCCTGGGGCATCGTCGGCGCCCGGCGGGCGGGCACCGCGGGTGGGTATTTCCTCGCCGGCGGCCAGTTGTCTCCAGCCCTTTTCACCCTGGCGGCGACCGCCACCTGCTTTTCCGGCTGGACCTTCATCGGCCATCCCGGCCTGACGTATACCGACGGCTGGCAATACGCCTACGCCTCGTTCTACGCCCTGACCATCCCCCTGACCGGCATTCTGTTCCTCAAGCGGCAATGGTTGCTGGGTCGACGCTACGGTTTCGTTACGCCCGGCGCGATGCTGGCCTGGTATTTTCGCTCCGATCTGTTGCGGGTGCTGGTGGTCGGAGTGGCGCTGTTCTTTTCGGTGCCTTACGTCGGCGTGCAACTGCGCGCCGCCGGCTTTCTGTTCAATGCGCTCACCGACGGGTTACTGGGCGTGCAGTTCGGGATGTGGGTGTTGGCCAGCGTGGTGGTCAGCTACGTGGCCTCGGGCGGGTTGCGTACCGTGGCCTGGGTGGATGCACTGCAACTACCGTTGCTGGCCGCGGGCATCGTCGTCGTTGGCCTGCTGACGCTGCATTACGTGGGCGGTTGGGATCGGTTGATCGCCGGGGTGATCGCCCTGACTCGGGATGACCCGGTGCGAACCCCGGACGGTTACAGTCACTATCTGGCCATTCCCGGCGCGATTCAGTGGGTAAGCGACGGGTCGCGGGCGGTCGGCGGCCCGTGGACCGGAACGATGATCCTGACCTACCTGATCGCGCTGATGGGCATTCAGGTTTCGCCGGCGTTTTCGATGCTGGCGTTCGCCAGTCGCCGACCCGCGTTCGCCGCCCAGCAGGTTTGGGCCTCGGCGCTGGTCATGGGGCTGATCCTGGTGGTTTTCACCGTCATCCAGGGCATCGGCGGCCATTTTCTCGGCGCCGACCGGACATTCCTGGCCGCGCATCCCGATCTGGCCAATCCGGTGCTGGTGGACGAACTGGGGCATCGGGATTTGCTGGACCTGCCGGGTGGGCGCGAGCTGCTGACGCCGCAGTTGATCAACCTGTTGGGCGACGCCGCGCCTTGGCTGGTGGGGTTGCTGGCATTGGCGGCGCTGGCGGCGATGGAATCCACCGCGTCCTGCTACATGGCTACCGCCGGCGGCATGATCGCCTACGACCTGTTTCAGCGCTTCCTGCTGCCCGACGCCGACGATCACACCCTGAAGTTCATCGGGCGCATGGGCGTGGTGCTGGTGGTGATGTTGGCGTTGCTGGTGGCCAGTGCGTCCGGCGACGCGCTGGCGCTGCTGGGCGGGCTGGCGGTGTCCTATGGCCTGCAAATGGCTCCGGCGCTGGTGGCGGTGTGCTACTGGCCGTTCCTGACCCGGCAGGGCGTGATTGCCGGTCTGTTGGTGGGGCTGGCGGCGGTGACGCTGACCGAAGCGGTCGGGCTGCACTGGTTCGGCATCGACGCCTGGGGCCGCTGGCCGCTGACCGTTCACGCCGCCGCCTGGGGGCTGCTGGCGAATTTCGGGGTGGCGACGCTGTTGTCGGCGTTCACCCGCGACGATGCCGACCGCAAGGCGGAGTGGCATCGCTGGCTGGCCGAACGGACGGTGTTGCCGCCGCTCAAACGCCGCTGGATCGTGCCGATGCTGATGTTGACGCTGTCGTGGCTGCTGTTCGCCGCCGGACCGGGCGCGGTGCTCGGCAATACCCTGTTCGGGGATCCCAACGATCCGGCTACCTGGCGGTTCGGCATTCCGTCGATCTGGGTCTGGCAAGTGCTCGGTTGGGCGGTGGGCGTCGGATTGTTGGCGCTGCTGGCCTATTTTCTGGAATTCGGCACCGCCGGGCGCGCCGATTCCGAACCGCCCGGATCCGGAGGCGCGGATTGAGATCAAGAGTAGTCGAACGAAGTGTCGGGGCTCCAGCGCCGCGCGCTGGCGGTGACAACGCCGCGGCAACGAACATGATGAATTCCAGACTGAAAGCGATTTTGACCATCACGCTTGGATTCGCGGCGGCATTGCTGGCGATCTGGGCATTGAACCGCTGGATCGTCCAGCCCGCCTTCCAGAAACTGGAGTACGCGCAGGCGTTGGAGGACGGCGCGCGGGCGGGCGCGGCGATCCGGGGAGAACTGCGGCAACTGGGCGACGGGTTGGGCAACTGGGCCGAGTGGGACGATGCCTATGCCTTCGCCGGCGACCGCGATCCTGCGTTTGTCCGCTCCAATCTCGGCGACTGGCGCACGTTGGAAAAAAGCTCGCGCCTGAATTTTTGCCTCATCCTGAGTCGCGACGGCCGGGTTTTGTACAGTGGCGGCTACGATTCCGATCTGGGCGGGGATGTGACCCTGCCAATGGTTTCGGGCGAGACGCCCGCCATTCTGGCCATTCTCCAGCCCGTGCTGGAACGGGAGCAGGCCCTCGAGGGTCTCCTGCGCACCGAGCACGGCTTGCTGCTGCTGG
>DGFE01000179.1:9656-11885 GCA_002391525.1 Competibacteraceae bacterium UBA3908
CATGTTGCGTCCGGGGCCGGATGGCGGGCTGTTCGTGTACGAAGCGCTGCCGGATGTGACGGGCAAACCGGTTGCGCTGATCCGCACGCCGATCCGGCAAGAAATCTCCGCCACGGCGCGGAGCACCAGCCGCGCCCTGGTGGGAACGCTGGGGTTGATCGCCCTGGCGCTGCTGCTTGGCGGGGCGTATTTCTCGAGCCGGGTAAAACGCGACGTGAAGACGGGTGCGGATGCGGCGACCTGGGGGACCGCCGCCCTGACCGTTTTGATCGGCCTGACGCTGACCGCCGGTATTTTCCTGGAATTTCGCCAAAAAAGCCGGGAGGCGTTGGAGCGCCGCTTCGAACTGGTCGCCGCCGAGCGCGCCGGGATCATCATCGAGAAATTCAAGGGAAATCTGCGGGACCTCGACGCCGTGCGGCGCTATTATGTGGGCTCCGAGTCGGTCAGTCGGGAGGAGTTCCGGCGATTCGTCATGCCGATTCTCGAATATCGCAACTTCCAGGCGCTGGAATGGATTCCCAGGGTGGCACGGGAACAACGCGCCGAATTCGAGGCCGCCGCGCGCCGGGATGGCCTTGCCGGGTTCCAGTTCACCGAGCGGGACCCGGAAGGACGGCTGGTCCCCGCCGGCGACCGCGACGAGTATTTTCCGGTCTATTACCTGGAGCCTTACACCGGCAACGAGGCGGCGTTGGGATACAGTCCCGACTCGATCCATCCGGCGCGCGGGGTGGCGTTGTCGCGAGCCTGGGACAGCGGCCAACTCACGCTCACCGAGCGCTATGTGCTGGTGCAGGAGTCCGCCCAACGGTTCTCGGTGCTGGCGTTCGCGCCGGTCTATGAAGTCCCGGAAGCGGCGCGCGGGGTGGAAGAGCGCCGGCGGCGGTTGCAGGGTTTTGTCCTCGGGGTCATCCGCATCGGCGACGTCGTCGAGAGCACGCTGATCAATACCCAACCGCAGGGACTGGTGTTGCGCCTGACCGACCTTTCCGCGCCGGTGGAACGGCAACCGCTTTATGCGTGGCGTCCGCGGGCCGAAGCCGGGCAGCCGGGTGAACATTCACCGCTCGCGTACCGTCAGGATTTTCCGATGGCCGACCGGATCTGGCGAATCGAGATTCACCCGACGGCGGTCTTCATCGCCAACAACACCGACAGGCTGTATCGCTGGGTTCCCGGAGTCGGCGGGTTGCTCACGCTTCTGACCACCCTGTATCTGTTCGCCACGGTATCCCAGCGCCGACGGGCGGAAGCGCTGGTGGAGGTTCGCACGGCCGAACTGCAGGAAAGCGAACGGCGTTACCGTCAGCTCTTTGAAGCGAATCCGGAGCCGATGTGGGTTTACGATCTGGAGACCCTGGCCTTTTTGGCCGTGAACGACATGGCGGTGCACAAGTACGGCTACTCGCGCGACGAATTTCTGCGCATGACGATCACCGATGTCCGTCCTCCTGAAGATGTTCCACGATTACTGAACCATGTTGCCCGCGTGACCGAAGGCATGGACGAGGCCGGTATCTGGCGACATTGCAAGCGGGATGGAACCGTAATCGATGTCGAAATCGTTTCCCATACCCTGCTGTACGAGGGGCGGAAGGCGGAACTGGTGCTGGCGCTCGACATTACCGAGCGCAAACGGGCAATGGAAGCGCTGCACGCGAGCGAGCAAAAACTGGCCGATATCCTGGATAATATGCTGGATGCCGTCTACTCATTGGATATGAGGAGCCATACCCTCCTGCAAACCAATCCGGCTATTTCACGTATATTCGGAAGGCCGCAACAGGATTTTTTCGCGAATCCGCTGCTGTATCTCGATATGGTTCATCCGGAAGATCGGGAATTGGTGGAACGCTCCGCGTCGGAGATCTTGGAACAGAAAGAGGGTGAGTGGATTTACCGCATTATAAGACCGGATGGAGAAGTGCGATGGGTGTCTGATCGCGCCCGGCTGATTGCGGATGCCCAAGGAAGACCGCTGCGCGTTGATTGTTATTTCACCGACATCACCGCGCGCAAGCGACTGGAGGAGCGCCAACGCCTGGCGGCGGCGGTGTTCGAGGCGGCGCGAGAATCCATCATCGTCACCGACCCCAACGGCAACATCGTGGCCGTTAACCCTGCGTTCACCACTTTGAGCGGTTATACGGAAGCCGAGGTGCTGGGCCGAAATCCGCGCCTGCTGCAATCCGGACAGCAGTCCAAAGCCTTTTATGCCGCCATATG
>DGFE01000130.1 GCA_002391525.1 Competibacteraceae bacterium UBA3908
AGATGTGTATAAGAGACAGGGCACTTTCCGGCGGGCACGACGCGCCGCAAGGAAGCGGCGGTTCCGACCTGGGTGCGCCACGCCGCGTTGCTGGCCGATGCCGCCGGGCAAGGTCACGACGTGGGCAAGGCCAGCATCGCATTTCAGAGAAAGCTGAGAGATGCGACCGCGCCGCAAAAGGACAGCATCCGGCACGAATGGGTGTCACTCAAGGTGATCCAGGCGTTGCGCGACGGCGCGGACTGGAAGACCGCCTGGCAACGGCTGGAAGTCAAAGCGGAGCGGGAAAGCGTCCCCTTTGCCGAACGTGGATTGACGAATGTCCATGATGCGTTCGATTTTCTGGTGGCCAGTCATCATGGCCTGTTCGGCCCCCGGACAGGCCGCGACGCGATCGGTGTTTCCAATCACGTCCGGCAGAATCCGCCGTTCGATCCTGCCCAATACCGGCCGCAAGCGCCATTGCCCGAACCCGCTCTGGCGTTCCTGAACAAGAAATTGCGGCGGCTCGAGAAGATCGTCCCGCCCGAAGGCGTCGATACGCCACTGTACTGGCGGGCCTTGTCGCTGGTGGCGCGCGCCGGCCTGATCTTTGCCGATCACTACATTTCCAGTCTGCACAAATCCAAAGACGCCGAACTCTACGCCAACACCAAGTTCGACAAAGCCGGTCGTAAACTTGATCAACCGCTCGACCAGCATTTATCCGACGTATCCGGCATGGCGGGCCGGATGACCTATCGCCTGGCGACATTGCGTCTGCCGGGCCTGTCCGAGGAAACCGTCGAGCGGATCATGGAGCGGACGGAAATCCGCCAGTACGCATGGCAGAATCGCGCCATCGCCGCGCTGGAAACCGCGCGGCGAACCACCGACCGACCGGCGCTGGTCCTCGATCTGGCGGGAACCGGTGCGGGCAAGACCCGGATGAACGCCAAATGCGCCTGCGCGCTGGCGAAAGATCGCCGAGTGCGTTTCGCGACCGCGTTGAACCTGCGCACGCTCACCCTGCAAACCGGAGACGCCTACCGGGAGCAACTGAAAATCGGCTCCGACGAACTGGCCTGCGTCATCGGCGACCGGATCGCGATCCGGCTGCATGAAAGCGCCAGGCAGCAAGAGACCGCCGAGTTCGCCGACGAGGACGAAAATCCCATCGACGTCGAGTTTGAAGCCGTTGGCGAAGAGTTTTTCGTTCCGGCCTGGGTCGAACCGTTTCTCAAGGAAAAACCGCGCATGCGCCCGGTGATCGGGGCGCCGGTGCTGGCCTCAACCGTCGATTTTCTAATCGCCGCCGGCGAGCCGCACCGGCAAGGCCATCACACGCTGGCGCTGCTGCGGCTGGTGGACAGCGACCTGATCCTGGATGAAATCGACAGCTACGATCCGAAAGCGATGGTGGCGGTATTGCGGCTCGTGCAGATGGCGGCCCTGTTCGGGCGCAACGTGATCTCCTCGTCCGCCACGCTGGCCCGACCCGTCGCGACCGCGCTGTGCCGGGCCTATCGCAGCGGAATCGCGATGCGGGCGGCGCTGGAAGGTCGGGCTGGGCAGGATTTCCTGTGCGCGCTGATCGATGACCACCTCGATCCCGAAGTGTTCGTCTGTCGGGAACACAGCGAGTTCGAGGGGCGCTACGACTCGCGCATCACGCGCCTGCTCGCCGCGCTGCACGGTCGCGCCTTCCGCATACCATGCCTGGCCAACATCGCCGCCCCGACCGTAATCGCCTGGCGGGACGCCATCGCCCACGCTGTCGCGCAGTTGCACGAAGATAACGCCTGGCCGTTCGCCCAAACCGGCAAGCGGGTTTCCTTTGGACTGGTGCGAATCGCCAACATCCGGCCCGCCGTCGAAACCGCCCGCTTTCTCGCCGACCGGTTCCCGGATGCCTACGTAGCCTGCTACCACGCGCAAGACTTCACGATTCAGCGGTTTTTGAAGGAAAGACGGCTGGACCGCCTGCTGATCCGGAAAAACGGTAACGGCCACCTCGAAACCGATGCCGACATCCGCGAGCGGGTCTCTCGAATCGACTCGCCCGAGGTGAAATTCATCGTGGTGGCGACGCCCGTCGAGGAAATCGGCCGCGATCACGACTTCGATTGGGCGGTGATCGAACCCTCCAGTACGCAATCCATCGTGCAAACCGCCGGGCGGGTCAACCGCCATCGCCTGCTGCCGCGCACGGCGCCCAACATCGCCATTTTGCAGGTCAATCACCGCAAGATTCGCGGCCAGAAAACCGTGTTCACGCGCCCGGGACTCGAAACCGACACGCAGCGTTACAACGACCCGCGCCAGGGCCGGGACCCGCACGGCCACGACCTGAAACATCTGATCGATTGGAACCAGTTACCGGTACTCGACGCCGGATTGCGGTTCCGCAACCATCCGTTCGCACGCCTGGACGATGAAAACCTGACCGCGATGCTCGAGGCGCCCCTCAAGATCCTGTGCATGGAAGCCAGACCGCGAGACTGGATGGTCGAGGCGACTTACGCCGACTATCCGCTGCGGGACAGGGATGCTGTTCAGCAGACTTGGCGCTTCAATTACGAAGGGGATACATTCGAAATATTGGCGCCCACCGCCACGGGCGACCGGTTTATTCCCCGTCCGGATCTGGTTGCCGAAAAACGGGGGATTCCGGCAAATGCATGGCTTTGTTGGTCGCGCGAAGAATTGGCGGAGCAAGCAGCCATCGCGGGAATCGCTCTGAAAGACGCCTTTCACTTCACGATCTCCACTTATCGGTTTGCAGCGCAGGAATTTGAATGGGACGAAGCGTTCGGGGCGAGCAGACCGCTCGACCGCGCCGAATGACCCTGCAACCTCGAGCACGCCTGCTGGCTTCCGCCGCCATCAGGCGACGTCGAACCGGTTGAAGGTCATGGTGAACTGGCCGCGCCCGCGCGTCATGCCGCGCAGGTCGGTGATATAGCCCAACAGGCGGTCCAGGGCGCAGTCGCAGTGGATGATGGTCATCTCGCCCAGGGTGGTCGTGTCCCGAATGACCGCCCGCCGCGCCTGCAAATCGCCCATGACGGCGCCGACATCGCACTCCGGCGCCACCACCTCGGTCGCCATGATCGGCCGCATGACCAGCCCACCCGCCGAAGCCAGCGCCTTGCGCGTCGCTTCCGCCACCGCCACCCGCAGCCCCTGGGGACTGGACAGGGCGCCGAACAGTTCCACCTCCAGCACCCGCACCGCCAAATCCTGCAACGGCGCGCCGGTCGCGGGACCGCTGGCCAACGCACCCCCGGCGCCGCCCGCCACCGCATCCCGCTGCGCGGCGTTCAGCTCCGCGCCTTCGGGTCGAACTCGCGGCTCGGCGGTCACGGTTATCCCGGCTCCCCGGGGCAGCGGTTCCACCGCGACCCGCGCCCAGGCTTTCATTTCCAGCTTCCTGCCGTCCGGCTGCTCGATCAGCCGATGGAACAGACTCTCGGCCTCGGCGGCTTGGGCGATGGTTTCGCGCAGCACCACGTCGGGATTGCCGACCCGGATGTTGACGTTGAACTCCCGCCGCAGCCGCTCGCCGGCGATCTGCAAGTGCAATTCGCCCATGCCCCGCAGCACCCGCTGACCGGTTTCCTGATCCTCCTCGACCCGCAGCGTCGGATCCTCCTGTTGCAGCTTGTCCAGCGCCTCCAGCAGTTTCTCTTCGTCGACGCTCGACTGCGGTTCGATGGCCAGCCCCAGCACCGGTTCGCGGGTTTCGATGCGCTCCAGCCACAGCGGATGCGCTGGCGCGCACAGCGTGTCGCCGGTGGTCGCCCAGCGCAGCCCCGCCAGCAACACGATCTGGCCGGCGGCAGCCTTGTCCAGCCGGGTTTTGTGGTTGGCGTCCACCTCGAACAGCCGCGCCACCCGCTCCTGCCGCAGGGCTCCGTTCGGACCGGGAATCGCGACCTCGTCGCCGGGCTTCAGCGTCCCCCGGTACAGCCGGGCGAACACGTGACGACGGCCTTCCCACAGCTGCACCTTGAACGCCAGCGCCGCCAGCGGTCCGCCCGCCTCCATCGCTACCCATTCCTCGCCGCCGTCGGGCCGATGCGCCCGGCTGGGGGGGCGTTCGGTCGGCGATGGCAACAACCACGTCACGCCGTCCAGGAGCGGTTGCACGCCCTGATTGCGCAGGGCGCTGCCAGCAAAAACGGGGCAAACCCTGCCGTCCAGCGTGGCTTGGCGCAGCGCCGCCCACACCGCTTCCGGCTCGGGTTCCACCTCGGACAGCACCTGTTCGGCCAGCGCGTCGTCCAGCTCCGCCGCCGCCAGCAACAGACTTTCCCGCCAGGACCGCAGCCGGTTCCAGGTCGTCTCGTCGCAGGGCGCGACCTGCACCTGCTCGCCCCGCTCGCCGCCGAAGCGCAGCCGGGTTTTCTCGATCAGGTGGACGACCGTGCCGTCGTAGTCGGGCAGGGGCACCGTCACCGCCACCGGTTCGGCATGCAACCGCTCGCGCACCGTCGCCAGCGCCCGCTCGAAATCGGCGCCGGGCCGATCCAGCTTGTTGATGAAGAACAGGGCCGGCAACCGGAACCGGGTGCGCTGCCGCCAGACGGTCTCGGTCTGCGGCTCCACCCCGCGCACGCCATCCAGCACGATCACGCAGCCGTCCAGCACGCGCATCGAGCGTTCGACCTCGATAGTGAAATCGACGTGGCCGGGGGTATCGATCAGTTGAATCAGATGGTCGCGCCAAGGCAGCCTGGTGACGGCGGCGGTGATGGTGATGCCGTGTTCCTGCTCCTCGATCATGTAATCCATGTGGGCCGCGCCTTCATGGACCTCGCCGATCTTATGGGACACGCCGGCGTAGTACAGCATCCGCTCGGTCAGGGTGGTTTTGCCGGCGTCCACATGCGCGGCGATACCGATGTTGCGCACTCGCGCGAGGTCCGGGGCCTTGGACATCGAGGTTTACTCGTCGAATACTTGGAATGGCCAGTGGTGAGGCGAGCCGCGAACGGTCGGTTGTCAATCGAACCATCCCCTGCTCTCCACTCCCCTAAAATCCGATCCGCCGGCATTCCAGATAGAACCGTTTCTCGTCGGCTTCGCCCATCGAGAAGGTCTTGCGCGGCAGCGCGCCGTCGCGGATGACGGTACGGAAGAAATCGCTCTTGGCCAGCGCCGGCAGATAGAAGCCGATGTTGCCCGGCTGTCGGCCCAGCCGTTCGAGCGTCTCCTCGCCGTGGATGTAGTCGAGGCGCGCGCCGGACCGGTTGTCGAGGTAGGGGTCCAGGAATGCCTGCAGGCTGGCGACCGGCAGGGTCAGCCGCGGTCGTTCGATGAGCAGCACTCCGCAGCGATCCTGGGTCACGAAGGCGATCACCTGGCGGTCGGACCGTTGCATCTCCCGCCACGTCCGCCGCGCCGCCCCCCACGACGGACGCTCCAGCACCGTCAACGTCGAGTCGCGCGCGGCGAGGAACTCGTCAAACGCCGTCAGCAGATGTTCGGCATCGACGCCGAACGCCACCCGGTGAATCGCCTCGAACTCCAGTCCCTCGTCGTGGAGATTGACCAGCTCCACCAGCGCGTGACGGGCGGGATGGCTCATGACCGCCGCCGGATCGGGAGCGGCGTGCTTGAGATTTTCCCAGATGATCTTGGCGGTGGCGAAGGAATGGTTGCCGTCGCCCATGGCATACAGCAACGCCGGCTCATCGGCGACCCCGTAACGCTCGCTGAACGCCGCCGGGTCCACCAGCCGCCCCAACCGCTCGGCGATCCACTGAATCAGCATCGGCTGATCCACCCGCCAGCCGCGCACCCGGCCGCTGTCCAGCATCAGCGGAAAGTCGTACAGCTTCTCCAGCGGCTCGGCGAACAGCGGTTCGATGACGCTGCGCTCCGGGTCGTCGATCAGCACCATGACGTGCGGCAGTTCCAGTGGCGCGCCCTCGCGCACCCGAATGCGCGGCGGCAGCCGTTCCAGAATGGTGCCCTCGGTAGGACGAATCAGGGTCCTGGCGTTGGTGTTGAAATCGTAGTGTTCCAGATCCAGGGCCGCGATCAGACCCTTGCGCGACCGGCCCCGTGCCGTCTCCCGCTCCACCAGGATCAGACCGGGCGGCTGCGGGGTCAGGACGCCATCGGCCAGATAGCGGCGCATGGTCTCCTGAATGGCGTGAATCCGCTGCGTTTCGTCCGCCGCGCCCAGATAGACTTCCGGCAGGATCAGCCGCAGCGTGGACGGCGCATCGCCCACCAGCGCCTCCACCCGCACCCAGTATTCCGGCTGCGAGGTGTATTGGTCGCAGGCGACCACCGCCCATCGAGTCAGGTCCGTATCCGCCCGTGGCAGCAGGAGCGTCGGAATTTGCAGACCGATCCGCGCGAAATTCATGGACGGTAACTCCCCGGTTGGTATTCATTGGCGTCCCAAGCTTAACAAATGGGCAACACGCGCTCCAGCGACGTTCCCGGCCACAAGGTATTATGATTGGCGTCGCATCCGGAAACGCACGGCGCCTCCGCGGGTCCCGCAACTTTCAAGGTAAACCATCCATGCGCAAACTGAAGACTGTGGCGGTAGCCATCCTCGTCGTCCTGGTTCTGATCGCCGGCGGCGTGGGTGGCTACCTGTGGTACGGCACCAAACAACAGGTCGATCAAATCGTGACGATGGCCAAACCCTTCGCCGAAATCAGCTACGGCGGCATCGAGGTTTCGCCCGCCGGCTCGGTCGGGGTAAACCGGTTGCGGATCATGCCCCATTTCGTCAACGAGTCCGTCGCCATCGGCGCCATCCGGCTGAATGCTCCGAACATCCTGGCCCTGCTCAACATCCGTCGGCAACTCGGCAAAGGCCAGCTTCCCGAAGCCTTGTCGTTATCGCTGGATCAGTTCGAGGTTCCGCTCGACGGTGGCATCCTCGACGCCTCGGCGGCGTCCGCCCGCAAGACGCCGTTCGACAACCTGGATGCGCTCGGCTGCGGATCGCTCGACGCGCTCGGCGGCGCCGAATGGCAGGAAATGGGTTACACCAACTTCACCGGCAACATGAAAATCGGCTACCGGCTCAATGCCGCCCGCAATCTGCTGGAATTGCAAATGGACAGCAATACCCGGGACTGGGCGACGCTGAACGTGGACATCGGCTTCGCCATGTCCACGCCGGCCACGTCGGTGATGGAGCTGGCTACCTCGCTCACGCCCAAGCTGGCCAAGCTGAACGTCGTGCTCCGCGACGACGGCCTCAACCAGCGCCGGAACACCTATTGCGCCGCCAAGGCCGGCAAGACTATCGACGCTTACCTCAACGACCATGTGCGACTGCTGACCGAACGCCTCAACGCCAACGGCATCCATCCAGGACCGGGATTGGTCGAGGCGTATCGACGTTACCTGACCGAAGGCGGCCAACTCGTGATCAGCGCGGCGCCGCCGGCTCCCATCGATCCCGCCGAACTCCAGTTCTACAAAGCCGAGGATGTCGTCAGGCTATTGGGCCTGACCTTGACGGTCAATGAAAAGGCGGTCACCGATCTGTCGCTGGACTGGGACGCCGCCAAGGTCGCCCGGGCGTTGGGAGTCGAATCCGAATCCGTCCCCGCAGCGGCGGACACCGGAACGCCATCGGCTTCTCAACCAGTGGTGGTCATCCAGAAAGCCTATCATCCGACCCCGGTCGGCGAACTGGGCCGGCACATCGGCAAGATCGCGAGGATAAAAACCAATACCGGCGTCGAATACCGGGGGCAATTGGATACGTTCGCGGACGGCGTCGTCAGAATCACGGTTCGCAAGTCCGGCGGCAGCGTGACGCTACCCCTGCGCGTCAACGAGATCGCCTCGGCGGAGGTGGTTTACTGAAGGTGCGGGACTCAAGGCGCAAAGGGGCGGATGACCAACCCGGCGCCTTGTATCTCGTACTTCAGTACCTTACGTGCGAACCAGTTGAACCAGCAGCAGCACGAACAGCACCACCAGGCCCAGCGGAATCAGCACCGCCGGCCAGTCTTTCTTGGCGGCGCGACTGCGTTCGATGGCCGCCTTGAGACCGGGCCGGAACCACAGGATCACCAGCAGCGCCACTATCCCACCCAGCAGAATTTCCCACCATGCCGTCGATTCCATCGTCACCTCCAGTCGCGGAATTAACGTTTGGGGCGCCGCTTAGTCCTTGCCGCGGCCACCGCCGGGTGGAACCAGCGGCTGCGGAAAGGGCGTGACGTTGTCGCCGCCTTCGACCGGGCGAATCTTGCTGACGCCCTCCCGGTCCACCTCGTCGATCCGCACAACGTAATGCATCGGAATGAAAGTACGCCGCACGCCGGCGAATTCACTTTGCAGCCGTTCCTCGGCTGGATTGACCAGCACGCTCGACCGCTCGCCGAAGATGAGTTCCTCGACTTCGATGAAACCGTACAGTTCGCCCTGATAAATGCCGCGCGCGTACAGTTCGTACAGCTTGCCCTGGTTGATGAACAAAACGCGGTAGATGCTCTTCGTGATCTTGGACATTGCAATCGGGTTACCGTCGTGGATAGGGGCAATCTAACCCCGTTTGACGCGCCGGGCAAATTCCGGACCTGGAAAACCGTCAAGAACCGAGTGTTCGCGTCAGCAAAGCCAGCTCTTACAAGCCAAATCCGCCACAAACGGGCTATATCGGCGGCCATGATAACGCCGCCGGCTCGACACCCCGTCTTCTCTCCATGCTCCGGCGCGCATTCCCCCATCGTCTTTGCCGAGGACGCATCATGAGCACGCCCCAGACTTTCGATCTGAGCCAGACCGTCTGCGTCAATCCCGCCACCGGCGACATCGTCGGCTATTCGCGGATGAACACGCCGGCGGAAGCCCGCGAAGCCCTCCGCCGCGCCCGCGCCGCGCAAGCGGCCTGGGCGGCGCGGGCGCTGGAGGAGCGAATGCGCTACATCGCGCGCATCCGCGACTATCTGGTGGACCACGCCGACGCGGTCAGCGACACCATCGCCAGGGACGTTGGCAAGACCCGGGTCGAGGCACTCGCCACCGAAGTGCTGACCAGCGCCCTCGCCACCGATTACTACCTCAGGAATGCCCGACGCTTTCTCAAGCCCCGCAAGGTACGCGGCGGCTCGCTGCTGTTCCTGAACAAGCGCAGCCGGATTTTCCGCGTCCCCTTCGGCGTGATCGGCATCATCGCCCCCTGGAACTATCCACTCGGCATCCCGATGCACGAGATCGTGCCGGCGCTGCTGGCCGGCAACACGGTGATCTTCAAGACCGCCCCGGAAACCCAGATGGTCGGGCGCAAGATCGAGGAGATGATCCAGGCCGCCGGCTTGCCGGACGGCGTGTTCACCCACCTCAACATTCCCGGCGCCATCATCGGTCAGATCCTGCTGGAGCCGGACAACCACGTGGACAAGCTGTTTTTCACCGGTTCGGTGCCGGTTGGCAAGACCCTGATGGCCAAGGCCGCCGAAACGCTGACTCCGGTCTCGCTGGAACTGGGCGGCAACGACCCGATGCTGGTCTGCCCGGACGCCCATCTGGAGCGGGCGGTCAACGGCGCGATGTGGGCCGGCCTGCAGAACAGCGGTCAGTCCTGCGGCGGGGTCGAGCGCGTCTACGTTCACCAGGACGTTTACGAGCCGTTCATCGGCCTGCTGAAGCGGAAGGTGGAAGCGCTGCGGCAGGGGCCGAACACTCATCACAACGTGGACATCGGCGCCATGTGCACCGAACGCCAGCTCAAGACCATCCAGCGGCAGGTGGACGACGCCCTGGCCAAGGGCGCGACCCTCCTGGCCCAGGTCAGGATCGATCCCGCGCACGCCCAGGCCAATTTCTATCCGGTCACGGTATTGGTCGACGTGGATCACACCATGGAACTGATGCGCGAGGAAACCTTCGGACCGGTGCTCGGGGTGATGAAGGTGGACGACATGGAACAGGCCATCGAACTGGCCAACGACTCCAATCTCGGCCTGACCGGTTCGGTATGGTCCCGCGATACCCGCGCGGCGGTGGCGCTGGGGCGGCGCATCCACGCCGGGGTGATCACCATCAACGATCATCTGCTGACCCACGGCATGGCCGAAACGCCTTGGGGCGGGGTCAAGGAATCCGGCATTGGCCGCAGCCACGGCGAACTCGGCTTCGACGAGATGACCCAGCCCCAGGTGGTCACCACCGAACTGCTGCATTTCGCCAAGCGCAACCTGTTCTGGCATCCCTACGACGCCAAGCTGTACGACGGTTTGAAAGGCGCGCTGCAACTACTACACGGACGCGCCTGGAACGAGCGTCTGCGCGGCCTCTTCCGCTTCGCGGCGCTGCTGCCGCGGATGTTTCGGGATTAAACCCTTCCCGGGTGGCGATTGTCGGGGTCGGCAACGATGTTATGATTCGGCTTCATCCATTTCACGTCCCAAACCCGGCCTTCAGGATCGCCCCAATGAGTCACCCCCCTGTCACCCGCGCGCTGTTCGATGAAGTCATGGTGCCCAACTACGCCCCGGCGGCGATCATTCCGGTGCGCGGCGAGGGTTCCCGTCTGTGGGATCAGGAAGGCCGGGACTACATCGACTTCGCCGGCGGCATCGCGGTCACCGGGCTGGGCCACGCCCACCCGAAACTGATCGCGGCGCTGACCGAACAGGCGCAAAAACTCTGGCACGTCAGCAACGTGCTGACCAACGAACCGGCGCTCGAACTCGCCCGCCGCCTGTGTGAGCTGACCTTCGCCGAGCGGGTGTTCTTCGCCAACTCCGGCGCCGAGGCCAACGAAGCCGCGCTCAAGCTGGCCCGCAAGTATGCCGCCGACCACTTCGGCCCGGACAAGCGCGAGATCATCGCCTTCAGCCAATCGTTCCACGGCCGCACCCTGTTCACGGTCACCGTCGGCGGTCAGCCCAAATATACCCAGGGTTTCGAGCCGCTGCCACCGGGCATCACCCACGCGCCTGTCTCCTATACACATCTGACGCTCCCCACGAAAGGGCTA
>DGFE01000231.1 GCA_002391525.1 Competibacteraceae bacterium UBA3908
GGTTCCGGATCATCGTCGGTGGGCCGGTTGACCCGCACGTATTCGGCCCAGGACAGCAGGCTCTCGGCCCGGAACGGCGCCAGGAAGGAACTCTTGCGCTCCGGCAAGTCCACCCGCTCGGCGCGGCGACGCTGGCGGTCGCGCTCCGCCGGATTGCCGCCGCCAGCTTTTGCTGCACTGGCATCCCGTCGTTGCGGGCGGGCAGCGGCGCGGTCGGGGGCGGGATAAAGCCAGAGCGGCACGGGTTGCGGCGGACGGCGGGCGGCGGGTAAATCCAAAACGCTGCCCGGTTCGAGCAGGGCTTGCCGCAGGGCGGTTTCCTGGGTGGCTTCGTCCGCTGGCAATCGGTCTGGCGGGATCCGCAATTCCAGCACGGCGGTGGTCAACCGCCGGTATCGAGATTGCAGACCAGGATAGCGATCCAGAGCGATCAGGGTTCCCTGCTGATTTTGTCGCCACCAGGGCGCACCGGGATCGACGGCGTCTTGCACGGCGGCCAGCGCGATCAGCCAGAGATAGAGGTCACGATTCAGCTCTCGCCGCGGCAGCAGCGCCAGCTCCGGCGGGAGTTGCAGGGTTTCCGCGTCCCGGCAGGACAGCGCCGTCCTTTCGCCCAACCCGGCGACGCGTGCCAGCCAGCGCCGCCGCGCGCCATACCGGACGGCGGCGACCGGGACGACCCGCAGGCCAGGATCGCCGCCGAAGGCGCGAAACAACAGTCCGGCGGTTTTCTCGATCTCGGTCAGGGCGACCGCCGCCTCCGGGTAATGGCGTTGCGCCGCGCGGGTGATCAGCCGATGCCAGAGCGAACCGACGTGTTCTTCCATGTCAGCACAAACCCAGCAAAGCTTGCAGGGCCTGATTGACCTGAGCTAGTTCCTCGGCGGCGAGATGGGTCAAGGGGCCTTCGCCCAAGCGACCGCGATCCAACGTGCGGGGTTGATCCACCATCACCTGGCAATCCTGTTGCAGGCGGTCGCGGGCGCGAATCAGCACCCGCAGGTGTTGCAAGGCCGGTCGAATCTGAGTTGTCAGTGGCAGGACTACAATCGTGGGTAAGCCTGCGTCGGTTAATCGATCCTCCTGGATGATCAGCACCGGACGCACTTTTCCAACTTCGGCACCGCGATTGGGGTTGAGGTTGCCGACCCAGATTTCGCCGCGTTTCACCAAGGTCGCTCCGCTTGCGCTAGCGCCTCATCCTCGGCCTCCGCGAAATCAGCGGCCAGCCTCGCGATTTCTTCCCGATCCAATAGGGCTGCTTCCGCCGCGAAAGCGGCGAGTAGCCGTTGACGTTGTCGTTCGCGCAGAAAATGTTCCAGAGCCAGGCGGATCAGCTCGGAGCGGGATTGCCGGGAGGATGCCATTTCCTGTTCCAACCGTTGCGAAAGATCATCCGGCAGACGGAGAGAAATCGTGGTCATCGGAAAAGCCTTTGTAATACCAATCGCAGCATGAAAACTACATAAAAATTGTATCACATACGGCCATGGAGCAACTCGACAGGGGCGTTAACTGGGGTTGAAGCAAGGTTTGACGGCTCGACGGTCGCTTTGAATTTTGCAGCGGCGGGTTCGCTCACCAGCAATCCCTGCGAGCCATCCGCCTGCAACGCCTGCTGGCCGGCGATCCAACTCAGCAAGCTGCCATCGGGATTGTTCCGCTGCACGGTTTCACAGGCATCGATGCACTGTCCGCACTGGGTGCAGGCGAACATCAGGCGCTTGATGTTGCGCGGCTTGAGCCGCATCGGACAGACGTGATCGCAGAACGACTGGCAACCGGCGCAGTCGCGGGCGCGCTCGCGCTGGTAGCCGACCACCATCGCCTGGCGGTTGCTCATCCAGACCAGACTTTGAAACATCCCCGCCGCGCAGGCGTAGCGGCAGAACAGATGGCGGGCGAAGGTGAATTCGATGAACAGCACCACCGTACCGGCGCCGATGAACAGCGCCTGATTGCGGGTCGGGCTCAGCTCGAACAGGTTGCCGTAGACTTCCGCCGGCGGCAGCAGATACGTCAGCAGCGCCACCGCCCACAGAAAGGCGAAGGCCAGCGCGAACGGAATCGCCAGCAGCCAGTAGCGGGTATCGGTCGGGGCCGGGGTGCCGTCGGGGTGCCAGGGCGGCCCCGGCTTTTTGTCCCAGATGCTCTGCTTGCCGCTGGCCTTGCGCACCAGCTGATTGATGGTTTCCACCACCGAGAAATGGGGACACAACCAACCGCAGTACAGTCGGCCCCAGCGCCAGGCGATGCCCAGAAACGCGGTGGCCAGCAACAGGATCGGCACGATCACCCACAGCAGAATGTTGAGCGCCATCTGGGTGTTGCTGATCCGACCGGCCAGATAATCGTCCAACCCCAGGGTCCACGGCTGGCCGAACACGATCAGATGGCCCTGGATCAGATCGAAACGCAGCAGATCGAATACCGGGGCGAACAGGAACAGGACGAAGAAACCACCCTGATAGAGGACACGCTTGCGTTGAAAGGGGGTCATGGCAGCAGGTTGCCCACCAGAGGAAAACGATAGGGTTGTCCGGCCAGCGCCCGCGCCAGCCCGATGGTGCCGAGGACGACCAGGGTGGTGTGAGCAGTGGTGAAGTAGAGGATGACCACCACCCAGGTCCAGGCGGTATCGTAGCCGCCCAGGACGATGAGGGCCAAGCTGACGAACGCCAGCAGCGCCCCTGCCCACAGGCTGGCGGACAAGGTTTGCCGCAAGTGGCCGCGCGCCAGCGGCGGAACGTCGTCGCGGCGGTGGAGATAGAGCCAGAGCAGCGCCAGAAACGCCAGGCCGGGCAGCAGCAACAGATTGAGCAGATACAGCGCTTCCGCCGCGATGGCGAGACCCTGACCGGGAGGTGGCGCAGCGTCGGGCGTGAGCCGTTCAGGCGAAGCTGGCATTCACCACCTCCAGCAGCGCGGCGGCAGTCTGCTCGTCGTCGGTCAGCGCCTCCACCAGCGCGATCCGACAGGCGGTGATCCGATCCATGCCGCCGCGGATCAGCTGCGCGGCGTAGACCAGCAACCGGGTACTGGGCACTTCGTCCAGATCGTGTTCCTTGAGGGCGCGGAAGGTGTGGCCGAGCTTGACCAGTTGCCGGGCGGTGACGGTATCGCAGCCGGTTTCGCCGATCACGATCGCCTGCTCGCGTTCCGGGGTGGGAAAGTCGAAGCGCAGAGCGAGGAAACGCTGGCGGGTCGAGGGCTTCAAATTTTTGAGCAGGTTTTGATAACCGGGATTGTAGGATACCACCAGCATGAAGGATGGTGGCGCCGGCAATATCTCGCCGGTGCGTTCGATGGGCAACACCCGCCGGTCGTCGGCCAGAGGATGCAGCACCACGGTCGTGTCTTTGCGGGCTTCCACCACCTCGTCGAGATAGCAGATGCCGCCCCCGCGCACCGCCCGGGTCAACGGTCCGTCGCACCAGACCGTCGCCCCGCCCTGCAGCAGATGCCGCCCGACCAGATCGGCGGCGGACAGGTCGTCATGGCAGGCGACCGTGTGCAGCGGCAGGCCCAGCCGCGCCGCCATGTGCGCGACGAAACGGGTCTTGCCGCAGCCGGTCGGTCCCTTGATCAGCAACGGCAGCCGGTTGCGCCAGGCCGACTCGAACACCCGGCACTCATCGCCGAACGGTTCGTAATAAGGGATTTCCGGCACTGGCGATTTCGGGAGTGGTGTCATGACGGGGATCGGAAAAAGCGACACCTCTCTCCCCGGGCGGGAGAGAGGTGGGTGATGCGGGATCAAGTCGCGGCGGGTTGCGCCTCGCCGGCTTCGGCGGTTTGCGGCTTGTCCTTGGCGAAGAAACTATAAAGATATACCGCCAGCCCCACCGAGAACACCAGGCCGGCCAGCCAGCGCAGCCAATAGAAGATGTGCAACTGATCCTGCACCGCCATGAACGACTGTGGGCTCGGGATGATCCGTTGCAGCCACACTTGCAGGATGCCGGCGGCGGTCAGGAACAGGGTGATGAACACCATGGACACCGTCATCAGCCAGAAACTCCACATCTCCAGCACCTGAGCCCGTTCCGGGTTGACCTCACGCCCGCGCAGCATCGGCATGGCGTAGGAAATGATGGTCAGCACCACCATCACGTAGGCGCCGAAGAACGCCAGGTGCCCGTGCGCGGCGGTGATCTGGGTGCCGTGCGTGTAGTAATTGATGGGCGCCAGGGTGTGCAGGAAACCCCACACGCCGGCGCCGAGGAAAGCCATGACGCCGGTGCCCAGCGCCCACAGAGTGGCGGCCTTGTTGGGATGCTCGCGGCGACGGCGGTTGACCATGTTGAAGCAGAACACGGTCATCGCGAAGAACGGCAGGGGTTCCAAAGCGGAGAAGATGCCTCCCCACCACTGCCAGTAGCCAGGGGTGCCGATCCAGTAGTAGTGGTGACCGGTGCCGATCAGGCCGCTCACCAGGGCCAGGGTGATGATCACATACAGCCATTTCTCGATCACTTCGCGGTCCACGCCGGTGATCTTGAGCAGCACGAAGCCGAGGATGGCGGCCATGATCAGCTCCCAGACGCCCTCGACCCACAGATGCACCACCCACCACCAGAAATATTTGTCCTTGACCAGATTGGACGGGTTGTAGAAGGCGAACAGGAACAGCACCGCCAGTCCGACCAGGCCGGTGAGCAGGATGATGCTGAGCGCGGTCTTGCGGCCCTTGAGAATGGTCATGCCGATGTTGTAGAGGAAGGCCAGCGCCACCACCACGATGCCCAACTTGGTGGGTAATGGCTGTTCCAGGAACTCGCGACCCATGGTTTCCAGCGTTTCGTTGCCGGTCATCTGCGCCAGGCTGGCGTAGGGCACCATCAGGTAACCGACGATGGTCAGCGCCCCGGCGATCAGGAAGATCCAGAACATCAGGTACGCCAGCAGCGGGCTGTGCAGTTCGGTTTCGGATTCTTCCGGCACCAGGTAATAGGCCGCGCCCATGAAACCGAACAGCAGCCAGACGATCAACAGGTTGGTGTGGACCATGCGGGCGATGTTGAACGGGATCGCCGGAAACAGAAAGTCGCCGACCACGTACTGCAAGCCCAGGATCAGACCGAACAGGATTTGCCCCACGAACAGGGCGATGGCGGCGATGAAATAGGGCTTGGCCACCGCCTGGGATTTGTATTGCAACAATTGCATGATTGCCTTTTCCTCTGTGGTGAGCGCCTGGATTCAGCCTTCGATGTTCGGCGGCCATTTTTCGGTATTGATTTCCGAGGTCCACTTCAGGAAGGCCACGAGGTCGTCCAATTGCTGGTCGCTGAAGTTGAACTGCGGCATCTGCCGGCGTCCCGGAACCTTGGTCGGTTGCGCCTTGATCCAGATTTTGATGAAATCCGGGCCGCGCCGCTTGTAGACGTTGCCCAGTTCCGGGGCGAAGTAGGCGCCTTCGCCCAACAGGGTATGGCAGCCGATGCAGTTGCGGGTTTCCCACAGCATCTTGCCGCGGGCGACCTCCGGGGCCGGGGTCTCGGTCGGGATGCGTCCTGGCAGTCTCCAGGTGGTGTGGAAAGTGAGCGCGAGAAACAGCAGCACCGAGAACAGCGTGCCGCCGTAGAAAATGTTTCGCGCCATGGACTTGGTGAAGAATGCGCTCATGGGTACCTCTTCTCGGCGATGATGCGAGCCGCCCTGACTCGGTTCGATCAGGCGGAAACGGAAGTCATGTTCCGAAAATCGCGGTTTTCGTTCCTTGATCAGGGTCAAGGAATGCCCGTTTCGCGCCCGGCACAATCAATGTTCCCCTATCGCGTCGAGGATCGGAACATGGCGGCCATTGCCGAGTTTCTCGCTGCCGAGCATCGCGGTTGCGACGAGAGTTTCGCCAGCGCCGAAGAGGCGGCCCAGGCGGGTGACCTGGCTCGTTGCCGGGCGGTTTTCCAGCGGTTCCAGGCGGAGATGGAGCGGCATTTCCAAAAGGAGGAAGACGCCCTGTTTCCCGCTTTCGAGCAAGCCAGCGGCAACGCCATGGGGCCGACGCGGGTGATGCGGCTGGAGCACCGGCAAATGCGGGAGACGCTGGCCGGGATGGAGGGTGCGCTCGCCGGCGGCGACCTGGCGGATTTCCTGGGGCAGGCGGAGGCGCTGCTGATCCTGATGCAGCAGCACAACATCAAGGAAGAGCAGATTCTCTACCCGATGTGTGATCGACTGCTGGGCAGCGCCGTCGGATCGGTGATCCAGGCCATGCGGGACCTTGCGGCGCGCTGACCGGCATGAACATCCCCGAGATCGTGGTGGATGGGCGGGGTTTGGAGCCGCCGGAGCCGATGGAACGGGTTCTGGCGGCGCTGGACGAGCTGCAACCGGGACAGCGGCTGCGGTTTCTGATCCACCGTCAGCCTTATCCACTCTACGACATCCTGCGTCGCTACCACTATCGTTATGAAACCACGGCGGGTGCGGACGGCCATTTCGAGATTCTGATTTGGCGGCCATGAAGCCAGCCGGGCTGTCCTTCGAGCAGGCACCGCCCTTCGGCGTGCCGCTGCGCTTTTTCCTGACCGCGCCCTGGTTTCTGGTACTGGCGGCGGCGTTGCTGGGGTGGCGGGGACCGGAGTTGTTCGCCAGCCGCTGGTCGCCGGTCACGCTGGCGCTGACGCATCTGCTCACGCTGGGCTTCATGGCGCAGGTCATGCTGGGCGCGTTGCTGCAAATTCTGCCGGTGGTGGTGGGCGTGGTCGTGCCCCGTCCCCGACTGACGGCGGCGCTGATTCACATCCCGCTGACGCTGGGCGCGCTGGCCCTCGCCACCGCGTTCCTGAGCGGCATCCCGGTTTGGTTTCAGGGCGCCCTGGGGTCGCTCGGCCTGGGATTCGGCGTTGCCCTGACGGCCATCAACCTTGCCCTGTGGCGCGCGCCGGTGGCCAGCGGCACGGTGATCGCCTTGCGGTGCGCCTTGGGCGCGTTGCTGGTCACGGTCGGATTGGGTCTGTCGCTCGGCGGTTATTTCGGCTGGGGATGGCGGCTGCCGGTCGTGACGATGACCCACCTGCACGCCGCCTGGGGGCTGGTGGGCTGGACCGCGCTGCTGGTGGCGGGGGTGGCGTATCAGGTGGTGCCGATGTTCCAGATCACGCCGCCTTATCCGCGCTGGCTGATTCGGGGACTCGCGCCGCTGATGGCCGTGTCGCTGGTGGTTTGGTCGGCGTTTTTACTCGGTGGCCGGGAAACCGCGGCAGCGCTGGCGAGCGTGATGCTGGCGGTCGGATTGGCCGGTTTCGCCGCGACGACGCTGTATCTGCTGACCCAGCGTCGCCGCAAGATCGGCGACCCTACCCTGGGTTATTGGCGAATCAGCATGGCCAGCCTGCTGGCGGGCGCGTTGTTGTGGCTGGCGACGTTGCTGGTTCCGGCGCTGGCGCAAGCGCCACAGGTCCAATTGCTGTTGGGAATCCTGCTGATCCTCGGGTTCGCCGGCGCGGTGATCAACGGGATGTTGTACAAGATCGTGCCGTTTCTGGCCTGGTTCCACTTGCAGGCACAACTGTTCCGGCGGGCGAAAATCCCCACCATGAAACAACTGTTGCCGGAAACGCGCATCCGGCGACAGTTGTGGATCTACCTGACGGCGTTGCTGCTATCACTGGCCGCCGCTGTTGATCCGTCGATTTTTACCTATCCCGCCACCCTGGCCTTGGGCGTAACCGGCGCATGGCTAGGCGTCAATCTGTTGAACATCTGGCGGATGTATCGCCGGGCGTTGCGAAGCAGCCCGCCTTGACGCGATACGCGGCGACAACTCCCCTCCTTGGCCAAGGAGGGGAAGGGAAGGGTTGGAATCAGCCTTTCGGCAGCAGGAAAGCGATCAGGGTCGCCGCGAAGATGGCGCTGGTGATCACGCCGCTGATGTTGGCACCCAGCGCGTGCGGCAGAACGATGACGCCCGGTCCCACCGATTTTTGCGCGACCTTGGCGGTGGTCGGTACGCAGCTCACTCCGGCGATGCCGATGACCGGGTTATATTTTTTACCCGACCAGTAGTACATCGCGTAGCCGCCGATGATCCCGCCGATGCCGGAGATCAGCAGCGACAGAATGCCCAGCACCAGCAGTTTCAGCACCACCGGATTCAGGATGGTGCCGGCTTCGCACAACACACCCAGCAACAGCCCCAGGAAGAAGGTCGAACCGTACAGCACGGTATTCGAGAACAGCTCGTAGAAGTTCGGCAGATCGCTTTCGCGGATGACCACGCCCAGGAACAGCGACAGCAGCAATGGCGAGGCCACCGGGAACAGCAGGCTGAGCAACACGCAGGCGATCACCGCGAAGATCAGTTTCTCGTTGGAAGTGATGGTTCGGGTCTTCTCCATCGGCATGGGCAGGGCGCGCAGCTTTTCGGGGATCATCAGCTTGATCAGGTACGGAAAGCCGCCGTAGGCCAGTCCCAGATACAGGTAGGCCACTACCGTGATCGGTACGAACAGATCCTTGGCCAGCATCAGCGAGGTGAACAGCACCATCGGCCCGTCGGCGCCGCCGATGGTGGCCACCGACGCCGCCTGTCCCGGATTGAGCCCCATGGCCACCGCCAGCGGAAACGTTACGACCGTGCCCAGTTCCGCGAACAGGGCGATGATCATGCTCTGGAACGGCCGGGCCATCACGAAACCCACATCCAGCAGCGTGCCGATGCCCATGAACACGAAGCAGGCGATCAGGCCGTTGCTGAACATAAAGGTGTAGATCGGCTGCAACCAGTTGATTTGCAGGATATTCACCAGGGCGGTGGTGTCCAGCGCCAGCGGCGCGATGAACAGGGTGCCCGGCAATTGCTGCGCCTGATCGGCGGCGATGCTCAAGCCGGTGGCCGGATCGTAGGACGAGAAGAACATCACCCCGGCGTTGACGGTGGCCATCCCCAGACCCATCGGGATCATCAGCAGGGCTTCCAGCACGCCCTTGCGCCCCAGATAGAACAGCAACAGCCCCAGCGCCATCAGAAACACGCGACCGAAGGCGATCTTGGGATCCGTGACGAATCCTTGCAGCAGGGTGTTGATCCCCTGGAACAGGTCGAGAATATTTAAGGATTCCATAATGGAACGCTCCCGGCGCTCAGCCGATGGTCAGCAACACCTGCCCCGCGTCCACCGGATCGCCCGGTTTGACCGCGATGCTGGTGACCTTGCCGCCACGGTGGGCGACGACGTGAGTGACCATCTTCATGGCTTCCAGGGAGACCAGCTTGTCGCCCTCGTTGACCACTTGGCCGACGCCGACGTGGACCGTCTGCACCACCCCGCCCAGCGGCGCGACTTCGTCGCCCGGTCCGGCCGCGCCCACGGGAGCCGCCGCGACTGGCGCGGGCGCGGCGGCAGCCGGGGCCGCGGCAACCACCGGTGGCGGAGACGCCACGACCGCCGTGTCTTGGTAAAAACCCTGGGCGCTGTCGGTCGTAATGTCCTCGACCGTGACGGTGTACTGCTTGCCTTCGACGGTGATGCGAAATTTCTTCTCCATGGGGTTGTTCTCTCACAAAAGGTGGGAAGGAATAAAAGGTTCAGATTCTTAGTGCGGCGCGCGCGGCGCGCGCGGCGCGTGCGAGGTGTGGTGAACCGTGCGCGCCTCGGCGGTCCAACCGAAACCGCGACTCGCCGCTTCGATCCGGACGATCCGATGCGCGCCCATCATGGCGGCGACGGCGGCGGCGATAACGGCCAGATGCTCCTGGGGGATACCGGCAAGGGCGGGTTGTACGGCGGGCGCGGGCTTGGCCGGGGCCTTGGCTTCGACTTGGGCCGCCTGTCGCGACAGGGCCCAGACGATGCCGCGAATGACCACCGCGACCAGCATCGAGATGACGATCACGATGCCGTAGATCACGAACATGTCGCCGATGGCGTCCAGAGTGGTGTAGGTCTTCATCGCTTGGGTTCCATGGGTGTGGAGTGAGGTCGGCAAGCGGCTCAGAGCGGAATGTCGCCGTGCTTCTTGGCCGGACGCAGTTCGCGCTTGGTCAGAATCTTGCGCAGCGCCAGGGCGATGGTGGCGCGGGTGTCGGCGGGTTCGATCACGTCGGTGATGTAGCCGCGCGAGGCGGACATATAAGGCGAGGCGAACTTGGCCCGATATTCCTCCACCAGTTCCGCCGCCTTGGCCTTGCGGTCCGCGGCGTCCTTGAGTTCGCTGCGATACAGGATGTTGACCGCGCCCTCGGCGCCCATCACCGCGATTTCGGCGGTCGGCCAGGCGAACACCATGTCGGCCCCCATTTCCTGGGCGCACATGGCCAGATAGGAACCGCCGTAAGCCTTGCGCAGGATGATGGTGATCTTCGGCACCGTGGCGGAGGCGTAGGTGTAGAGCATCTTCGCCCCGTGGCGGATGATGCCGCCGCGCTCCTGCTCGATGCCGGGCAGGAAGCCGGGCACGTCCACCAGCGTCACCAGGGGGATATTGAAGGCATTGCAGAAGCGGATGAAGCGCGCGCCCTTGTCGGAGGAGTCGATGTCCATCGCGCCGGCCTTGACCAGCGACTGGTTGGCGAGAACGCCGACCACGATGCCCTGGATGCGGGCGAAGCCGACCACCAGATTGCCCGCCCAGCCGGCGTGGACTTCCAGGAACTGGCCGTTGTCCACCAGGCGCTGGATGATCGGCTTCACGTCCATCGGTTCGGCGGACGTTTCCGGGATCAGCGCGTTGATCCCCTCGTCCGGGGACAGATCGAGATCGGGGTAGGGTCGGTGCGGCGGATCCTCGGTGTTGTTGGACGGCAGATAGCTCAGCAGGGCCTTGGCGATCTGGATGGCGTGGCGGTCGTCCTCGGCGACGAAATGCACGTTGCCGCTGACCGTGGCGTGCATGAGGGCGCTGCCGACCTCGTCCAGGCTGGTGGTGCGGCCGGTGACCGCCTTGATCACCTCCGGGCCGGTGATGAACATGTAGGCGTTCTGCTTGGTCATGATGATGTAGTCCATCAGGGCCGGCGAATACGACGCCCCACCGGCGCAGGGACCGGCGATGATGGCGATCTGCGGCACCACGCCCGACAGCAGCACGTTGTTGTAGAACACCTCGCCGTAGCCGGACAGCGCGTCCACCGCTTCCTGGATGCGGGCGCCGGCGGAGTCCTTGAACGCGACCACCGGTACGCCGATCTTCAGGGCGAGTTGCATGGACTGCACGATTTTCTTGGCGTGCATTTTCCCAAGCGTGCCGCCCATCACCGTGAAGTCCTGGCTGAACGCCGCCACTGGCCGGCCATCCACGAAGCCGGTGCCGACGATCACGCCGTCGGAGGGCAGTTCCTTGTCGGCCAGGCCAAAGTGCTTGCCGGCGTGTTTGGCGTGGGTGGCGATTTCCTGAAAGGTATCCGGTTGGAACAGCATCAGCAGCCGTTCGCGGGCGCCCAGCAGGCCCTTGGCGTGCCGTTCCTGAAGCTTGTCCTCGCCACCGCCGGCCAGAATCTTGGCGCGGCGTTCCCGCAGGATTTCGAGTTGTTTCTCGGAGAGCATGAGCCTTACCTCGTGATGTTCATGTCGATGGGCGACCTGGCGGTGAATGACTTCCCGCCGTCCCGCGGCGACGCGGGGTCGTTGGTGTCGTTTATATACGGGGGAAACGGCTTGGGCGGCCTGATGGGCGGTTGATGGAAAAGCGTTCCCGCCTCTCCCGCGACTGCCTGTTCCAGCGAACACTCCGAAACTAAGGTTAGCCGAAATCCGGTTAAACGCGATAGCCGACAATTTTTAGTGGGGCGCCAGGACGAAACGGAAGACTTTCCCGCCAGAGGGTCGGGTCCGCCGGCGACCGTCCCGGATCAGGCAGTCGGGGGCGCGACTGGCTCGTCGTCGGGTTCGGTATCGTTGGCCGGAAGCGGGGTCGAACCGGGAATCGCGGTTTCGCCGTCCGGAAGCAGCCGAAGCAATTCGCCGCGCCGATGAGATCGCCTCATCGCTTCCTGGCTGAGGATACGCCGGGCGTGCTGGTTGTATGGGGCGGTCCGGCGCCTCATGACCGCAGCGCCTCGGCCGTTTCCCGCAGGGTCTGGCTGTTGATGGCCGGGTGATAATGGGCGCTGAAATCCGAGCCACGCAGCGCTTTCTTGATCATGCCTTCGAGATTGGGCCGCTTGTCCTCGGGATTGGGACCGCTGCCCAGGCCACCGCCGAATTCGACGATGGTGGTGATGCCGGCGTGGAAAGCGGTTTCCAGGTTGTCGATCCACCTGACCGGATGGAACAGTTGGAAGAACAACCCGGTTTTGATGGCGGCGGGGTTGGAATCGTGATAGGCGCCGGTGTAATTGGAGAGCACCCGGATGGTGGGCGCGCTCATCGTGGCGGCATCCAGCACCGGCCGGTAATGCCGGGCGGCGGTGATCATATAGAAGGTATGGAAGGCGCCCTCGGTCTTGAGCCGGGTGGGCCGCTTGCGTGGGAAATGTGCGTGGGCGTCCGCCGTCAGCTGGTCGAGGTCCTCGCCGAGACCGCCGACCACGGTCTGGTCGGGCAGGTTGCGGGCGGCGACGACGCAATAGTGCTTTTCCGCCAGCGACTGGACGTTGTCGAGGTGCAGCGGGAAAGCCAGCATTTCGCCCGCGCCGTAGGTTCCCATGAACTCGCCACGCTTTTGCACCAGCCGCAGCGCAGTTTCAAAGCTCAGGGTGCCGGCGGCGACCAGGGCGCAGTATTCGCCGAGACTGTGGCCGGCGGCCAGGACCGGTTGCACGCGGTTATCGGTCAGCTCGCGGAAGATTTCCAGGCAGGCCAGCGAATGAACGAGCAGGGCAGGCTGGGTGTGGCGGGTGAGCCTGAGTTCCTCTTCCGGCCCTTCCAGGCAGAGCTTGACCAGGTCGTAACCGACGATGTCGTTGGCCTGCTCGTAAAGCCGCCGGGCGACCGGAAAATCCTGGCGCAGGTCGCTGCCCATGCCGACGTACTGGGAGCCTTGTCCAGGGAAAACGAACATGATCTGCGGGTCCTGACTCGCCACGATTGGCGTCCTCCTGCGGGGGTGGTGAAAGGGACGCGCAAAGATACGGCCAAGTCACCGGTAAGGCAAGGTTCGCATGAGACAGGCTGTAGTAACATGAGCGGCGGATTTTGCAACGAGCACGAGGAACGCCATGGCCACGGCCACCATCATCGACGGCAAACGTTTCGCCGCCCGCCTGCGCGCCGATATCGCCGCGCAGGTCGCCCGACTCCGGGCTGACTACGATCTGATCCCCGGCCTGGCGGTGGTGTTGGTGGGCGAGAACCCCGCCAGCCAGATTTATGTTCGCAACAAGGGCTTGCAGGCCAGGGAAGCGGGCATGAATTCTTTCGAGCACCGCCTGCCGGCGACCGCGACCCAGGCCGAACTGCTGACCCGCATCGCCGAATTGAACCAGGACCCGGCGGTCGACGGCATTCTGGTGCAATTGCCGCTGCCGAAACAGATCGATCCGGAAGCGGTGATCGAGGCCATTGCGGTAGCGAAGGACGTGGACGGCTTTCACCCCTTGAATGCCGGCCTGCTGGCGGTGGGCGGAACCGCCATGATTCCCTGCACGCCGCTGGGTTGTCTGATGCTGCTCAAGGATCGGATCGGCGATCTGGCCGGCCAGCGGGCGGTGGTGCTGGGGCGTTCCAACATCGTCGGCAAGCCGATGGCGGCGCTGCTGCTGCGCGAGCATTGCACGGTGACTATCGCTCATTCCCGCACCCGCGATCTGGCGGACGAGTGCCGGCGGGCGGACATCCTGGTGGCAGCGGTCGGTAAGGCGCAACTGGTCAAGGGCGACTGGCTGAAGCCGGGCGTGACGGTGATCGACGTCGGCATCAACCGCATTCCGACCCCGGATGGCAAGGGCCGACTGGTGGGTGACGTGGAGTTCGACTCGGCGGTCGAGGTGGCCGGGGCCATCACGCCGGTGCCGGGCGGAGTGGGGCCGATGACCATCGCCTGTCTGTTGCTGAACACTTTCACCGCCGCGTGTCGGCAGCGCGGGATTCCGGTGCCGGAGGTCCGGCCCGCAGCCGAATGAGTAAAACCCCCTTCTCCCGTGGGAGGGAGATTAGGGGTGAGGGCAGGAGCTATCGCCGCCGCCAGGCGGGCGCGTACCGGGCCGCCACCCGGATCGATTCCACCATGCTGATGGCGCTTGCCTTGCCCTGCCAGGCGATGTCGAAGGCGGTACCGTGGTCGACGCTGGCGCGCAGAAACGGCAGCCCGAGGGTGAGCGAGATGGTCCGCTCGAAGTCCAGGGTCTTGGTGGCGATGTGGCCCTGGTCGTGGTAGAGCGAGAGGACGGCGGCGTAACGCCCGGTCCTGGCCTGGTGAAATACCGAATCGGCGCCGATCGGGCCGGCCACCCGGAACCCCCGGGCCCGGGCTTCAGCGATGGCCGGGGCAATTTCCCGGACCTCTTCGTCGCCGAACAGGCCATGTTCCCCACAATGGGGGTTGAGACCGGCGACCGCCAGTTCGCCTCCACCGAGCCCGAGCTGTTCCAGCGCGCGGTGGCAGCGCTCGATGTAGTCGAGCAGCCGTTCCCTGGTGACCAGATCGCAGGATTTCCGCAGCGAGACGTGACGGCTGAGGAAAAACACCCGCAGTCCGAGCGTTTCAAACATGGTCAGGGGGTCATGAGTCCCGGTCAGACCGGCCAGCATCTCGGTGTGCCCGATGTAGGGCACGCCGGCAGCCTGAATCGACTCCTTGTTGATCGGCGCGGTGTTGACTATTTCGACCTCGCCTCGTAAGGCCGCCCGCACCACCGCCTGGATATAGTCCCAGGCGGCCTGCCCGCACAGGGCCTGAACCTGGCCTGGTTCGAACGCGGCCGGATCGGCGTTGGCGAAATCGACGACCTCAATGGAGCCCGCTGCGAAGCGCGCCTCGTCCGGCCTGCCGATGGCCCGGACCTTCAGTCCGAGGCCGCTTTCCTGAACTGCTTTTTCAATGACGAGGGCGTCGCCGTAAACCAGGCAGCGGGCGGCCTGATTCACGATCTGGTCGGCGAGCGTGCGAACCACGATTTCAGGACCGATCCCGGCAGGATCGCCCATGCTGATACCGATGATGGGTTTGCTCATGAGAGTTCCCGCTGCTTTGGCGATTGCTGGTTAACCTTGATTTCCGCCAGCCGGTTCACTTGACCCGCTGCCGCTTCTGTTGCTTGCTGAAGGGCCTTCATTCGCAGCTCGTTGCTGTCCCTCGCGTCCGCCCCGCCATTCCGAACCGCTCGACAACTCCGCGAATAACCAATCCTGAAAGTTCTTGATCTTGGGGAGATCCGCCCGGGACTTCAGGACACTGAATGTATAACCGGATACCTTCGGACCTTCCAGCCCCAAGGGCGCAACCAGCTTTCTACCTTCGAGTTCGCGCTCTGCCAGCAACAGGCTTTCGAGACAGACACCGAGGCCATCCACCGCCGCGCCGATCGCCATGAACGACCGATCGAAGCGGGGACCGCGGGTGGCGTCCAGTTTGACTTTTGCGTAATCGCGCAGCCAGTCACGCCAGCGCACCAGGCAAACCTCGCTGTGAATGAGCGTGTGATACCGCAGATCGTCGACTGTGCGGATCGGGTGCGCTCCGTTGGCGAGGCGAGGCGAACACAGCGGAACAATCGTCTCCGGCGGCAAGGGTAGGGCCAGGACGCCGGCCGGTTGCAGCGGCACCGTGCCATAGCGGATGTCCACGTCCACTCGCTCGTCCGTCAGGTCGAGGAGCGTGGTGGAGGCATGCACGCTCACATCGATGTCGGGATACAAGGCGCTGAAACGGGCCAACCGCGGCATCAGCCATTGAGCGGCGATGCTCGGGGCCGAATGCACGGTCAGGATGTCGCTCTTCTCGGTCCGTCCGACATTCCGCGTCGCCGTCTCGATGCGGGCAAAAGCGGCGGCAACTTCCTCGGCATAGCGCCTGCCCGCGTCCGTCAGTACGACCGACCGATGCACGCGGTGGAACAGGCGTACTCCGATCTGCTCCTCAAGCAGCTTGATTTGGTGGCTGACCGCGGAGGGCGTGACGAACAGCTCTTCCGCGGCAAGCGCGAACGAAGAGAGTCGGGCCGCAGCCTCGAATGCCTGTATAGCCTTGAGGAAGATTCGATGTTGCATAGCAGCATTAAGATGAATTCAATTCACTTTTATAGATAAATTACTCGTTTGACCGCATCAATGCAAGTCCCTAGTCTGCTTGTCACTCGCAGAACAGTTTGGCTGAGTGGTGTTCGAGCCCTTTCCGCGAGGGGTAACCACCTTAGAACCACTTACCGCCGGCCGCCGGGCTGCTTGCCAATGCGCGCCGGCGTCAGTGCAAGGAGAACAGTGTGAATACAAGCGTGAATACAAGCTCAGCGGCTAATCGCGCCAAGCTCGCCGAGCGAGCATATCGCATCCGCCGCTATGCAGTACGCATGGGCGAAGTCCAGGGCCAAGGCTATATCGGCCAGGCCCTGGGCATTGCCGACATGCTGGCCGTGGCTTATTGCCATGTCCTGAATTACCGGGCTGATGAGCCCGAGTGGGAAGGACGCGACCGCTTTCTGCTCTCGCATGGTCATTATGCGATTGCCCATTATGGGGCGCTGATCGAAGCCGGCATCATTCCGGAAAACGAACTGGAAACCTACGGCTCCGACGGCAGCCGGCTACCCATGTCCGGCATGGCCAGCTATACGCCCGGAATGGAAATTTCCGGCGGCTCGCTGGGCCAGGGCCTGATTATCGCCGTTGGCATGGCCCTGGGTTTGCGCCTCAAGAACAACCCGGCCTTCGTCTACAACTCCATGTCGGATGGCGAACTCGACGAAGGCTCGACCTGGGAAGCGGCGATGTCCGCCGCCCATCACGGCCTCTCCAACCTGATCTGTCTGGTGGACATCAACAACCAGCAGGCCGATGGCAATTCCAACCAGATGCTGGGTTTTGAACCACTGGCGGACAAGTGGGCCGCGTTTGGCTGGTACGTCCAACGGGTCGATGGCCACGATCTCGATGCACTGGTTGCCGCCTTCGATGCGGCGCGCGCCTACCCGGAAGCCAAACCGCGCGTGATCCTGCTCGATACCCTGATGGGCAAGGGCGTGCCTTTCCTCGAGCAGCGCGAAAAGAATCATTTCATTCGTGTCGACCCGCCGGAATGGCAGCAAGCCTTGGCGATTCTGGATGCCTCTCAACCTGTTGTTGGAGCCGAACAATGAGCAACACAACCGCGGCGAAACCCCGCCTTACCACCTCGGCGATGATCGCCTCCATTGCCGGCGAAGGCCAGAAAACCAAACTGGCGCCGTTTGGCCATGCGTTGGCCGAACTGGCCAACACCCGGCCAGACATCATTGGCATGACGGCCGACCTCGCCAAATACACCGACTTGCATATTTTCGCCCAGGCGCACCCGCATCGTTTCTTTCAGATGGGGATGGCCGAGCAATTGCTGATGGGCGCCGCCGGCGGCATGGCCAAGGAAGGTTTTACGCCGTTCGCCACCACGTATGCGGTATTTGCCTCGCGCCGCGCCTATGACTTCATCCATCAGGTGATTTGCGAAGAGCACCTCAACGTCAAGATCGCCTGCGCGCTGCCCGGGCTTACCACCGGCTATGGCCCCAGCCATCAGGCGACCGAGGACATCGCGATATTCCGCGGCATTCCCGGCATCACCGTCATCGACCCGTGCGACGCGCTGGATATCGAACAGGCGGTGCCCGCGATCGCGGAACACAAGGGTCCGGTTTACATGCGCCTGCTGCGCGGCCAGGTACCCCTGGTGCTCGATGAGTACGACTATACCTTCGAACTCGGCAAGGCCAAGTTGCTGCGCGATGGCAAGGACGTGCTGATCATTTCGACCGGCATTTTGACCATGCGCGCCCTGGAGGTCGCCAAGGAACTAGCCGCCGACCAGATCGATGTCGCCGTGTTGCATACGCCGACGATCAAGCCACTGGACACGGCGACAATCCTGCGCGAAGCCAGCCGGACCGGTCGGTTGGTCGTCGTGGCCGAGAATCATACCGAGGTCGGCGGACTCGGTGAGGCCGTGGCCGCAGTGCTGCTGCGCAACGGCGTCACACCTCCCTTCCGGCAGATCGCGCTGCCAGACGCCTTCCTCGACGCTGGCGCGCTCCCGACCCTGCACGATCGCTACGGCATCTCCACTGCGACCATGGCCGCGCGCATCAAAGGCTGGCTCGGCTAATCCCCCGTTCGACACGACCCACTCCAAGGAATCGACATCATGTCCCATGCACTGCTTCTTGAAGGCAAAGTTGCCATGATCTCCGGCGCGGCTTCGGCGCGCGGCATCGGTCTGGCCACGGCCCACCTGTTTGCCCGCCACGGCGCCAAGGTGGTCATCCTCGACCTCGACGGTGACGCCGCGGCGGCGGCGGCGGCCTCGATTGGCCCCGAACACCGAGGCTACGCCTGCGACGTGGCCGACAAGGCCGCCTGCGAGCGCGCGGCGGCGCGGGTCATCACCGAATTCGGCCGGATCGATATCCTGATCAACAACGCCGGAATCACCCAGCCGGCGAAGACCGTCGACATCGACCCGGCGAGTTGGGAACGCATCCTCAACGTCAACCTGGGCGGCGTGCTCTACCTGTCGCAGGCGGTCATCCCGCAGATGAAGAAACAGGGTGGCGGCTCGATCGCTTGCATGTCGTCCGTGTCGGCCCAACGCGGCGGCGGTATCCTCGGTGGCCCGCATTACTCGGCGGCCAAGGCTGGCGTGCTCGGCCTGGCCAAGGCCATGGCGCGCGAACTCGGTCCTGACAACATTCGCGTTAATTGCGTCACCCCCGGCCTGATCAACACCGATATCAGCAAGGGGAAGCTGACTGACGCGCAGAAGGCCGAGATCGCCGGCAACATCCCTCTGAACCGCCTGGGCGACGCCGGCGACGTGGCCGGCGCCTACCTCTTCCTCGCCTCGGACTTGTCCGCCTACATCACCGGCGCGGTCATCGACGTCAATGGCGGCATGTTGATTCACTGACCGGAAACCCGGCAGACCCCTATAGTACTTCACAAACCAAAGGAGAACACCATGAGCGATCAAACCTTCAACCTTTCCCGTCGCGCCCTGCTGAAGAATACCGCCCTGCTCGGCGCTGCGGTGGCCATCGTTGGCGCCCCCGCAATTGTCGGCGCCGCCGCCCCCATCCGCCTGACCCTGGGGCACGGCGCTTCACCGGGCAACCCGCGCGCGGTGGCAGCGGACAAATTTGCCCAACTGGTCAACGAACGCAGCGGCGGCGCGATCAACGTCACGGTTGCGGGCGCGGCCCAGTTGGGCGACGACGCGGCGATGCTGACCAGCCTGCGTACCGGGGCGCTCGCGATTTCCGCCAATAGCCAGGGCACAACTTCGGGTATTGTCCCCGAACTCGGGGCTCTGGGTCTGCCGTTCCTGTTCACCGATGGGGCGACGCCGATCAAGCTGCTGCAGGGGAAGATCGGCGACCAGCTTCGGCCCAAGTTCGAGGCCCTCGGCCTGGTGCCGCTGGGCTGGTGGGAGAACGGCGTCCGCCACGTTACCAACAGCAAGCGCGAGATCAAGGTCCCGGACGACCTCAAGGGCCTCAAAATCCGGACCCCGCCTGATCCCATGACCATCGATATCTTCCAGGCGCTGGGCGCGGCCACCGCGCAGATTGCCTTCGCCGAACTCTATGTTGCGCTCCAACAGGGCGTCGTGGATGGCCAAGAGAATCCGTTGACCAACATTGCGAGCAACAAGCTGTACGAGGTCAACAAGTACATCAGCCTCACCGGGCACAAGTGGGAAAGCAACCCCGTGCTGATGTCGAAGATGGCCTGGGGCCGGTTGGACGCGAAGTTGCAGACGATCCTGATGGAAGCGATGGCTGAAGCCACCACACTGCAAGTCGGACTGGTGCAGGCCGATAGCGAAAAACTGCTCAAGGAATTCCGCGCCAATCCGAACGTGGTCGTCAACGAGGTCGATCTGGCCGCTTTCCGTCAGCGTACCGCCAGCGTGTACGAAAAGTGGGAGCAAAAGCCTTTCGGCAGCTTCGTGAAGGAGCTGCGCAAGACCGTAGGAGTGTGATCATGACGGCCCCGACGTCCAATATATCGACGGCGAGGCCGATGGTGATCGTGGGACTGGATGCCCTCGATCACTGGATCGGGACGGTGTGCCGTGGGGTGGTGCTCAGCACCGGCGCCGCGCTGCTCGTCTCGATCGCTATCGGTGTGGTCGCCCGCTATGTGATCACCGTGGGCGGGGTGGACTGGGCCGAGGAAGTGCCCAAGCAACTCTTCGCCTGGTTCATCATGTCTGGCGTCGTGCTCGCGGTACAGGGCGGCAACCATATCGCAGTCGATCTGGTGATGCACTACCTGTCTCCGGGGGCGCTGCGCATTCTGGTCGTACTGACCAACCTACTGGTGTGCGTCGCCTATGTCTATCTGTTTGGCGTGGCGATGGAGGTGGCGGAACTCGCCGCCGCCGAACGCAATCCGGTGCTCGGTACGCCTGGTAGCCTGCCTTTCTATGCGTTGGCGGCTGGCGCCGTGCTGACGGCCGTCGGTTCGCTGTCGATCGCGATACGGGTGTGGGTGCTAGGCGCCGACGCCCGACCCCAAGGTAATCCTGAGGATAGCGTCGAATGATACTCGTCATGATTTTGGCCTTTTTCATCCTCCTGGCTTTGGCAATTCCGGTCGCGCATGTGCTCGTGATTGCCTCGGGCGCCGCGATTCTCTACGGCGGCGAAGTGCCGACGCTCCTGGTCGCCCAGCAGATGGTGAACCAAACCCAGTCCTTTCCGATGCTGGCGCTGCCCTTCTTCATCCTGGCCGGCAGCCTGATGATGAGCGGCCGGCTCGGCGAGAAACTGGTCGGCTTCGCCACCGAACTGGTGCAGCGCTATCGCGGCGGTCTCGGCTCGGTCAGCGTGGTGGGCAGTTGCGTGTTCGGCGGCGTCTCCGGCTCGGCGGTGGCCGACGCCACAGCGCTCGGCGGCATGCTGATTCCCTGGCAGAAGCGCGAAGGCTATCCCGCAGCGTTCACGGCGGCGAACAACGCGGCGGCGGCGTCCATTGCGATTCTGATCCCGCCATCGATCCCGTTCATCCTGTATTCGCTGGTGTCGAATGTATCGATTGCCGACCTGTTCATTGCCGGGGTGCTGCCGGGCCTGATGCTGACGGCCGGCTTCGTCGCCGTGTGCAACGTGTCGGCGCGGCTGCGCGGATTCCCCTTTGCGGAGCATCCGTTCGACGGCCCGAAATGCCGCAAGCTGTTCATCGAGGCGCTGCCGGCGCTGGCGATGCCGGCGATGATCCTGTTGCTGCTGCGCTTCGGCTTCGCGACGCCCACCGAAGTTTCGGTGATCGCGGTGTTCTACGCGCTCGCGGCCGGCATTTTCTTCTACCGCGACATGACGGTGAAGCGCTTCGGCCAGGCCCTGATCGCCGCCGGGGTAGCGACCGGTGTGGTCATGCTGGTGATCATGGGCTCGGCGATCGTCAGTTGGCTGATGACCTATGCCCAGATCCCCCAGACCTTCGCGGAATGGTGTCTGGGAACCCTGCAGCAACCCTGGCTGATCATTCTCGCCATGGTTCTGATCATGATGGTGGCGGGCATGTTCATCGATCTGCCGGCAGCTATCCTGCTGCTCGGTCCGATCTTTGTGCCGCTGGCCCAGGCGATCAATATGGATCTGACGCAACTGGGCGTGGTGATGGTGCTGACGCTGGCCATTGGCCTCTACACCCCGCCGGTGGGCACGACGCTGTTCATCAGCAGTTCCATCGCGCAGACCTCCATCCTGGCCTCCTCGCGCGAGCTGGGGCCTTTCTACCTGGTTGCGTTCGGCACCGTGCTGATGTTCAGCTATCTACCTTTCCTGACCATCTGACGGACTTCCCTTATTCCACCCTGTCCACGCCTCCCCTCGGGGAGGCGGTCAACGGAAGAAACCATGGAAAAAATTGTCTTTCTGGACCGCGCTACGCTCGCCCCCCAGATCCGTCTGCGCCGTCCCGGCTTTGCCCACGAGTACGTCGAATACGCGCGCACGCTTCCTGACGAGGTCGTCGCCCGCCTGCGCGGCGCCACCGTTGCGATAATCAACAAGGTGGTGCTGAACGCCGAAGTGCTCGAACAATTACCGGACCTGCGGTTGATCGCGGTCGCCGCCACAGGCACGGACTGCATCGACAAGGCGGCTTGCCAGCGCCGGGGGATCGCGGTGACCAACGTTCGCGGCTACGCCGTCAACACCGTCCCCGAGCATACCTTCGCGCTGATCCTCGCCCTGCGCCGAAACATCGTCGCCTTCCGCGACGACGTGCTTGACGGAGAGTGGCAGAAATCCGGCCAGTTCTGCTTTTTCAACCATCCGATTCATGACCTGTGGGGCGCCCGCCTCGGCATCATCGGTGAGGGTATCCTGGGTCAACGCGTGGCGGAAATCGCCCGCGCCTTAGGCATGGTGCCGCTGTTTGCGGCCCACAAGGGCAAGACCGGCTTCGGCCCGCTTTACACCCCGTGGCAGGAGGTGCTTGAAACCAGCGATATCATCACGCTGCACAGCCCGCTCACCACTCAAACCCGGGATATGATCGCGATGCCCGAGTTCCTTTCGATGAAGCGCAAGCCGCTGTTGATCAACACAGCGCGGGGTGGCCTGGTCAACGAAGCTGATCTGATGCGGGCGCTGGATGATGGGCTCATCAGCGGCGCGGGCTTCGATGTGACGGTAGGAGAGCCGCCTGCTTTGGATAACCCCCTCATGCGCGTTGCGGGACGATCAAACGTCATCCTTACGCCACACATTGCCTGGGCTTCGGACGAGGCGCAGCAGACGTTGGCCGATCAATTGATCGACAACATCGAACATTTCGTTACCGGCGCACCGACGAATCTCGTTCGGGGGTTGTATTAATCGCCCCCCAAGGGCGTATACAGCGGCCTATTGAGTTAAGCGGCACGCGGCGCGGCGTGATGGTCTGGCGCGTTGACTGGACTACAGATGGTTGGGAGTGGCGAGGGGGGCGGCGGCTGGAAAGGGTTTCCAGCCACTTCGGGCAATGCGGCTCACTCGACCCGTCGCCACTGCTGGGCGCGCTTGATGAACATCCAGGAACCGGTCACGTCCAGGGTTTTGCCG
>DGFE01000217.1:0-514 GCA_002391525.1 Competibacteraceae bacterium UBA3908
CGACCAGGGTTTTGACGACTTCCCGGATCGAGGCGTCCACGAATTTCGTGGTGTCGAAGGGTACGACGTAATCCATACCCGAAGGGAATTTCTGTTTCAACTCCTCCATCCGGACGCGGACGGCCTGGGCCACCGCCAGCGCGTTGGCGCCGGACTGGAGGAAAATGCCCATGCCGATCACCGGCTGGCCCAGCAGTTGGGTCGTCGCATCGTAATTCTGCGCCCCCAACTCGATGCGGGCGATGTCCCGAAGGCGCAGCACCCCGCTGGGACCTTCGGCGCGGACGATGATGTCGCCGAACTGTTCGGGAGAAATCAGCCGGCCCTTGGCGGTCACGGTGTATACCAATTGCTGGCCTTCGGGGGCGGGCTCCTGACCGATCTTGCCCGCGGCGTTTTGCTTGTTCTGGACGGTAATGGCCTGGACGACGTCCGTCGTGCTGACGCCCAACTGAGCCATGCGGTCCGGCTTGAGCCAGACCCGCATCGAATAGTCCTTCGCGCCGAAAATCTG
>DGFE01000217.1:791-14087 GCA_002391525.1 Competibacteraceae bacterium UBA3908
TTGGACATGTAGAGGGCGCTGCGGCTGCCGTCCGGCGAGGTGAGCGTGACCACCATCAGGATATCGTTGGAGCGCTTCTGCACGTTCACCCCGTACTGGCGCACCACGTCCGGGAGCCGGGGTTCGGCGATCTTGACCCGGTTGTTCATATTCACCGTGGCCATATCGATATCCGTCCCCACCTCGAAGGTAGCGGTAATCGTGATCTGGCCGTTGGAGGCGGCGGTGGAGCTGAAATAGATCAGCCCCTCCACGCCGGAGAGCTGCTCTTCAATCGGCGCGGCGACGGTTCGGACCAGCGTCTCGGCGGAGGCGCCCGGATAGGTCGCGGTAATGATCACCGTCGGCGGCGCGATTTCCGGGTACTGGGCGACCGGCAGCACCCGCGCCGCCATGATGCCGGCGATGACGATGATGATGGAGATGACGGAGGCGAAAATCGGACGATGGATGAAAAATCGGGACATGGCGCGCTCCGCTTCTTAACCCTTGCGCTCGGCGAGGGATGTCGAGAGCGTTGTGGGCGGCGCGCTCTTGCCGTCCGGGACCGCGCCGGCCGCTTGCGGTGGATGCGGAGCGACGGGTGCGCCGGGACGGAGTTTCATCAGATTGTCCGCGATCACCCGATCCCCGGCCTGGAGTCCGCCGAGAATCACCCAGTCCTTGCCCTGCCAGGAGCCGACCTGTACCGGGCGAGGCGCGACCTTGTTGTCGGCATCGGCCACGAACACTAGGTAGCCCTGTTCGGTTTGCGTCACCGCCGCCTGCGGTACCAGAAATACCCCTTCTCGTTCTCCCGCCAGGATGCGGGCGCGAACGAACTGGCCCGGCAGCAGTACGCCGTCCGGATTTTTGAACTCGGCGCGAAACTGTTGCGTGCCGAGGGTCGGGTCGATGCTGCTGGCGAGGAAGTTGAGCTGGCCTTTCAGGGGATAGGTCGAACCATCCGGCAACTTCAGTTCGACCCCGGTCACGGTCTCCTGGGTCAACCGGCCACCGGGCAGGCGAGCCATGTCGCTTTCGGAGAGGCTGAAGCGCACCCACATTGGGTTGGATTGTTGGATCGAGGTCAACAGGCTTTGATCCCCCGACCCGGTGGAAATCAAATTTCCTTCCGATTTCAGGGCGCGGCTGGAAATGCCGGCCACCGGCGCGGTGACCGTGGTATAGGACAGATTCAACTCCGCCTGCCGCACCGCCGCTTCAGCCACCTGTTGAGCGGCCCGGGCCATGGCGTGGGCGGAAACTGCGTCGTCATAGGCCTTACGGCTGATGTAATTCTTGTCCAGAAGGCCCCGGAGACGCGCTTCTTCCCGCGCGGCCTGCTCGACCTTGGCCTTGGCCTCGACCAGGCTGGCGCGGGCCTGAGCCAGCGCGATGTTGTAGGGTTTCCGGTCGATCTGGAACAGCGGCTGTCCGGCTTTCACCGGCGCGCCTTCCTGATAGAGCCGCTTGACCAGGATGCCGCCGACCTGAGCCCGGACTTCGGTTTCCTTGGCGCCTTCCGTCTGCGCCATGACCTCGATGCTGATCGGGACCCGGGTCGGCTGCATGGCGATCACCGTCACCGGCAGAGGCGGCGGCGCGGGGGGAGCCTTGGGTGTATCCCCTCCAGATTTGGAGCAACCGGAGGCCAGCACGACCAGGAAGACCAGACTGCAAAGCAAGGGGCACCCTCCGAAGGGATGGGCGGGCGGGATTCGGGTACGGAACACGGCGATCTCCAAAGTCGGCGATGGTTGCAGAATTATATACAATCGTGTATGTATGTAAAAAGATTCGTTGCTCGGAAGAAAATTGCATGGCTCGAAAGACCAAGGAAGAGGCGGAGCGCACCCGCCAGCAGATCATCCATGCCGCCCGCCAGGTATTCCACGACTGCGGGGTGAGCCGTACCTCGCTGGAAAAAATCGCCAAGGCGGCGGGTGTGACGCGCGGCGCCGTCTACTGGCATTTCGCCAACAAGGCGGATTTGTTCTTCGCCATGCGCGAACAGGTGTCCGTTCCCCTGATAACCCGGCTCGACGATTTGTTACTGGCCGAAGGTCTCGCTAACCCATTGGATGGCATCGAACAGGCGCTGAACGAATTCTTTCGTACGTTGGAGGAACGCCCCGAGGTGCGGCAGATTTTCGAGATCATGGCTTCACGCTGCGAATACGTGGACGAGTTCGCCGCGGTACAGACCGAGGTGAACAAGCCCGCGCTGGATTTCCTCGGCAAGGTGGAGATCGCCTACCGCCGCGCCCGGGAAGGGGGCATCCTGCGGCCGGGTCTGGAGCCCCAGACCGTCGCGCTGGATACCTGGGCCTTCGCCTGTGGCCTGTTCCATCATCTGCTGGCGGGTTGCCCCGACGAGGCCTGGCGGCGGCGGATTCCCGAGATGATTGCCGCCCATATCGCGCTGCGCCGTTAGTCGGGCTATCGGGCCGGGAAGGCGGTAAAAAAACACCCCGAGACCGGTTGGGAACGACTTTTTTCATCTCCCGCCTTGCCAACCCGGCCGCTATTGAGTACCCTTCCATGGCTATCGCTCAGGCGCGTAGCTCAGTTGGTTAGAGCACCACCTTGACATGGTGGGGGTCGTTGGTTCGAGTCCAATCGCGCCTACCAGATTTTTCCGGGTTGCGGAGCGAAACGATTTGAGAGGGGCGCGTCTTCCTTCCAAAAGAAGGGCTTCGGGACGCGCCCCTCAACTATTTGAGCTTGGGCAAAAGAATCAGCGGATCAGAGAATTCCAGTCATGCCGATCATCACGCTCCCCGATGGCAACCAGCGCGTGTTCAACGCGCCGGTCAGCGTTCGCGAAGTCGCCGCCGCAATCGGGCCGGGGCTGGCCAAGGCCGCTCTGGCCGGCAAGGTGGACGGCCGGTTGGTGGACACGTCGCACACCATCACCCAGGACGCGACTCTGGCCATCGTCACCGAGCGCGACCCGGAAGGGCTGGAAATCATCCGCCATTCCAGCGCCCATCTGCTGGCGCACGCCGTCAAGCAACTCTATCCCAGCGCCCAGGTCACCATTGGTCCGGTGATCGAGAACGGCTTCTACTACGATTTCGCCTTCGAGCGTTCCTTCACCCCGGAGGATCTGGAGCGCATTCAGGCGCGGATGGAGGAACTGGCCGCCCAGGATATTCCCGTGGAGCGTTCAGTCATGCCGCGCGATGAAGCGGTCGCCTTTTTCCGCGACATGGGCGAGGAGTACAAGGCGCAGATCATCGCCGATATTCCATCCGGCGAGGATATTTCGCTGTATCGGCAAGGCGATTTCATCGACCTCTGCCGCGGGCCGCACGTGCCCTCCACCGGCAGGCTCAAGGCGTTCAGGCTGATGAAGGTGGCCGGGGCCTACTGGCGCGGCGACTCCCGCAACGAGATGCTCCAGCGCATCTACGGCACCGCCTGGCTGGATCAGAAGGCGCTGAAAGCCTATCTGCACCGGCTGGAGGAAGCGGAGAAGCGCGACCATCGCAAGGTCGGCAAGGCGCTCGACCTGTTCCATGTCCAGGAGGAAGCACCGGGCATGGTGTTCTGGCACGACCGCGGCTGGCGCGTTTACGTCGAAATCCAGAACTACATCCGCCAGTTGTTGCGCGAGCACGGTTACCAGGAAGTCCACACCCCGCAGATCGTGGACCGCAGCCTGTGGGAACGCTCCGGCCACTGGGAAAAATTCCGCAACGACATGTTCACCACGGCGTCGGAAAGTCGCGACTACGCCGTCAAGCCGATGAACTGCCCCTGCCACATCCAGATTTACAATCAGGGGTTGCGCAGTTATCGCGATCTGCCGCTGCGCATGGCCGAATTCGGCTCCTGCCACCGCAACGAGCCATCCGGCACCCTGCACGGGCTGATGCGGGTGCGCAACTTCGTTCAGGATGACGCGCATATCTTCTGTACCGAGGATCAGATTCAGGCCGAGGTGTCGGCGTTCATGGACCTGCTGTTCCGGGTCTACGCCGATTTCGGTTTCAACGAGGTGCAACTGGCGCTGTCCACCCGGCCCGAGATGCGGGTCGGCAGCGACGAGGTGTGGGACAAGGCCGAAAAAGCCCTGGAACTGGCTCTGAACCGCAGCGGCCTGCCGTGGCGGTTGAAGCCCGGCGAAGGCGCGTTCTACGGCCCCAAGATCGAGTTCGTGCTGCGCGATTGCCTGGACCGGCTGTGGCAGTGCGGCACCATCCAGGTCGATTTTTCCATGCCGGGCCGGCTGGACGCCCACTATATCGCCGAGGACGGCGGCAAGCGGGTTCCGGTGATGTTGCATCGCGCCATTCTCGGTTCGCTGGAGCGTTTTATCGGCATCCTGATCGAACACTACGCCGGCGCGTTGCCGGCCTGGTTGGCGCCGACGCAGGCGGTGGTGCTCGACATCACCGACCATCAGGCCGACTACGCCGTCAAGATCGAAAAATCCCTTATGCAACAAGGTTTCCGCGTCGCGGCTGACTTGAGAAACGAGAAAATCGGCTTTAAAATCCGCGAGCACACCTTACAGCGCGTTCCCTATCTGCTGGTCGTCGGCGACCGGGAGATGGAAACGGACACGGTTGCGGTGCGCACCCGCGCCGGCAAGGACCTGGGCGTCATGAACCTGACGGCTTTCGTGGAGCTGCTGCAAGCCGATATCGCCCGGCGCGGACGGACCGACTAATCACTGGAGGACAGCAACATCGCCGCAAACAATGAACTCCGGCTCAACGACGAGATCACCGGGCGCGAAGTGCGCCTGATCGATCAGGACGGCGAACAGGCCGGGATCGTGCCCCTGGCGCAAGCCAGGCGGCTCGCCGAGGAAGCCGAACTGGATTTGGTGGAAATCTCCCCGAACGCCAAGCCGCCGGTCTGCCGCATCATGGATTATGGCAAGTACCGGTTCGAATTGGCCAAGAAACAGCAGGAAGCGAGGAAGAAACAAAAACAGATTCAGGTCAAGGAAATCAAGTTCCGTCCAGGCACGGACGAAGGAGACTATCAGGTCAAACTACGCAACCTGATCCGTTTCCTGAGCGAAGGCGACAAAGCCAAGGTGACGCTGCGGTTTCGGGGCCGCGAAATGGCGCACCAGGATCTGGGAGGTCAACTTCTCAAGCGCGTCGAAGACGATCTCGCTCCCTATGGCGCGGTGGAACAGCGGCCCAGAATGGAAGGGCGGCAGATGGTGATGACCATCGCGCCGGTCAAGAAGAAGTAATTCTCCTTCAGGCGATCAGCGTTTTCCGTCTCCGGCCCGAGCCGGGGTTGGCCCAGAATTTTTCCATTAAAATAGCGGAGTCATGCAATGCCCAAGATGAAAAGCAATCGCGGCGCGGCCAAGCGCTTCAGCCGCACCGGGTCCGGCAAGTACAAGTGTTCGCACTCGCACCTCCGGCACATCCTGACCAAGAAGAGCACCAAGCGGAAACGCCAGTTGCGCGGGACCACCACCCTGGCGGCGGTGGACGTGCCGGCGGTGCGTCGGATGCTGCCCTACAGTTGATTCGCCGAACCGGAGAGTTTAAGTCATGCCCCGAGTGAAACGCGGTGTTACCGCCCACGCCCGCCACAAGAAAGTTCTCAAACAGGCCAAGGGTTATTACGGCGCCCGCAGCAAGGTGTTCCGGGTCGCCAAGCAGGCTGTCATCAAGGCCGGCCAGTACGCCTATCGCGACCGCCGCCAGAAGAAGCGCGAATTCCGCGCCTTGTGGATCGTTCGCATCAACGCCGGTGCCCGCGACAACGGCCTGTCCTACGGCCGGTTGATCAACGGTTTGAAGCAGGCCGCCATCGAGATCGACCGCAAGGTGCTGGCCGATCTGGCGGTATTCGACAAGCCGGCGTTCGCCGAACTGGCCAATCGCGCCAAGGCCGCGCTCGGCGTCGCCTGAACCGTCCGCCGGACCGGAATCCGGTCCGGTGGCGTCCGGGATTCCGAACGGGGAAAGGCCGCGGCCCTTTCCCTTTTTTGTTTGTCATCGTTGAGAGATCCGCCCGTGTGGACGCATTGCCCGAACTGATCAACACCGCCCGAACCGCCATCGCCGGGGCCGGCGATCTTGTCGCCCTCGATCAAGCGCGCGTGCATTATCTGGGCAAGAAAGGCGTCCTTACCGAACGCCTCAAGGAACTCGGACGCCTGCCGCCCGAACAGCGTCGCGAGGCCGGCCAGGCGATCAACGAAGCCAAGCAGGCGCTCGAAACCGCCATCGCCGCGCGCAAGACCGCGCTGGAAGCGGCGGCGCTGGACATTCGGCTGGCGAGCGAGGCCATCGATGTGACGCTGCCGGGGCGCGGTCAGCGGCCCGGCGGCCACCATCCGCTCAGCCGCACCCTGGCGCGCATCGAAGCCTTGTTCACCCGGATCGGTTTCGCGGTCGCCGAAGGCCCCGAGGTCGAGGACGACTTCCGCAATTTCGAGGCGCTCAACATCCCGCCGCACCATCCGGCGCGGGCGATGCACGACACCTTTTATTTCGACGCCCACACCCTGCTGCGCACCCATACCTCGCCGGTGCAGATCCGGGTGATGGAGCGCCAAGCGCCGCCCGTGCGGGTGATCGCGCCGGGGCGGGTCTACCGCTGCGACTCCGACTTGACCCACTCGCCGATGTTCCATCAGGTCGAGGGCCTGCTGGTGGACGAAGACGTGAGCTTCGCCGATCTGAAAGGCGTGCTGGACGATTTCCTGCGCAACTTCTTCGAGCGCGATCTGGCGGTGCGCTTCCGGCCCTCCTATTTTCCGTTCACCGAACCGTCCGCCGAGGTGGACATTCAGTGCGTGATCTGCGGCGGCGGCGGTTGTCGGGTCTGCAAGCACAGCGGCTGGCTGGAAGTGCTGGGCTGCGGCATGGTGCATCCGACGGTGTTCGACAAGGTCGGCATCGACAGCGAGCGCTACACCGGCTACGCCTTCGGCATGGGTGTGGAACGGCTGACCATGCTGCGCTATGGCGTCAATGATCTGCGGTTGTTCTTCGAGAACGATCTGCGCTTTCTGGAGCAGTTTCAGTGAGGCAGCCGGCATGAAAGTCAGCGAGCAATGGTTGCGGGAATGGGTCGATCCCGCGATTTCCAGCGCCGAACTGGTGGCGCAACTGACCATGGCCGGTCTGGAAGTGGACAGCGTCGAGCCTGCCGCGCCCCCTTTCGAGAAGGTCGTGGTGGGCCGGGTGATTGACCTGATTCCGCATCCCGACGCGGACCGGTTGTGGGTGGCGACAGTGGCCGTGGGCGGCGCTGAACCACTGCAGATCGTTTGCGGCGCGCCGAACGTCGCCGTCGGCCTATGCGCGCCCGCCGCCCTGATCGGCGCGGTGCTGCCCGGCGGGTTGAAGATCAGGCCCTCCAAATTGCGCGGCGTCGAGTCGCAAGGCATGTTGTGTTCGGCGAAAGAACTGGGACTGGCGGAAAGCTCGGATGGCTTGCTGCCGTTGCCCACCGACAGCCGGCCCGGCCAGAACGTGCGCGAGTTGCTGGCGCTGGACGACACGCTGATCGAGATTGAACTGACCCCCAATCGCGGCGATTGTCTGGGCATGGAGGGCATCGCCCGCGAGGTGGCGACGCTCAACCGCCGCGAGTTCCGCCCGCTGCCGGTGGAGGCGGTGGAGCCGGTGCTGGACGCCGTTTTTCCGGTGACCCTGCTCGATCCCGCCGATTGTCCGCGTTATGTCGGTCGGGTGATTCGCAACGTCGATCCTGCCGCCGAGACGCCGCTGTGGATGAAGGAGCGGCTGCGCCGCGCCGGAATGCGCAGTCTGGGGCCGCTGGTGGACGTGACCAATTACGTGATGCTGGAACTCGGTCAGCCGATGCACGCCTTCGACCTGGGCCGGCTGAGCGGTGGCATCGAGGTGCGCCGCGCCCGACCCGGCGACCGGCTGGAACTGCTGAATGGGGTCGTGGTGGAGCCGGACGCGGAAACCCTGCTGATCACCGATCACGCTGGCCCGCTGGCGCTGGCCGGGATCATGGGCGGCGAGATCAGTTCCTGCACCGACGCCACCCGCGACGTGTTTCTGGAAAGCGCCTTCTTCGCGCCGGCCAGCATGGCCGGCCGCGCCCGCCGCTACGGCTTGCAGACCGACTCCTCCTACCGCTTCGAGCGCGGGGTGGATCCACAATTGCAGCGCCGCGCCGCCGAACGCGCCACCCGCTTGTTGATCGACATGGCCGGTGGCCAGCCCGGTCCCATCGTCGAGGCGGTTTCATCCGACCATCTGCCGGCGGAACCGGCCATCCGGCTGCGCCCGGAACGCATCCGCAAGCTGCTGGGGATGGACGTTCCCGCCGCCGAAGTCGAGGGTATCCTGCGACGGCTGGGCATGGCGGTGGCGGTTGAGATGGATCACTGGCTGGTCGCGCCGCCGAGCAGCCGGTTCGACATCGCGCTGGAAGTAGATCTGATCGAGGAGGTCGCCCGGATCTACGGTTACGACCGCTTGCCGGGCAATCGTCCCCTGACCCGGTTGGAGATGCCGCCGCAACCGGAAGGCCAGATCGGGCTGGAGCGGTTCAGGGAAACCCTGGCGCAACGCGGCTTTCAGGAAGCCATCACCTACAGCTTCGTCGATCCGGTTTTCCAGAAATGCCTCGATCCCGAACGGGAGCCGCTGGCCTTGGCCAATCCGATTTCCGCCGATTTGGCGGTCATGCGCACCAGCCTGTGGCCGGGCCTGCTCAAGGCGCTGATCCATAATCAGAAACGCCAGCAGCCGCGGGTGCGGCTGTTCGAGTACGGGCTGAATTTCGTTCCGGCGGACGATGGTCTGCTGCAGGAACCGTACATCGGCGGTGTGGCGGCGGGTACTGCCCTGCCGGAACAATGGGGCGCGCCGGCCCGGCCAGTGGATTTCTTCGATCTCAAGGCCGATGTCGAGGCGCTGCTGACCCTGACCGGCGAGCCGGAAGCGTTTGTCTTCGTCGCCGCCGCCCATCCGGCCTTGCATCCGGGTCAGAGCGCCCGAATCGAGCGGGCGGGCGCGGTGATGGGCTGGCTGGGCGCGCTGCATCCGCGCGTGGCGCGGGAGCTGGATGTGGAAGGCGACGCCTTCGCGTTCGAGTTGCGGCTGGCGGGTTTGCAGCCGGCGCGGGTCCCGGCGTTCCGGGAACTGTCCCGGTTTCCGGCCAGCCGCCGCGACATCGCCATCGTGGTGGATGAAGCCGTCAGCGCGCGGGCGATACAGGATTGCGTCCGCCAACATGGCGGCGAATTGTTGCGCGAGGTGCGGCTTTTCGATGTCTATCGGGGCAAGGGAGTCCCCGAAGGCCGGAAAAGTTTGGCTTTGGGATTGATTCTACAGGATTTCTCACGCAATCTTACAGACAATGTAGTCGAGGAGACCGTATCCGGCATTATCGCGGGACTTGCGGAACAGTTTGACGCAACGCTTAGGGTTTAGGAGCATGGCACTAACAAAAGCCGACATGGCGGAAAGGTTGTTCGAGGAACTGGGCATCAACAAGCGCGAGGCCAAGGAATTGGTGGAGATCTTCTTCGAGGAAATCCGCGGCGCCCTGGAACGGGGCCGGCAGGTGAAATTATCCGGGTTTGGCAATTTCGATCTGCGCGACAAGAACCAGCGACCGGGCCGCAATCCCAAGACCGGCGAGGAGATCCCGATCACCGCGCGGCGGGTCGTGACCTTCCGACCCGGCCAGAAGCTCAAGGCGCGGGTGGATGCCTTCAAGGGCGAGGCGCAGTAATCGCGTGAAGCGCGAACGCTTGGCAAAGCCAGGCGGATTGCATTAGCATTATCAACCTTTACGGCGACCCGTTCGCCGTTTCGCGGGGCGTAGCGCAGCCTGGTAGCGCACCTGCATGGGGTGCAGGTGGTCGGAGGTTCAAATCCTCTCGCCCCGACCAATCAAAGCAACGGCTTGGCGCGTGAACGCCAAGCCGTTTTCTTTTTTCCCGAACGCAACCGCGCCATCGTCCGAATGATCGATCCCCGAATCGGCGAGAGCGTGTACGATCCCGCCACCGGCACCGCCGGGTTTCTGGTAGCCGCTTTCGATCACATCAAGCTGGCGAATTCCAGCACGCATGGAATCAAAGTGGTGGAACTGGATGGGAAAACGGTCCGGCGCGGGCATGGCGATAATCTTTCCGCCGGCAAGTGGAATCTGCTTCAGACCGGCACGTTCTTCGGCAACGACGTGGACGCCAAGATGGTGCGGCTGGCGACCATGAACCTGACCTTGCGCGGTCTGCCGGACGTGCGCATTCTTCACCGCAACGCGCTGACCACCACGCTGGACGCGGCCCGGAAAATCGAGCTGGGGCTGCCGGTCGAGGGTTTCCACGTCATTCTCGCCAATCCGCCGTTTTCCGGGCGGGTGGACAAGGATCGCATCGTCGAGGACGTGAAGGTCGGCGGCACGACCGCCACCGATTGGCGGAACCCAGTGACCGGATACACCATTTAACCCACTGGTCCGCTAACGGCCTTGCAGCCGCCACGCCTGCGTGCGCCGGAGCAGCCAGCGACTCAGCCAAGCGTGCAGCAGGCGCACCCCGGCGGAGGTGTAGACGATCAGCATCGCCATCGCCGCCGCTGGCGCAGTGTCGCCGGCATCGTCCATGTTCAGCACCGCCACCGAGGCCAGGGTGGTGTGGGGCGCGTACAGGAACACCACCGCCGATACGGTGGTCATGGCGTTGATGAAGAAGTAAATGGCGATGTCCAGGATCGCCGGCAGGCACATCGGCGTCGTCACCCGCCAAAAGGTGCGGTAGAACGGGGTCTTGAGCGCGGCCGACACCGACTCGAACTCCGGATCGAGCTGTTTCAAGGCGGTCAGCGCGGTCAGGTGGCTGACGGTGTAGAAATGCGCAATGGTGGCCAGCACCAGAATCGCCATCGTGCCGTACAGAAAATTCAACGGGTTGCCGGGCGCGTTGAAGAAAAAGATGTAGGCCAGCCCCAGCACCATCCCCGGCACCGCCATCGGGATCAGCGCCAGCAGATGCGTCGCCGTCCGCAGCGGTTTCGCCACCCGGGTCTTCTCGACCAGATAGGCGCCGACAAAGACCACCAGGCTGCCGGACACGGCGGTGTACAGCGCCAGCCGGATCGAGTTGCCGTAAGAAGCCCAACTGCCGCCGTCGGCGTTGCTGAAGTCGTAATGGCTCAGGGTCAGACTGAGGTTGTAGGGCCACAGCTTGGCGAACGAGGCGAAGGCGGCCATGCCCAGGATGCCCAGGATGACCAGCGCCACCAGACCAACAAAGCCGAGCAGCGCCAGATCGCGAACCGGACTGGGTTTGGGCCGGTAGGGCACGGCGCGGCTGGACAGGCTGGAGATCTGCCGCCGCTGCGCCCACCGCTCGACGAAGAAAGCGAGGACGGCCGGCAGGAGCAGGAGCAGCGAGACCACCGCGCCCATCTGAAAATTCTGTTGTCCCACCACCTGCTTGTAGATGTCGGTCGCCAGCATGTTGAACTGGCCGCCGACCACCTTGGGCACGCCGAAATCGGTGATGACCAGGGTGAACACCACGAACAGCGCGCTGATCAGGCCGTAGCGCGCTCCGGACAGGGTGACGACGGTAAAGGTCCGCCAGCGGCTGGCGCCCAGCGACTCCGACGCTTCGTACAGCCGGGCGTCGGCGGTGGCCAGCGCGGTGCTGATGATGATCAGGGCGTGGGGAAAGGTCCAGAACACCGAACCGATCACGATGCCGATCGGCCCGTAGATGCTCTCGCCGAACAGCCAGCCTTTTAGCGCGCCCTGGTTGCCGAACAGATAAACCAGCGCGATGGCCGACAGCAGCGACGGCGCCAGCAGCGGCAACATGGCCACCAGCCGGAAAAAGCCCTTGAACGGGATGCAACTGCGATTCAGGGCATAAGCGTAACCGAAGGCCAGCGCGATGGTGATCGCCGTGGCCAGCGCCGATACCCACAGGCTGTTGCCGATGGCGCCCGACAGCGCCGGATTGGTGAAGTATTGGGCGAAATTGGCCAAGCCGACGAAAGCGCCCTCGCGATCCTGCACGCTTTTCGTCAGCATGAGCGCCAGCGGTACCAACAGGGTGATGGCGAGATACAGCGCCAACACCAGCAAACCGCCGCCCATCAACCATTCGTCGCGGCCCAGGCGCGGACGAACGCGCGGCGCGACCATCGTTAGCTCAGCCATGGGAGTAGCTGTTCGGGAAGAGGCGGATGTGTTCGGCGGGGATGTGCAGATGCAGCGCCTCGCGCGGACGGAGATCCAGCTCGCGCGCCCGCTGGCTGGGCAGTTGCGCCCGCAGCCGGTGTTCGCCCAGTTCGCCGCCGCCCAGGCTCAGCCAGAAGAACGGTCCCATGAACTCCAGGTCGTGGACTTCGGCCTGGAGGCTGTTGGCGTGGCCGTTGGTCTTGCCGGTGCAGACGATGTCTTCCGGTCGCACCGCCGCCCGCACCGCCGCGCCCGGTTCGTAGCCTTGGACCGCGCAGGCCAGCCGCGCCGATCCGAGTTGAATTTCGCCGTGGCCGATCCGCGTCGCCGGCAGCAGGTTCATCGCGCCGATGAATTCCGCCACGAACAGGCTGGCGGGCTGATGGTAGATTTCCAGCGGCGTGCCGATCTGCTCGATGCGGCCATCCCGCATCACCACGATCCGGTCGGCCATGCTGATGGCTTCTTCCTGATCGTGGGTGATCATGATGGTGGTGATGCCCAGCCGGCGTTGCAGGCTCTTGATCTCCTCCCGCAGGTGCGTCCGCACCTTGGCGTCCAGCGCCGACAGCGGCTCGTCGAGCAACAGCAGGCCCGGCGAAATCGCCAGCGCCCGCGCCAGTGCCACCCGCTGCTGCTGGCCGCCGGACAGTTGCGCCGGATACTTGTGGCCGCTGTCGGGCAGGCCGATCAGTTCCAGCAACTCCGTGACCCGCTGCTGGATCGCCGCCTTGGGCTGCTTGCGGTTCTCCAGGCCGTAGGCGATGTTGCGAGCGACCGTGAGGTTTTGAAACAGCGCGTAGGACTGGAACACGATGCCGAAATCGCGCTTCGCCGGCGGCAGCGCGGAAATGTCGCGCCCGTCCTGCTCCACCGTGCCGTGAGTCTGGATGTCCAGCCCGGAGATCGCCCGCAGCAGCGTGGTCTTGCCGCAGCCGGACGGGCCGAGAAAGCAGACGAATTCGCCCCGGTAAATGTCGATGTTGACGTTATCGAGGGCGGTGAAGTCGCCGAAGTGTTTACTGAGGTTGCGGATGCGCAGATAGGGCGTGGTCATGGGTAGTCAACCTGCTGATTGATCTCCCCTCTCCCACAGGAAGAGGGGCCAGGGGTGAGGGCGCTTGCTCCCCTCGCCCTCCGGGAGAG
>DGFE01000217.1:14367-20655 GCA_002391525.1 Competibacteraceae bacterium UBA3908
GAGAGGGGCCGGGGGTGAGGGCGTGGCTATTTCTTCGGCTCCGACTTGCCGTCGTAGCGTTTGGCCCACTCGGCCAGGACCGCCTCGCGGTGCTTGGCCGCCCACTCGAAATCGTTCTTGATCATCTTCTCGGCGATGCCCGCGGGGTAATTCGGCACCGGTTTGGCGACGCCGGGCATGGCGACCACGGCGTAGCCTTCGTTGTACAGCTCGTTGGCCTTACGGGTCACCGACCAGTCGGCCAGTTGTTTGGCGGCTTCGAGCTTCTTGGTGCCCTTGACGATGGCGAACGATTCCAAATCCCAGCCCACGCCTTCTTTCGGCGCGATCACCTCGACCGGAGCACCCTTGCTCTTTTCCTGCGCGCCGCGATAGGCGAAGGAGATGCCGACCGGCACTTCGCCGGCGGCGGCCATCTTGCAGGGCTTGGAGCCGGAATGGGTGTACTGGGCGATGTTCTCGTGCAGACCATCCATGTATTTCCAGGCTTTCTCCTCGCCCCACATCTGAATCCAGGCCGACACGTCGAGGAAACCGGTGCCGGACGAATTGGGATTCGGCATCACCACCTTGCCCTTGAATTCCGGCTTGGTCAGATCCTGCCAGGAGGTCGGCGTAGGCAACTTGAGTTTTTCGGCTTCGACGGTGTTGAGGCAGAGTGAGGCGACCCAGGCGCGCTGACCGACCCATTGCGGCGGATTGGCCTTGTCCACATACTGGGGATCGAGCGTCTCCACGCCCTTGGGCGCGTAGGACTGGAAATAACCCTGATCGGCCAGCAGCTTGAGGCCGGTCACCGCCAGACCCCATACCACGTCGGCTTGCGGGTTGGCTTTCTCGGCCAGCAGCTTGGCGGTGATGATGCCGGTGGAATCGCGGACCCATTTGATGTCGAGGTCGGGATGATCGGCTTCGATGGCCTGCTTGAACTTGGCCAGCTCGTCGGCCTCGACGGCGGTATAGACGATCAGCTCGGTCCTGGCCTGGGCGGCGAAGGCAACGCCGGCCAGCAGCAGCACACCGAACACGGTGGCGAATTTCATCGAAAATCCTCGCGGGTTACGGAAAGGTGAAAGGCGACGGTCTGGAGCGGTCCGGCGCGATGGTTGATAAGCGAGGATTGTGCGACGGTCGTGTTGCGAAATTGTGATCAACCCGATGCTTCGTCGCTGGAACGACATCGAATCGAACGGTGAACCTGTTCCATCGCCAAGGCGGTTATTCTTCCCAGCCCAATCCCCGCCGGCGGTGCGAAATCCGGTAGCGGCCAGCGCGACTCACGGCCGTTCGCCGCGCGCCAGCCGGGCCTCGATGGCGTCCAGGCAACGCGGCAGATCGACGATGGAGTCGATCACGTAATGGGCGCCGCCGGTAAGGAGTCGTCGATAGGCGCGTTCGCGGCGCCGACGCTGTTCGGGGACGGGCAGCGCTTCCCAACCCGCCAGCGGCAGGCCAATTTCGTTGCCGCTGATCGCGACGCCCACCGTCCACAACCCGGCGTTCAGCCCTTCCTCGATGCCGGGCACGGTATCGTCCACCTTGACGCAGGCGTGCACCGTGTCCGCGCCCAATTCGAGCAGGTTCTTGAAACTCATGTCGGGATAGGGCCGACCGCGCGGCACTTCGGTGGCGCAGACCGTGCTGTCGGGCGCGTAGCCCTGCTCGGCGGCGGCTTGCAGCAAGGGTTCCAGCATCGCGCGGCTGTAACCGGTGTTGGCGCCGATGCGGATGCCGCGCGCCCGCAAGGCGGTGACCATCTCGCGGCAGCCGGGGATCAGTTGTGCGCAGTCGCGGATGGCGGCCATTTGCAGGGGCAATAAGGCTTCGTACAGCCGGTCCACGTCGGACTGGGCCGGTTCCGCGCCGTGGCGTTCGCGCCAGCGGTCGGCGATGGTCGGTAACTGGCAAAGCTGGCGGATGTGCTCGCGTTTTTCCAGGCCCATCGGCCCGCGCGCCTCGGCGACGTCGAGCGCCACCCCCTGCTCGGCGAACAGTTGGACGAAGGCCATGGTCGGAGCCAGCGAGCCGAAGTCCACCGTCGTGCCGGCCCAATCCAGAATCACCGCTTGCACCGGGCCGCGGTAGGAACGCTGATAGTGGAAGTACATGGGGGGTTGATTCTCCATGCGGATTTCAGAAAGTCGGTTTATCCAGGTCCTCGGGCCGGGGCGAGCCGTCCGGTATGCCCATCGCGTCCAGCGTGGCGCGAACCGCAGTCAGCACGCCGCGCATCTGCGCCTCGAACAACTGGCCGATGCAACCGATGCGGAAGCTGTCCACCTGAGTCAGCTTGCCGGGATAGATGATGAAACCGCGTTGCTTGATCAGCCGGTAGAAGGTTTCGAAATCGAAATTTGGATGGCCGGGCGCGTGGAAGGTGACGATGATCGGCGACAGCCAGCAGTCGGCCAGCAGCGTATGGAAGCCCATGGCGCGCATACCGCTGACCAGGATCTCCTTGTTATGAACGTAGCGCGCCAGCCGACCGGCGACGCCGCCTTCGGCCTGGTGCTGATCCAGGGCGCTGGCGAAGGCCGCCACCACGTGAGTGGGCGGAGTGAATCGCCATTGACCGGTACGCTCCAGATAAAGCCATTGGTCGTACAGATCCAGGCTCAGCGAATGGGCGTTGCCGACGCACTGTTCCAGCGCCCCGCGCCGCAGCAGGGCGAAGCCGAAGCCCGGCACGCCTTCGAAACACTTGTTGGCCGAGGACACCAGCCCGTCGAAGGGCAATTCGCGGGTGTCCACCGGCAGCGCGCCGAAGGAACTCATGGCATCCACGAACAGCCGCCGTCCCTGCTGGCGGGTAACCTCGGCGATAGCCTCCAGAGGATTGAGAATGCCCGAGGAGGTTTCGCAATGCACCACCGCGACGTGAGCGAGGTCGGGGTCGGCGACCAGCATCGCCGCCACCCGTTCGGGCGGCGGCGGCAGGTAGTCGCCCATGTCCAGCGGCACGAAGTCGCGGCCCAGATACCGAAGAATACGGGCCATGCGCTGGCCGTAGGCGCCGTTCATCAACACCAGCGCCTTGCCGTCCCGTGGCAGCAAGGTCGCTAGCGCCGCCTCCACGGCGTAGGTGCCGCTGCCCTGCAAGGGCACGCAGACGTGAGTGTCCTCGGCGTGGGCCACCGCCAGCAGCCGGCGGCAAACGCGAGCGGTAAGTTCGTTGAAATCGCTGTCCCAGGAACCCCAATCGCGCAGCATCGCGGATTTGGTGGCCAGCGAGGTCGTCAACGGACCGGGTGTCAGCAGATAAGACTCGGGAGATTCGTTCATGACGGGCGGTGCTCGATGGCGCGGTTTGGCTTAAAACCGGCATCATCCCGACCGTCTGTTATGATTTGATGAAACGTTGCGCGACCTTCGTCGGCGCGGGTACGGAATCCATTGGTCACGGTCATTGGCGGCTTTTTCCACCGCCAATCCCGCCGGCAGGGCTCAGGTGGTTCGGCCCGCCGTCGCGATGCCGCGTGCCGCCGCCCATTGGGCGAGATCGCGCCGTTCGATGGCGGCGGCCATCAAGTCGGGGAACTGATCGGGCGTGCACGCGAAGGCGGGCGCGCCCATTCCGGCCAGCGCGCCGGCGATATCGTGATCGTAGGCGGGCGCGCCTTGATCGGACAGCGCCAGCAGCGCGATCAACCGTACCCCGGAGGCGGTCAGACTGGTGGCCCGTTTGAGCAATTGCTGGCGGTCGCCGCCTTCGTACAGATCGCTGATCAGCACCAGAATGGTGTCGTTGGGCGCGCGCACCAGCCCCTGACAGTAGCTCAGCGCCCGGTGGATGTCGGTGCCGCCGCCCAGTTGGGTGCCGAACAGGACCTCGACCGGATCGGCGAGTTGCTCGGTCAAATCCACCACGGCGGTATCGAACACCACCAGCGAGGTGCGTACCGAGCGGATCGAGGCCAGGACCGCCGCCAGGATGCCGGAGTACACCACCGAGGCCGCCATCGAGCCGCTTTGATCCACGCACAGGATGATGTCGCGCAGCGCGGCGGCGCGGCGACCGAAGCCGATGCGGGTGACGGGAATGACGGTGCGATAACCGGGCTGGTAATGGCGCAGGTTGGCGCGGATGGTGCGATGCCAGTCGATTTCGCTGTGACGCGGACGGCGGTGGCGGGCGGCGCGGTTCAGACTGCCGGCAATCGCCTGACGCAGGGGATTGGCGAGCTTGCGCTCCAGTTCGGCAACCACCTGACGCACCACCCGCCGGGCGGTTTCCCGAACCTTGGCCGGCATGACGCCGCTCAGCGACAGCAGGGTAGCGACCAGATGCACGTCCGGTTCGACCGCTTCCAGCAGTTCCGGCTCCAGCAACATCCGCCGCAAGCCGAACCGGTGCAGGGCGTCCTGTTGCAGCACGCGTACCACGGGCGTTGGAAAGTAGCGACGGATGTCGCCCAGCCAGCGGGCGACCCGCGGCGCGGAACCACCCAGGCCGCCGCCGCGGTCTTCATCGTAGAGATTTTCCAGGCAGCGATCCATGCCGAGATCGGCCGCCGTCAACGAACAACCGACGCCATCCGCCGCGCCGCCGCCCAGAATCAATCGCCAACGGCGCTGGCGCTCGCCGGCGGATAAGGGCGTCATGGGTGGGGAATCGTTGGGGTCGTCGGCGTTCATGCGCGGGTTGTCGCTCCGGGTCGCTGGCCGAAACTGTAGGGGATGGGAAGGCGGGTTGCAATCCGCCATGACCGCGCCCGGTCGAGGCGACTATCATCTTCCCTGTCGGCGACCGGTTGGAAATGGTCAAAATCTTATCCCTGTTCCTGAATCGAGCATCAGCAGCGAAGGATCCTGTCCCATGAAATTCTGTAGCCAATGTGGCGCCCCCGTCAGCTTGCGCATTCCCGCCGGCGACAATCTGCCCCGGCATGTTTGCGACACCTGCGACACCATTCATTATCTGAACCCGAAGATCGTCGCCGGCTGCATCCCCGAATGGCAGGACCGGATACTGTTGTGTCGGCGTGCCATCGAACCGCGCTACGGCCTGTGGACCCTGCCGGCGGGGTTCATGGAGAACGGTGAATCGGCGGTGAACGCGGCGGCGCGCGAGGCGCTGGAGGAAGCGAACGCCGTGGTCGAAAATCTCACCCTGTACGGCGTATACTCATTACTCCACGTCAGCCAGGTGTACCTGATGTTTCGCGGGCAGCTCAAGGATGGCTATGCCAGTCCCGGCGAGGAAAGCCTGGAGGTGAAGTTGTACGCCGAGGATGAGATTCCCTGGGACCGGATCGCCTTCACCGTGGTTCATGAAACGCTGCGGCAATACTTCGCCGAACGCCGGACCGGCGCGTTTCATTCACACCTTGGCGATATCATCCGCGAGCCGGACAACCAGTTCCGCATCCATCGCTATTATTGACCGGCTGGCCGCCCATGTCCGCAGCCCATGATCCAGGGTTGCAAGACGGGTTGTCGTCAGTTTGTAACCTGAATAAAACCGCGGGAGTGCTCATGAAACCTTATCTCGTTATCGTGGAAGACCCCAGTTCCGACAAGCTGCTCAACGTCGCGCTCATTCAGGCCGAGCACGAACAGCAGGCGGAAACCAAGGCCCAACAGTTGTTTCCCCATCTGCCCGATGAAGATTTGTGCGTGTACGACGTGCATGAGTTGAATCGCGACAACCCGGATGGCTGGACCTACCTCGACTGAACCCAGCGCGCGCCGCGGTCCCGCGGTGCGTCCATCTTCCTGGAGACATTTCTTGCCGACCCCGGAGTCCAGCCACGTGGAGAGCCTCGCCGCCGAGACCGACGACAACGCAGCCGCCGGCATGTCGTATGTATTGAGGGAAGAAGAACAACTGGCGCAGGTCTGGAGCGCTCGGGACCGCGTCGAGCACGAGCGGAGCGTGCGGGACAGCATCGAGCGGATCGGCGGTTTGCGCCGGCAACTCGAAGGGTTGCGCGCCCAAACCGACCCGATCTGGGAACGGTTCGTCACCCTGACGCTGGAACGGTTGCTGTCCGAGCAACTCCGCGAATTTCTCGACGGGATCGATTCGGAAATCCAGGGGTTGAGCCAGCGATCGGTGGAAATGGACTGCGAAATCGACCGGCTGCGGGCGTACATCCAGGAGCGACGGCGCGGGTTGGAGGAGAAAATCGCCTTGCTGGAGCCGCTGGCGCACCGGACCTCCACCCAGAACCATCTCAACATGATGCTGGCCCGGGTGGAGGGGTTGGAAGCGTATCTGCTGGGCAAGAAGGACGTGGCCCCGGAAGCCTACAATCTGCACTACAGACGCCATACCACCGCGCCTGG
>DGFE01000217.1:20985-29446 GCA_002391525.1 Competibacteraceae bacterium UBA3908
GCGGCCAACCGCAGCAAGCAGTTGAGCGAGTTCGACCTCGAACTGGCCGCGCTGCTGCCCGAAACCGAGCGCCTGAAAGCCGAACTCGCCGTGCTGCTGGCCCGGGTCGAATGCATGAGCGAACTGTCCCGCTACTGGCTGGCGTATCTCAATATCGCCCGCGAGCAGCCGGACTGAGCGAGCCTCGCCCTCCCGGCGCCGGGGGGAGGATTCGCGGCGGTCAGGACGAGGGATTACAGCGCCCGCACGCCCAGCACGCCCTGGATGTCGGCGATCTGCGCCACCACCTCCGCCGGTATCGGCGCGGCGGTGTCCACCAGGGTGCAGGCGATTTCACCCCGCGACTTGTTGAGCATGTCCAGGATATTGATGCCGGCCCCGGAAATCGCCTTGGAAATGCGTTCGATCATGTGCGGGACGTTGGCGTTGACGACGGCCAGACGGGGTCCGCCGTTGCGCGGCATGGCCATTTCCGGGAAGTTGACGGAATTGTGGACCGTGCCGCTTTCCAGATAGTCGCGCACCTGATCGGCCACCATGATCGCGCAATTTTCCTCGGCCTCGCCGGTGGAGGCGCCCAGATGCGGCAACATGATGACGCGCGGGTGGTCCTTCAGCCGGTTGGTGGGAAAGTCGCAGACGTAAGCCTTGAGCTTGTTGGCTTGCAGCGCCTCGAACAACGCCTCCTCGTCCACCACGCCCTCGCGCGAGAAGTTGAGCAGGGTCAATCCTGGCCGGCAGTTCTTCAGGAACGGGGCGCTGATCAGATGGCGGGTGTCATCGTTCAGCGGCACGTGCAGGGTGATGAAATCGGCTTGCGCCGCCATTTCGTTGACGCTCAGCACCTGCTCGACCTGCGAGGACAATTGCCAGGCGTTGCTGACGGTGATGTGCGGGTCGTAGCCGATGACCCGCATCCCCAGCGCACGGGCGGCGTTGGCGACCTTGACGCCGATGGCGCCCAACCCGATCACGCCCAGGACGCGGTTGGGCAATTCGATGCCGACGAACTGTTTCTTGCCGGCCTCGACCTGCTTGGACAGTTCGGCGTCGGTGCCCTGCAGCTTGCGGGTGTAATCCCAGGCGGTGCAGATGTTGCGCGCGGCCAGCAGCATCCCGGCGATGACCAGTTCCTTGACGGCGTTGGCGTTGGCGCCGGGCGCGTTGAACACGCAGATGCCCCTGGCGGTCATCCGCGGCACGGGGATGTTGTTGACGCCGGCGCCGGCGCGGCCCACCGCCTTGAGGCTGGCGGGAACCGGCCAGTCGTGCATGTTGAAGGATCGCAGCAGCACGGCGTCGGGGTTCTGGATTTCGGAAGCGATCTCGTAGCGGTCGCGGGGCAGGCGCTCCAGGCCGGAAACGCTGATGTTGTTGAGGGTCAGGATCTTGTACATGGGTAGGTCAACCATTCGCCTGAAAAAAGAACACCCCGGACGCGGGCGTCCGGGGCGAGTTCGCAAGGAAAACCGTTCAGCCGCGCCGTTTCTGGAAATCGGCCATGAAATCCGCCAGGGCCTTGACGCCGTCCAGCGGCACGGCGTTGTAAAGGCTGGCGCGCATCCCGCCGACCGAGCGGTGGCCGGCCAGGGTCAGCAGGCCGACGCTCCTGGCCTCGGCCAGGAACGGCTTGTCCAGCGCCTCGTCGGGCAGGGTGAACGGCACGTTCATCCAGGATCGGTAGGCCGGATCGACGGGATTCTTGTAGAAGCCGGATTCGTCGATGGCCTTGTAAAGCAATTCGGCCTTGGCCTGGTTGCGCGCGGCCATCCCCGCCAGCCCGCCCTGCGCCTTCAACCACTGGAACACCAGCCCGGCGATGTACCAGGCATAGGTCGGCGGGGTGTTGTACATCGACCCGTCCTTGGCCTGGACGGCGTAATCGTACATGGTCGGCGTGCCGGTCACGGTCTGGCCCAGCAGGTCCTCGCGCACGATGACGATGGTCAGCCCGGCGGGGCCGATGTTCTTCTGGGCGCCGGCGTAGATCACCCCGAACTGGCTCACGTCCAGCGGGCGCGACAGGAGGGTGGAGGAGAAATCGGCCGCCAGCGGCACGCCCACCTCGGGAATCCGGTGCATCTCGACGCCGTTGATGGTCTCGTTCGGCGTGTAGTGCAGGTAAGCGGCCTCGGGGTCGCATTTCCAGGTGTCGCGCGCCGGCACGGTGGTAAAATTGACCGCCTCGGAGCTGGCGACGACGTTGACCTGGCAGAACTTCTTGGCTTCGGAAATGGCCTTCTTCGACCACTGTCCGGTGTTGAGGTAATCGGCCTTGGCCTTGCCGCGCAGCAGGTTCATGGGAACCATGGCGAACTGGCTGGACGCGCCGCCCTGCAGGAACAGCACCTTGTAATTCGCCGGGATGTCGAGCAGCTCGCGCAGGTCGGCCTCCGCCCGTTCGGCGATGGAGACGAATTCCTTGCCGCGATGGCTCATTTCCATCACCGACATGCCGGAACCCCGCCAATCCAGCATCTCGGCCTTGGCCTGTTCCAGAACCGCCTCGGGCAGCATGGCGGGACCTGCGCTAAAATTGTATGGACGTGGCATTTTGAACATCCTTCATGACCGCACGGAAACGCCGCGAATAGTAGCAGAAACGCCGAACTTGGGCATAACGCGGAAAGGTACTCGAACGGTTGTCCAGGCAGTGTCTTGAACCGAATGATGACCGGATTTTTATGTAGAATTGTGTCTGTAATCCCTTTGAGCGGAGCAAGCGGAATTCGCATGTCCACACGCATCGCAACGGTCAAGCGCGACACCCTGGAAACCCGGATTCAGGCGCGCGTCAATCTGGATGGCGCGGGGAACGCCAGGCTCGCCAGCGGGCTGCCGTTTCTCGACCACATGCTCGACCAGATCGCCCGTCACGGCCTGATCGACCTGGACATCGAAGCCCAGGGCGATTTGCACATCGACGCCCATCACACCGTCGAGGACATCGGCATCACCCTGGGGCAAGCGGTGCGGCAGGCGCTGGGCGACAAGCACGGCATCCGTCGTTACGGCCATGCCTACGTGCCGCTGGACGAGGCGCTCTCCCGCGTGGCGCTCGACTGTTCGGGCCGGCCCGGTCTGGAGTATTTCGTCGAATTCCCCCGCGCCCGGATCGGCGAGTTCGACGTGGACCTGTTCCGCGAATTCTTCCAGGGCTTCGTCAATCACGCTCTGGTGACCCTGCACATCGACAACCTGCGTGGCCGCAACGCCCACCACATCGCCGAAACGGTGTTCAAGGCCTTCGGGCGCGCGCTGCGCATGGCGGTCGAACCCGATCCGCGCGCGACCGGTGTGCCCTCCACCAAGGGCAGCCTGTAACGCCGCGCCCCTGTTCCCGCTCCCGCGAGTCTTCCACATGAGCAGCATCGCGATCATCGATTACGGCATGGGCAATCTGCGTTCCGTCGCCAAGGCGCTCGAATACGTCGCCCCGCGCGCGCGGGTGCTCGTCACCCAGGATCGTCGCGACATTCTGCACGCCGACCGGGTGGTGTTTCCCGGCCAGGGCTCCATCCGCGACTGCATGCGCGAACTGGTCCATTGGGGGCTGCTGGATGTGGTGCGGGAAGCGGCGCTCGGCAAGCCGTTTCTCGGACTGTGCCTGGGGCCGCAGGCCCTGCTGGAATTCAGCGAGGAGAATGGCGGCACCCAATGCCTGAGCCTGCTGCCGGGCCGGGTCGTCTGGTTCGGCGAGCTGCGCGATCCGGTCACCAACGAACGGCTCAAGGTGCCGCACATGGGCTGGAATCAGGTACGCCAACTGCGCGATCATCGGCTCTGGCGGGGAATTCCCCAGGACAGCCGCTTCTATTTCGTTCATAGTTACTATCCGCAACCGGCGGACGAATCCCTGGTGGCCGGTCGGACCTGGTACGGTTTCGACTTCGCGTCGGCCATCGCGCGAGACAACATCTTCGCCGTGCAATTTCATCCCGAGAAGAGCGCCCAGGCGGGACTTCGGTTGCTCGCCAATTTCGCGGACTGGAATCCCTAGTGGTTGGTGATCGGTCAATTCTAGTGTAAGAACCTCGCTATGTTGCTGATACCCGCGATTGATTTGAAAGACGGCAAGTGCGTCCGGTTGCGCCAGGGGCGCATGGAAGATTCGACGGTGTTCTCGGACGATCCGGTGGCGATGGCCGCGCGCTGGGTGGAGGCCGGCGCTCGCCGCCTGCATCTGGTGGATTTGAACGGTGCGTTCGCCGGCCAGCCGGTCAACGCCCAGGTGATCCGCCGCATCGTCCAAACCTTTCCCGATTTGCCGATCCAGGTCGGCGGCGGCATCCGCGACGAGCAAACCGTGGAGACTTATCTGGACAGCGGCGTCCAGTTCGTCATCATCGGCACCAAGGCTGTGCAGGACCCGCATTTCGTCAGCGATCTGTGCCTGGAATACCCCGGCCACATCATCGTCGGGCTGGACGCCAGGGACGGACGGGTCGCGATCAACGGCTGGTCCAAGTTGTCCAGGCACGACGTGGTCGATCTGGCGCAGGTTTTTGAACGCTACGGAGTGGAGGCCATCGTCTACACCGATATTAGCCGCGACGGCATGATGCAGGGCGTCAATGTCGAAGCCACGATTCGGCTGGCGCGGGCCATCAGCATTCCCGTCATCGCCTCCGGCGGGGTCAGCACCCTGGACGACGTGCGGGCGCTGCGCGCGGTGGAGCAGGAAGGCATCACGGGCGCGATCATCGGTCGGGCGCTGTACGAGGGAACCATCGACCTCGCGACCGCCCAGCGGGTGGCCGACGGCGCCGGGGAGAACGGCTGATGGGACTGGCGAAGCGCATCATCCCCTGTCTGGACGTGGATCGGGGCCGGGTGGTCAAGGGCGTCAGGTTCGTGGAGATTCGCGACGCCGGCGATCCGGTGGAAATCGCCCGTCGCTACGACGACCAGGGCGCGGACGAACTCACCTTTCTCGACATCACCGCCAGTTCCGACGACCGCGAAACCATGATCCACGTCGTCGAGCAGGTGGCCAGCCAGGTGTTCATCCCGCTGACCGTGGGCGGCGGCATCCGCACCCTGGCCGACGTGCGGCGGCTGTTGAACGCCGGAGCCGACAAGGTGTCCATCAACACCGCCGCCATCGCCAATCCCGACTTCGTGCGCGAGGCCGCCGAGCGTTTCGGCAACCAGTGCATCGTGGTCGCCATCGACGCCAAATCCGTAACCCCCCCTCGCCCTGTGGGAGAGGGGTCGGGGGTGAGGGCCGAACCACCGCGCTGGGAAATCTTCACCCACGGCGGCCGCCGACCCACCGGTATCGACGCGGTCGAGTGGGCACGGCGGATGGCCGCCTGCGGCGCCGGGGAAATCCTGCTGACCAGCATGGACCGCGACGGCACCAAGTGCGGTTTCGACCTGGAACTGACCCGCGCCATCAGCGAAGCGGTCAACATCCCGGTGATCGCCTCCGGGGGGGTCGGCACGCTCGATCATCTGGCGGACGGTATCCTGCTCGGCAAGGCCGACGCGGTGCTGGCGGCCAGCATTTTCCACTTCGCCGAATACACCATCGAACAGGCCAAGCGCCACATGCGGGCGCGCGGCATCGAAGTGAGGCTTTGATACCTCCCTCTCCCAGAGGGAGAGGGTTGAGGTGAGGGAATTCATGACCGAAGACTGGTTGGAACGCATCAAATGGACGGCGGACGGGCTGGTTCCCGCCATCGCCCAGGACGCCGGCAGCGGCCGGGTGCTGATGATGGCCTGGATGAACCGGGAATCCCTGCGGCGCACCGTGGAATGCGGCGAGGCGGTGTACTGGTCCCGCTCCCGCCGGCAACTTTGGCACAAGGGCGAAACCTCCGGCCATACCCAGAAGGTCAGGAGCATCCGGCTGGATTGCGACCACGACGTGCTGCTGCTGGAGATCGAACAGATCGGCGGCATCGCCTGTCATACAGGCAGGCAGCGCTGTTTCTTCGAGGAACTGCGCGACGGCGAATGGGTCGTCACCGACCCCGTGTTGAAAGACCCGCGCGAGCTGTACGGCGCATGAGCGACGACATCCTGCGCGAACTGGCGGCGACCCTGGAAGCGCGCAAGCAGGCCGACCCCGACAGTTCCTACGTCGCCCGCCTGTACGCCAGGGGCCTGGACGCCATTCTCAAGAAGGTCGGCGAGGAAGCCGCCGAAACCCTGCTGGCCGCCAAGAACGGCGACCCCGAACATCTGGTGCGCGAAACCGCCGATTTGTGGTTCCATACTCTGGTCATGCTGGCCCATCAGGGGCTCGGCCCCGATGCGGTGTTGCACGAATTGCGCCGTCGTTTCGGTACTTCCGGCCTGGCCGAAAAAGCCGCCCGCGCTCCTGGTTAGGCGGGCGCCGCCTTCCCCCGTTATCAGAGGCAAACCGTCATGCATTTCAGTATTTGGGAATTACTGCTCATCCTGGTCATCGTCCTGGTGCTGTTCGGCGGCAGCCGGTTGCGCAACCTCGGTTCCGACCTGGGTTCGGCGATCCGCGGCTTCCGCGACGCCATGAAGGAAGGCGGGAAGCCGGAAGCCGCCGCCGAGGAAGACCCCAAGAAGCTGGAGCAGGCCGCCGCCCAGCAGCGCGCCGCCGGCGATGCCGCGACGCACGACCCGCTGGCCAAGGACCGCGAAAAGGTCTGACGCCCGGAGCGAACCCTCATGTTCGAGATCGGATTCTGGGAATTGGCCTTGATCGGCGTCGTCGCGCTGATCGTGGTCGGTCCCGAACGCCTGCCCGGTCTGGCGCGCACCGCCGGTCTGTGGCTGGGCAAGGCCCGGCGGATGGTCGCCGAGGTCAAGGCCGAAGTGGATCGGGAACTGCATCTGGAGGAAATCAAGCAGTCCTTGCGTCAGCAAGCCGATCTGAACGACCTGCACGATCTTGCTGGCCAGGTGAAATCGCTGCGACGGGAAGTCGAGGAAGAATTCGACGATCCCGGTCCGCCGCCGGGCTGGCGACCGGGCATGCCGACGGGCGCGCCACCGCCCTATTCCGCTCCGAGCGTGCCCGCGGTTCCGGCAATCCCTGTTTCCGCGCCGGTTCGGCTGGAGAAGACCGGGTCACCGCCGGCTGATCCGTCCGTCGCTGCGCCGACGCCACCCCCGCAGCCCTCGTCACCCCCGCCGTCGAACCCACCCTCGTGACCGACGCCGACCGCGAACAGCCCTTGGTTAGCCATCTGATCGAATTGCGCAGCCGGCTGTTGCGCATCGTGAGCGGGATTCTGCTGGTTTTCGTGGCGCTGTCGCCGTTCTCCAATCCGATCTACAGCGCGCTGGCCGGTCCGTTGACCCGCCACATGCCGGCCCAGAGCAGCATGATCGCCATCGATGTGCTGTCGCCGTTTCTGACCCCGCTCAAATTCACTCTGGTATTGGCGGTTTTCATCACCATTCCGTGGACGCTTTATCAGGTCTGGGCCTTCGTCGCGCCGGGTCTGTATCAGCGGGAAAAGCGGATGGTCCTGCCGATCCTGCTGTCCAGCACGCTGCTGTTCTACTGCGGCATGGCGTTCGCGTATTTCGTGATCATGCCGATCTTCTTCGCGTTCATCACCAGCACCGCCCCGGAAGGCGTGGCCGTGATGACCGACATCAATCGTTACCTCGATTTCGTGATGACGATCTTTTTCGCCTTCGGGGTCGCGTTTGAAGTGCCGGTGGCCACGGTCATTCTGGCCTTGGCCGGCATTCTCTCTCCCGACGCCATGGCGGCCAAGCGTCCCTATGTCATCGTCGGCGCGTTCGTCATCGGCATGTTGCTGACGCCGCCGGACGTGATTTCACAAACCCTGCTGGCGTTGCCGATGTGGTTTCTGTTCGAGATCGGCGTGTTCGTCTCGCGCCTGCTGCTGCGCCGGCGCCGCGAGGCCCGGGCGGCGGCGTCGACGACGGAATCGGCCGGCGAACGCTAGCTCGACGCCGGGACCCGAACCAACCGGCCAAACCGTAAAATCCCACCCATCGTCTTAAGGCGAATTGCGAAATGACTACCCCCGACCCGTCACCCAAACCCGATCCCAAGGACTCCCGCCAGTCACCCGGTCCGCTGGACATCGTCCTTAGCGTGCTGTCCTCCTTCTTCGGGGTGCAAAGCGTGCGTAATCAAGAACGGGATTTCCGACATGGCCGGGCCACGCATTTCATCATCGTGGGGGTGGGGCTGACCGTGTTGCTGATTCTGGGAATCTGGCTCGCGGTGAAACTGGTCCTGCGCGCCGCCGGCGCTTAGGCGGAACCGGATCGATTGCTACAGATCATTGTCAACCAGAAGTAACAGATTTCCGACGATGAGCCGTATCGTTCTCACCGAAGAGTTGCAAACCGAGTATCGGCGCCTGTTTGCCGCTTGCGACATCCGCGAGGAGCGGGCCGCCGATGTGGACGAACGGGTAGACGCCATCATGGCCGACCGGGACCGCTACTGGACGGTCGGTCGGCGGCTGAACCTGCCCTGGTTCGTGGT
>DGFE01000217.1:29748-34921 GCA_002391525.1 Competibacteraceae bacterium UBA3908
GACAGCGCCACCGATGCGCTGTGCCTGTCCTATTGGGATCAGTGGTCGGACTGGAGCATTGCCGGTACGTTGTTCAAGCTGGAAGGCCACGGCGGCTGGGGCTATCGGCTGCATCATCCCGAGGTGCCTTCGCCCTATCTGTGGAACTGTTCGACCTACTACAGTCAGGGCAAATACGTCACCGACGATAGCTGGAACGAAACCGCCGTCGCCCAGCGCTGTGGGGTGGCGGTGTTGCTGCGGCGGCTGGCGGAACGGGATCTGATCGAGTTCGCCGGTGCCGGCGAACCCGCGCACGGACCGCTGCTACGTTATGCCGAGACGGAAACCTCGCCCTGGGTGGAGGCGCTGCAACGGTTTCTGAATACCTTGCCCGGTGTTTACGTGAAGGTGGATGGGTGGGCCGGTCCCCGCACTTCGGAGGCGTTCCACAAGCTGACGGGGCGGTATTTGTCGGGCGATCCGCGCGCAGCGGACCGGGACTAAATTCAGCGCAACCGCTTTTCAGAGGAAGAACTTCAAAACAAAATCCTGAAACCCGCGGCTTGAAAATGCCGATCATTCGTAAACGCTTCCGTGATCCCCAGCCGACGCATGACGATGAAGGACACGTGATCGACGATTCCAGCCTGGCCCGCCGCGCCTCGTGCATAGGCATCCCAGGCATTTTTCCAATCGGCTTCGGTGGGAACGATCAATTCCTCTCGCAGTTCCAGATTCTGTCTGAGCAAATTGACCTGATCCCGATAAGGACGGCGAGCCGCCGTATTGCCGCATTCGAGCAGAATGAAACTGGTTGAAACCAATGACTTCCGCTCGGAAACAAGTTGGGCGAAAGCTTGTTCGGCGGCGGGATGCCACTGGTCGGCAACATCCCATAAAGCCACCAGTCCCACCGTATCGAGAAAGACGGCGTTCACGGTTGATGCTCGTCATGCCGGGCGGCGACATCGTGTTCCCCGGAATCAAATCGCTTCGACAGGATGGAATAGACATCATCGAGGCTCGGTTTTTTCGGCTCCTCAAAAACCTGGCGAATCTCGACATCAACTTCGCAGCGGTCAGGCAGATCCACTTTCCCAGTCGGGCGAAAGACTCCGTTTTCATAGATAGCGTGAAAAGCCATGATCATGTTGTATTTCTCCTACCTCAACGTTCACGTTCCTTTAGGCTTCGATTTGGCCGACTCGTTGCTTCATAAGCGCATCAAAGGCTACAAGTAATTCAGACCAACCCCAGCAGCCTCGCCGCCAGCGGCAACACCCAATCCGCCCGCTCGACATCCACATCCGCTTCGACCGTTGCCGGACCGCGCGCCGCCCCGCTCCGCTTGACCCGCTCGCCGAGTTGGCGCCGTTCCGGAGCCGGGAAACCGGCGAAGGTGCGGCGCAGCAGCGGCAGCAGTTGCGCGAACGCCTCGCTGGTCAAACCGCTCACCCAGCCGTCCAGAATTCCCCATAGCGCGTCGTTATGCAGCAGCAACAGCCCACTGCCGTGCAGGAAACCTTCCAGCCAGGCCGCCGCCATCGCCGGCTCGCCAGCCAGCGACAGCGCCAACCCCATCCACCGGGCGGTTTCCGACGGCGGCAGCACGTTCTGGTCGAACAGCAGCCGACAGGTATGGCCAGCCAGCAGCCCGTGCAGTCCGGCCTGATCGGCCAGTTTCGTCAACGCGCCCTGCCAGAGCGCGGTTTGCTCGGGATTCTGCAACAGGCTGATGGCGGCGTTCATCGACTGAATCTTGACGAACATCGCCCGCGCAGCCTCGTCGTCCAGCGAGCTACAGGCGGCGGGCAGACCGATAGCGACGCGCGTCACCAACCCGTCCACGACATGTCCGACCAGGCCAGCGTCAGTTTGGCGGACGTTGCCGTAGCGCAATACCCGCACCAGCGGCGGCAGGCTGTCCATCAGGTGCGGGATGTCGCTGGTCAGCGCGGCGACGTTTTGCAGCCGTTCCATCACCTCGCCGATGGCGTCCGGCAGTTCGGCCAGCAGGGTTTGTTCGACCAGTTCGGTCAACTGGCTCAACTGTTCGCCGCGCTGGGCCAGGTCGCGGGCGCGGGCGGAAGCGGCGTCCAGCACCGTATTGCCCCACAGATTGGCTTCGATGACCGCCACCGCCAGTTCCGGTCGCCATTGCAGCCGCCAGTTTTCCTTGAACGTGCCCTTGCCGCTGACCTGCTCGGTTCGACCCCAGGCAATGCCCAACAGGTTCAGCCGGTGCAGAAGTTGACTGCGTTCCAGATCGTTCGGCTTGCGCAGATCGAGTTCCAATAGCCGCTGGCCGGCTTCCGGGACCAGTCGCAACCGTTTCTGCTGGCGCTGCAAATCCTGTTGCAACGGCAGCATCGGCGTGCCGTCCGGTACTTCGCCCAGCCGCTCGTCGATCAACAACCGTTCCTTGAGCAGCCGTAGCGGTGTGGCGTCGCCGTGGCAGAGTACGGCCAGGGTGGCTTCGTTCAATTCCTCCAGCGTGGGTCGGGGCCGGTCACGCAAGGCGGCCAGCGCCTCGGCCAACCGCGCCGCTTCGATCACGCTGGCGGTGGAGGCGGCGAGATCGTGTTCACGCAGCAATTGAGCAATGCGAGCCAGCCAGCGGGCGGTTGGTTCGCCGGCGCTTTCCCACAGGTGCAGATAAAATCCCGGCGCGTCGACGCCGGCGCCGTAGCCGCTGGCGTAGGTCAGCCGACCGTGCGTCCAGGGCACCCAGGTCGCGGCGAGCTTGCGCTTGGGCAGACCCTTGAGCCGGGCATTGTCCTCGCGGGCCGGCGGCGGGTTGGCCAAGGCCGGCGCGTGCCAGGCCCCGCAGACCACGGCGATGCGCTCGAAACCTTCCTTTTGCGCCGCGCGCAGTTGCGTCCGCATCGCCGCTTCGCGCTGCTGCTCCAACTCCTGACGCGCCGCCTCCACGCCGCGCCATCCGCTCGCGGTGGCTTCGTCCGGCGGCGACTGGGCGTCGGCTTCGGCGCGGAGCGCCGTCATCAGTTCCAGAATCGCCTGGAACAGTTCGCGGCTGTCCTGGCGCTGCTCGACCAGATGCTCCCACCAGCGTTCGCCGTCGCCGTAACCGGCGGCTTCCGCCACCCAGCGCAGCGGATCGCGGCGGATGTCGGGCAGGGCCGATTTCCCGTTCCCGTCGGCTTGTTGCATATCGGCATCGGATTCCACCGGCGCGGCGGGATCGGCGGCGGGCGGCGCTTCAGCGGCGGGCGCGACGGTTTCCGCCGTCGTTTCCGCTTCGATCTCCAGCGCCAGGCGGATGGCCTGTGGCAGGTCCATGAATCGCACCGGGATGCCGTTCGCCAGGCCGTAGCCGATGGCCTGCCATTCCGGCGAGAACTCGGCGAACGGATAATAAACGGCGCGGCGCGGTTCGGTGGGATCGTAGAGCAGCAGGGCCACCGGCGGTTTCATGCCGGCGTCGGCGGCCAGCGGCAGCAATTCCTGCGCGTCGGGCGGCCCCTCGACCAGAATCAAATCCGGCCGCACGTCCGCCAGCGCCTTGAGCACGCTGCGCGCCGAGCCGGGGCCGTGATGGCGGATGCCGAGAATGACGGGATCGCTCATGACAGTTCGCGGCAGGCGCGGTACAGATCTTTCCAGCCGTCGCGCTCCTTGACGATGGTCTCCAGATATTCGCGCCAGACGATGGCGTCCTGCACCGGGTCCTTGACCACCGCCCCGACCAGCCCGGCGGCGAGATCGGCGGCCTGCAAGCGCCCGTCGCCGAAGTGCGCCGCCAGCGCCAGGCCGTTGTTGAGCACCGAAATCGCCTCGGCCACGCTCAGCGAGCCGCTGGGCGATTTCAGCTTGGCTTTGCCGTCCAGGGTCACGCCGGCGCGCAGTTCGCGGAAGATGGTCACCAGCCGGCGGATTTCCTCCAGGGCCGGCGGTTCGGCGGGCAGTTCCAGCGCCCGGCCCAGCGCGGCCACCCGTTGTTGCACGATGCCGACTTCTTCCTCCAGCGTCTCCGGCGTCGGCAGCACCACGGTATTGAAGCGGCGCTTCAGAGCGCTGGACAACTCATTGACGCCCCGGTCGCGGTCGTTGGCGGTGGCGATCAGGTTGAAACCCTTGGTTGCCTGTACCTCGGTATCCAGCTCCGGGATCGGCAGGGTCTTCTCGGACAGGACGGTGATCAGCGAATCCTGTACGTCGGAGGGAATGCGGGTCAGTTCCTCCACCCGGGCGATGCTGCCGTCTTGCATGGCGCGCATGACCGGGCTGGGCACCAGCGCCGCCAGCGACGGGCCTTCGGCCAGCAGCCGGGCGTAGTTCCAGCCGTAGCGGATGGCATCCTCGCCCGTGCCGGCGGTGCCCTGGACCAGCGCGGTGGAATCGCCGGCGATGGCGGCGGCCAGGTGTTCCGACACCCAGGTTTTGGCGGTACCGGGCACGCCCAGCAGCAACAGGGCGCGGTCGGTGGCCAGCGTGGCGATGGCGATTTCGATCAGCCGGCGGCTGCCGATGTACTTGGGGGTGATAGTGAAGCCGTTGGGCAGCGTGTCGCCCAACAGGTAGGTCGCCACCGCCCACGGCGACAGATACCAGTTGGGGGGTCGGGGCCGCTGGTCGGTTTCCGCCAGGACGTGCAGTTCCTCGGCGAATTGTTGTTCGGCGTGTTCCCGTAGGAGATTGCTCATTTCAGCTCGATATTCAAGTGAGGGTGAGTTGATTCAGGGGATTCGTCAGCCGCGATGGCCTCCCGCATCGTCCGACGGAACCGCAACCGGTCGAGAAAGTCGTTGACCGCGTTTTCCCACTGCCGCCAGTGTTTGGAATCGGTCGGCCAGCCGGCGGCGGCTTCTTCGCTCAGCTCCGGCGGCAGCCAGCGGGCAAAACCGCGCAGGGCGTTAGTCAGCCACCAGTCCGGCTGCTTGTCCTCGCGAATTCGCTCGCGTACCTGCGTCAAGACCGCCCGCCCCAGTTCGACGCCCCACGGACGCTGGACGCGACTCAACAGCACCAGCGCCGTCGCCCGGCCGCCGGTCGAAGTATCGCGCAACAATCCCAACAGGTACGCCTCGAATCGTGCCGGCGGCAACACGTCGGCCAGCGCGGCGGTGAGGGTGTCGTGATCGGGATAGAGCGGCAGCAGCGCCTCCGCCCAGTCGGAATCGCAATGCCGTCGCGTCGCCAGCGCCCAACCTTCCAGCAACGCCTGTCGCCA
>DGFE01000267.1:0-2412 GCA_002391525.1 Competibacteraceae bacterium UBA3908
TTTCCCATAGGGAGTAGAAAGGCTGATGCCCAATGGGCCGCAAACACCCGCAACCCGGTTTATGTTTCCCATAGGGAGTAGAAAGGCCGGCTAGGAGCCGTGGAACGCCAAGGCCCGCGCCGTTTATGTTTCCCATAGGGAGTAGAAAGATACGGTTCGCGGGCGTCTTCTTGCGCGATCACCGGGTTTATGTTTCCCATAGGGAGTAGAAAGACCGCGTCGATCATCTCCAGAGTCCCGGCCACGGTCGTTTATGTTTCCCATAGGGAGTAGAAAGCCGCGCCGAACTCAATCTCCGCTTTCCGCTGGCGTCGTTTATGTTTCCCATAGGGAGTAGAAAGTCGCTTTCGTCAGCAGGTCGGCCAATTCCGGCGATCGTTTATGTTTCCCATAGGGAGTAGAAAGAACCGAGGTCATTTGCGGGACAGAAATGGGATTGTCTTTTATGTTTCCCATAGGGAGTAGAAAGCCGGCGACCGTATTGCGATGGTCGCCGAGAATTCCTTGTTTATGTTTCCCATAGGGAGTAGAAAGTCCAGTACCGTGGATTTGCCGACGCCCGGCCGGCCGGTTTATGTTTCCCATAGGGAGTAGAAAGGTTCTGTATCCACCTCGTTGCCGAGCAGTGCGACCGGTTTATGTTTCCCATAGGGAATAGAAAGCGTCGTCCGGGCGGTATTCGACCTTGATTCTAGGTCGTTTATGTTTCCCATAGGGAGTAGAAAGTCAAGTTTACCCATAAGGATCAAACGGGCAAGCGGCGTTTATGTTTCCCATAGGGAGTAGAAAGCAGCAGGTAATACGGGCGGCTCTGGTCGATGCGGTTTGTTTATGTTTCCCATAGGGAGTAGAAAGGTCGAACTGCGCATCGCCGCCAGCACCCCGACCGTCGTTTATAACGGTGGCAGCTTATCCAGTCCGGTGCACATCGCCTCAATCAGCGGTTGCAACCGCTGAGGATGTTCTGGACCAAACGCCATGAAACCGCTCTCGGGAATCGGATCGGGGTCATGAAAGACCTCTTCCTGACACGATCAGCAACGAGACCGCTCCGAACGTCGTGTTCAGACGCTGGCTTCCTGGATTGCCGGGGCCGGCCTGGCGGCGGCGCGACGCTGGGCGCGGGCGTCGAGCACGTTCTTGAGGGCGATCAGGCAGCCCAGTCCGATGAAGGCGCCCGGCGGCAAAATGGCCAGCAGGAAACCGCGATAGTCGCCGACCAGATGCAGGGTCAGATGTTTGCCAAACTCGCCGAACAACAAATCCGCCTGGCCGAACAGCGTCCCCTGCCCCACCACTTCCCGCAATGCGCCCAACAGCACCAGCGCCAGCATGAATCCCAAGCCGGTGGCGAGACCGTCCACTGCCGACTTGGCGACACCGTGCTTGAAGGCGAACGCCTCGGCCCGGCCGATCACGCAACAGTTGGTCACGATCAGTGGGATGAAGATGCCCAGCACGGTGTAGAGCCCCGGCAGAAAAGCGTGCATCGCCAGCTCCACGGCGGTCACCACGCAGGCGATCACCATGACGAACACCGGAATCCGCACTTCCGGTTTGACCAGGTTGCGAATCAGCGACACGGCCACGTTGGACGTCAGCAGCACCAGGGTCGTCGCCAAGCCCAGCCCCAGGCCGTTGACCACCGAATTCGAGATCGCCAGCAGTGGACACAGGCCCAGCAGCGCCACGAAACCGGTGTTCTGGGTCCACACGCCACTCTTGAGGATTTGCCGATAGCCCGTTTCACTCATGATTGCCGCTCCTTAACGGTTGCCCCCACCGGGGCGAACAACTGCTCGCGGTGGGTCTGGACGTACTCCAGAAACTTGCGGGTGGCCTTGACCACGGCGCGCGGGGTGACGGTCGCCCCGGTGAATTGATCGAACGCGCCGCCGTCCTTTTTGACCTTCCAGCCGTCTGGCCGGGGATTTTCCAGCGACTTGCCGGCAAAGGCCAGAATCCAGGGCGAACGCTTCTCGTCGATACCATCGCCCAGTCCCGGCGTTTCCTTGTGCGCCAGCACCCGCGCGCCGGCCAGCGTGCCATCGGCATAGACCCCGACCAGCAGTTGAATCGGTCCGCTGTAACCGTCCGGCGCGATGGGCGTGGCGAACAGCGCCACCGGTTGGCCATTCTTGCGAGCGCGATAGACCGTCACCGGCTGGTCGGTTCCCAACCAGTCCGGCGCCACCACCTCGATGCGATCCTCGGTGACGCGGTTGTCGTACCGATCCGCCGGCACCAGTTGATTCAGGCTGGCTTCCAGCGCCTTGCGTTGCGCCTCGGCGATGATGTCCCGGGTGCCGGTATAGGTCACGGCGACCAGGCCGGTGCCCACGACGGCGAAGCCACTCAGGATCAGGGCGGCGATGCCCATGCTGCGCGCGAGGGTCTTCATCCCCGCCGCGC